>JAFYPO010000002.1 GCA_017547505.1 Oscillospiraceae bacterium | reverse complement strand
GGTAGCGGAGCTTTTCGATGTCGAAGTCCTCGCCGATGCCGCCGCCCAGGGCGGAGATCAGAGGAGACAGCTTGTCGTTGCCGTAGATCCGGTCCACTCGTGCCTTTTCCACGTTCAGCATCTTGCCCCACATGGGCAGGATGGCCTGGAACCGGGAGTCACGGCCCTGGTTGGCAGAGCCGGCAGCGGAGTCACCCTCGACGATGTAGATCTCGCAAAGAGCGGGGTCACGCTCATTGCAATCTTTCAGCTTATCGGGCATACCGCCGGATTCCAGACCGGTCTTGCGGCGGGCATTTTCTCTTGCTTTCCGGGCAGCTTCTCTTGCACGGTTTGCCATGAGTGCCTTTTCCAGAATGATCTTAGCGGTGGCAGGGTGTTCTTCAAAATAGGTTGCCAGCTGATCGCCAACCACCTGCTCCACCAGGGTACGGATATAGGCGTTACCCAGCTTTGCCTTAGTTTGACCTTCAAACTGGGCGTCGGTCAGCTTCACGGAAATAATTGCGGTAATACCTTCACGGCAGTCCTCGCCGGAAACTTTTTCATCACCCTTGATAATGCCGCACTTTGTGCCGTAGTTATTGAGCACTCTGGTCAGCGCGGTCTTAAAGCCGGTCTCATGCATACCGCCTTCGGGAGTGCGCACATCATTGGCAAAGGACTGCAAAGACTCGTTATAACTGTCGTTATACTGCACGGCAATTTCCGCAGATGCGTCACCCTTATTACCGGAAATATAGATCACATCATTATGAATGGTGGTCTTATGCCGGTTGGTCCAGGTAACAAACTCCCGGATACCGCCTTCATAGCACATGACCTGAGAAACAGGCTCATCGCCGCGGTTATCAGTAATAGAAATAGACAAACCGGCGTTGAGGAATGCTTCCTCACGCATACGGTCACGGAGGATCTCGTAGCTGTAGATTGTATCATCAAACATCTCGGGATCAGGCTGGAAGGTGACCTCTGTACCGGTCTTATCGGTAGTTCCCACGATCTTCATGGGCTGGGTAATATGACCCCGGGCAAACTTCATCTCATAGATGTTGCCGTTTTTATAGACTCTTGCAGTGAGCCATTCGGACAAAGCGTTTACAACAGACGCACCAACACCGTGCAGACCGCCGGAAACCTTATAGCCGCCACCGCCGAACTTACCGCCGGCGTGCAGAACGGTGAAAACAACTTCCAGCGCAGGCTTACCGGTCTGCTGCTGAATGTCAACAGGAATACCACGGCCATCATCGGTAACGGTAATGGAGTTACCGGGGTTAATGGTAACGGTAATATGCTTACAGTAACCGGCAAGTGCCTCGTCAATGGAGTTATCCACGATCTCATACACCAGATGGTGCAGACCGGAAGAAGATGTGGAGCCGATATACATACCGGGGCGCTTACGGACAGCTTCCAAGCCTTCCAGAACTTGAATTTGCTCCGCGCCATACTCCTGTGTTACTTTGGTTTCTTCTGCCATAGCTCTCTCCTCACAAACTTGTACACACATTTCCATCACAAATCTCGCCGTGGCGCACTGTAATGGTCTTTCCTAACTTTGTAAAACGACCGGGTTCGCAACAGGTGATAAACACCTGGCCCTGATCGATCTGGTTTAATACAAAATCCTGTCTTCCGGGATCCAGTTCCGACAGAACATCGTCCAGAAGCAGCACCGGCAATTCTCCGGTCTGGCTGGCCATCAAATCTCTCTGCGCCAGCTTCAGGCTGATGGTGCCGGTACGCACCTGACCTTGAGAACCGAAGGATTTGACGGACATACCCGAAAGGGTAATATCAAAATCATCTTTATGGGGGCCGGTCAGGCATAAAGCGCTTTCCAGCTCTGCCCGCTCATGGGAGCAAAGATGCTCCTGCAGCTGTCCTACCAAAACCTCCGTAGATGCAAAAGGATCGGTAACGGTAGAAACTGTCTTATATTCCAAATGGAACTGTTCACTGCCACCGGAAAACAGTTCATGGTAGATCTTTGCCTTTTCTCCCAAAGCCTTAAAATATCTGGCTCTGTAAGAGATGATCAGCGCGCCTACCTGACACAGCCGGGTATTATACTCCGGCAAAATCTGCAAAACAGCAGGATTTTCATACCTATCTTTGAGAATGTGACTCTTTTGCTCCAAAATCCGGTTATATTCCGTCAACGCGGCCTCATAATTGGGACGCAGCTGGGAAAGATTTTGGTCGCAAAGTCTTCTTCTGGCAGATGCGCCGTTCTTGAGAACCATGAGATCCTCAGGACAGAACAGCACCGTGTGCAGCACACCGGCAATGTCAGCAGCAGTTTTCTTTTTTACGCCATTGAGATACAGTTGCCGGGGTCTTCCCGCAGGAAACAGCACCCAACGCAAACTTTGCTTTCTCTCCTGAGAAAATACATTTCCGGAGACATCGGCAAATTCTGCACCGAGCCGCACCAGTTCCGCGCTTTTCTGCGTACGGAAGCTTTTTCCGGCGCCCATATAGATAATGGCGTCCAGAAGGTTTGTTTTTCCCTGGGCATTATCTCCCACAATGAGATTTACCCCGGGATCAAACCCCAAAGTCAGATCCCGATAATTCCGGAAATCTGTCAATTGAATATCAATTAGATTCATGGATACAAATCAAATAGGTAATATTTTCAAATTCCACTTTGTCACCGGGATACAGCTTCTTGCCACGCATAGTGCAGGTTTCGCCGTTTACCTTCACCAAGCCTTCCTGAATCACAGCCTTTGCCATGCCGCCGGACTCCGTGGCATTGGCAAATTTCAGCGCTGCTTCCAGCTTGATAAATTCGGTACCGATCACAACAGGAACAGAATTATCCCTTTTCTTTACAGTAACTTTCATAACTACCTCAAATTAGGTGGAAATACGCACAGGCAGGACCATGTAGCTGAAATCGTGCTTGTCGTCTACAGGGGTCATTACAATGGGGCTCAGGCCGTTGGTCAGCTCCAGAGTCACTTCCTCACTGGGAACAGCGCGCAGGGCATCTGCCAGATAACGGACATTAAAGCCAATCTCCAGTTCCTTACCGTTACCGATAATGGAGCAACGGTCTTCTGCAGCACCGATGGTGGTATTGGTTCTCAGCAACAGAACCTGGTTGGAGAACATGCAACGCACAGGGCTCTTATACTTTTCAGAAACGATCAGACCCACACGCTCAATAGAAGAGGTCAGCTCTGCCACATTGGCGGTCAGCTGAATGGGACAGTTGGTAGGCACCACACGACGCCAATCCAGGAACTCACCGTCCAGCAAGCGGCAAATCAAAGTAGCTTCACCGATGCTGAACATGATATGCTTTGCACCCAGAGTGAACGCTGCTTCTTCATCGGTATCGGAAAGGATCTTTTCTACTTCCTTCAAACCCTGCGCAGGTACAACGAAGGAAAGCTTCATACCGGTTGCGTCCTCAGTGTGGTAAGTACGGCGCGCCAGACGGAAACCGTCCACAGCGATTGCGGAGATCTTATCGTCCTCCACCTCAAACTTTACGCCGGTATGAACAGGACGACCCTGGTTTTCAGAGACAGAGAAGATGGTGCCGCCGATGAGATCCTTCAATGCTTCCTGAGGGATCCGGACGCTTCTGCCGCTGCCTACATCAGGCAGTTCGGGATAATCGTCAGCAGACTCTGCAGAAATAGAGAAAGATGCGTAACCTGCGCGAATGGAAACCTTATAGTTCTCGTCTACCAAAACAGTCACAGGACCCTCAGGCAGACGACGGACAATATCGCCAAAGAGCTTTGCAGGCAGCACGCAAGCGCCAACATTGCTCACCTCTGCTTCGATCTTATAGGTGATGGCAGTTTCCATATTAAAACCGGTCAGGGAAATGCCGTCATCGGCCTGGCACAAAATACCCTCGATAGAGGAAAGAACACTCTTTTGTGCCACAGTTCTGCCGGTAATATTAAGACCGGTCAGGAGCATACTTTTTTCACAGGTAAAACGCATAGCAAAAACCTCATTTCTGAAAAAGATAAGATAATATATATATTTGTTATAAGTTAGGTAGTAATAGCAGTAGGGGAACAGGAAACTGTGGAAAAGTCTGTTTTTTCTTACGGGTTCAACAGATTTTTTTCCACAAGGGTTGTCGATAAATTACAGAAGTTATACACAGGGAAAGAAGGCTGTTTTTTTGTGTTGTCTTTTCCACAGAAAAGTTTTACACATTCCACAAGCCTTGTGGAAAATTAAAGACCTGCGTTGATATTGGCTGTGATGTCCTTTATGTGGTTCTGCAGTTGCACATCGCCGTCTTTCAGAGACATTTCCACTTTTTTTACGGAGTGCATGATGGTGGTGTGGTCTTTATTAAACTCATTACCGATGTCTGTGGTGCTGAGGTTTGTCATTTTCTGAATCAAGTACATGGCAACCTGACGCGCTTCCACAACTGCCTTATTTCTTTGCGTGCCACGCAAGGTCGCTTCGTCAATGGAATAGAACTTGCATACATGGCTGATGATCAGGTTAGGCGTGGGAAGAGCATTGCCTTCGCTCTTGAACATGTCGTTGATGGCCCGGGAAACATTGGGCAGATCCAGAGGCATATTGTTGATATTTTTATAAGCCAGGATTTTATTGACCGTGCCTTCGATCTGACGGACATTGTTTGTAACATTGACCGCGATATAGTTGCAAACCTCGTCGTCCAACTCAAGACCAAGAGAAACGGCTTTGGTTTTAATGATCGCCATACGAGTTTCATAGTCCGGGGCATTGATGCTGGCGATCAGACCCCAGCTGAAACGGGATTCCAGTCTGGCTTCCAGTGTCAGCATATCGCTGGGCTTCCGGTCAGAGGTCAAAACGATCTGTTTGTGATTTTCATACAGGGTATTGAAGGTATGGAAGAATTCTTCCTGGGTAGATTCTTTACCGGCAATGAACTGGATATCGTCCATCAGGAAAAGATCGGCTTCCCGGTACTTGCTGCGGAATTCGTTTTTATTACCCTTACCGATTTGAATGGCATTGATCAGTTCGTTGGTGAACTGGTCGCCTTTGATATAGACAATATTGGCATCGGGATTTTTTGCCCGGGTGCTGTTGGCGATTGCGTACAGAAGGTGGGTCTTGCCCACACCGGGAGGTCCGTAGATAAACAGGGGGTTGTATGCATAACCGGGATTTTCCGTGACCGCCAAAGCAGCGCTGTAGGTAAATTCATTGGAAGGACCCACCACAAAGCTGTCAAAGGAGAACTGGGGATTAAAATCCATGGAAGTTGTTCGCTTTTCCTTTGTCTTGTGCGCTTCCAGCTCTTTATCACCGAAAACCACCAGTTTGGCTTCGGAATTGAAGATCTCCTTCAGGGCATCATGGATATACTGAGCACCCTTGGTGCTGATAATACTCCGGCGAAGGTCGGAGGGAGAATACAAAATCAGCTGGTCCTCGGTCAATTCCACCACCTCTGCATCGTCAAACCATGCAGATACGGTAATGGGTGTCAGGCGCTCCTCCATATGGCTCAGAACTTTAGCCCAAACATAAGCAGAAGAATACATAAAATGCGGCTCCTTTCCTCTATATCAGCCGCCCAAAAAGCAAAAAATCGGGGAAAAATGGGCGATATTTTCTCAACCTAAATTTTACCACATTTCAACCAAAAAAACAAGGTTTTTTTCCACAAGCTTGTGGATAAAAAATATGGCGGAAATACTCGTTTTTTCAGGAATTTTGCGAGGGAAGAAAAATAAAAAAATCCGGGGCGTGAAAACGCCCCGGAAACGGGTAAAATTTTATGAAATTACACCATTGCGGCAGTGATGATTGCCATCTTGTAAACTTCCTCAGCATTGCAGCCGCGGGACAGGTCGTTGATGGGTGCTGCCAGACCCTGCAGAATGGGGCCCAGAGCTTCGTAACCGCCCAGACGCTGTGCGATCTTGTAGCCAATATTGCCGGCTTCGATGGTGGGGAAGATGAAGGTATTGGCGTAACCTGCAACAGGAGAGCCGGGGAACTTCAGCTGGCCAACCTCGGGAGCAACGGCTGCGTCAAACTGCATTTCGCCGTCAATAGCCAGATCAGGAGCCATTTCCTTAGCAACCTTGGTAGCCTCGTTGCTAAGCTTCACAGTGCCGCCCTTGCCGGAACCGTTGGTGGAGAAGGACAGCATAGCAACCTTGGGATCAATGCCAAAGACCTTAGCGGTGTTAGCGGTGTCGATAGCCACCTCAGCCAGCTGCTGTGCAGCAGACAGGACAACATTGCCTTCCTTGTCCAGACGATCTTCGTAGCCCAGGTTGATAGCGCAGTCACCCATAGCCAGTTTCTCTTCGCCGCGAACCATGATGAAGCAGGAAGAAACCAGGTGGCTGCCGGGCTTGGTCTTAACGATCTGCAGAGCGGGACGAACGGTATCAGCGGTGGAGTAAGTAGCGCCGCCCAGCAGAGCGTCCGCATAGCCCATCTTCACCAGCATGGTGCCGAAGTAGTTACCCTTTGCAAGAGCAGCCTTGCAGTCCTCAGCGGACATCTTGCCCTTACGCAGCTCTACCATCTTCTCGATCATAGCGTCCATGCCTTCATAGGTAGCGGGATCCAGAATTTCTACACCCTCAATGTTGAAGCCGCCCTTGGCTGCATTTGCCTTGACTTCTTCCACATTACCCACCAGAATGGGGGTCAAAAACTTCTCCTCATTCAAACGAGCAGTTGCTTCCAGGATACGGGCATCGTGGCCTTCGGTGAAGACGATCTTGCGGGGATTGGCCTTCAGGGTCTCGATCATTGCATTAAACATGATGACATTCCTCCAATTTATTGGGCATTGGCCCATATTTTTACATTGTAATTATATATCAATTTTCCTTGGGACGCAAGTGTTATTGGTGAAAATATGAACAAAATAGGAATTGACGGTTAAATTTCCCTTTGGTATCATAATAGTAGAAGACCAACAGGAAAGGAGAGGACCGTTTTATGGTTTGGGCTGCAGTTTTGTGGTTTGTTTTGATCGTGGTCTTTCTGGCAATAGAATCGTCTACCGTGAGCCTTGTAAGTATCTGGTTTGCGGCCGGTTCTCTGGCGGCTATGGTTACCGCTATTTTGGGTGGTGAGATCTGGCTGCAGGTCGTTCTGTTTGTGGCAGTTTCCGTATTGCTGCTGGCAAGTTTGCGGCCTGTGGTGCGCAAGTACATCACACCCAAGCTGGTAAAAACCAATGTAGATGCTGTCATCGGTAAGACAGGTCCTGTACTGGAAGCAATCGACAATGTACAGGGGACCGGTCGTGTAAAACTGAGCGGCATGGAATGGAGCGCCAGAAGCACGGAAAACGAACCCATAGAAGAAGGTATGATCGTAAAAGTTGATCGGGTGGAGGGCGTAAAGGTTTTCGTCACACCCGCCGACAAATAAAAGGAGGTAGTAAGTATGCCGTTTATTATTGGAGTAGTTGTTCTTTTTGCAATCATTATTATCGCAAATATCGCTGTGGTGCAGCAGTCGCATGCATACGTTATCGAGCGCCTGGGCGCATTCCAGGCAGTCTGGGGCGTAGGTCTGCATTTCAAGATCCCCTTCATTGACCGGATCTCCCGCCGGGTCTCTCTGAAGGAGCAGGTTCATGATTATCCTCCCCAGCCTGTGATTACCAAGGATAATGTCACCATGCAGATCGATACCGTTGTGTACTTCCAGATCACCGATCCCAAGCTGTACGCATACGGTGTGGAGCACCCCATGGCTGCTATGGAAACTTTGACAGCAACGACCCTGCGTAATATCATCGGCGATCTGGAATTGGACCAGACCCTGACTTCCCGTGATATTATCAATACCAAGATGCGTTCTATTCTGGACGAAGCAACCGATCCCTGGGGTATCAAGGTCAACCGTGTGGAGCTGAAGAACATTCTGCCCCCCGCCGATATCCAGAGCTCCATGGAAAAGCAGATGAAGGCCGAGCGTGACCGCCGTCAGGCAATTCTGCAGGCAGAAGGCCAGAAGAAGTCTGCAATTCTGATCGCCGAAGGCGAAAAGGAATCCGCAATTTTGCGCGCTGATGCAGAGAAGCAGGCAGCTATTTTGAAGGCAGAGGGCGAAGCCCAGGCTATTTTGGCTGTCCAGAAGGCGCTGGCTGACTCCATGGCCATGCTGAACGAACAGTCCCCCAACGACCAGGTAATTAAACTCAAGGCAATCCAGGCCATGGAGAAGGTGGCAGACGGCAAGGCTACCAAGATCATTATCCCCTCCGAGATGCAGGGTCTGGTAGGTCTGGCAAACGGTCTGGTGGAAGGCACCAAGGAGTAATCCATGGCAAAAAAAGAAAAGAGATTTGTGAAAATCTTTTCCCAGGATATGGGCAGCGTACAAATTTTGGTAGATAAGCAGACCGGCGTCAACTATCTGTGGGTATCCGGCGGTTACAGCGGCGGCTTGACACCCCTTCTTAACCGGGACGGTACGCCGGTGATTTCTGCACTGCCTGTGGAAGACGAAAAAAGCAAAATCTAAACATTCCGTAAATTATAAAAACACCGGGTTGAAAACCCGGTGTTTTTTATTATAATAGGACTATAACGATTAAGGAGCAAAACCTATGAGAAATTGGTTCCGCCGATTTATGCAGGGCCGCTACGGCAATGATAAATTGAACATGACGATCCTGTGGTGCGGCGTAGGCGCCTGTATTTTGGGAATGTTGATTCCCGGCGCTGTGGTAAAGCTGATTTTCAGCACTTTGTCCTATGTGTTGATGTTCTGGGCAATTTTCCGGGGTCTGTCCCGCAACACCTATCAGCGGTACCAGGAAAACAGAAAGTTTCTGGGTTGGGTGGACAGAATCAAAGACAGAGAGCATCGTCATTATAACTGCCCCCGCTGCCGCCAGACCGTGCGTGTTCCCAGAGGCAAAGGTAAAATCGCCATCACCTGCCCCCGGTGTAAGGAAAAATTCATTAAGAAAACATAAAAAAGGCCCCCTTGTGTAAAGGGGGCTGGATTTTTGCAAAACAAAAAGACTGGGGGATTGTAACAACCCCTCCGACAAAAATCAAAGATTTTTGCCACCTCCCCTTACACAGGGGAGGCTTTTTATTTACTTGGAGTAGAATACGTAGCTGCCGCCGGTGAGGGTTCTCTCCGGCAGACCGGGAATGGTGACCACAGCGGTGGTGGTTGCAGGCAGTGTCAGCTCGTAGCGGATCGTACCGTCGGGCAGGTACTTCCAGGAAGCGGCCAGATAACCCTGCTTGGTTTCCAAAGAAGCCTGGGCAAAGCCAATGCGCTTATCGGTATGGGGCTTGTAAGTAATTCGCTCATAGCCGACACCGTCTTCGGAAACGGTCAGACCCACCATATCGCCGAACATCCAGTCATACACCGCGCCGTAGGCATAGTGGTTGAAGGAGTTCATGTCGGTGGACCAGAAGCTGCCGTCTTCCTTCTGGCTGTTCCAGTGCTCCCACATGGTGGTCGCGCCCTGGTTCACGGAGAAAAGCCAGGAGGGATTCTTCTCCTGCAGCAGCAGGTTAAATGCCACATCGGCTCTGCCGTTGTCGGACAGAACACGCAGAATGAGGGGTGTACCCACGAAGCCGGTGGACATTCGGCCGCCGAACTCTTCAATCAGTTCCACCAGCTTGTCCACAAGAGCCGCCTTTTCATGCTCTTCGTACAGACCAAAGTGCAGAATCAGCAAGAGAGAGGTCTGGGTGATGGCCTTCACGGGGCGGTCCATCTGACCTTTGCGGTTTTCAGGGAGGGCGTCGCCCTTCATGTACAACTTGGGCATGCCGTTTTCCATGAAAGTTTCCCGGAATGTCTTGCGGATATTCGCCTGTAGTGCTTCCAGCTGGGTGGTATCCTCGCCCAAAGCCTTGCCGGCCTTGATGGTAAGGGTGGTAGAGTAGTAGAAATAAGCGCTGGCAATGAAATCGGTCTGGGTAGCGCCCATGTAGTAGTCCTCGCCGGCATCCATGGCAAGCCAGTCGCCGTAGTGCTTGGCGCCGACCCAGAGGAACTCGTCCTCGCCGTAATCATGCATGTACTCTACCCACTTGTTCATCATGGGATAGCGCTCACGCAGATCCTCCAGATCGCCGTAGGCTCTGTACATCTCCCAAGGACAAACCGTTGCGGCATCTGCCCATGCGGTGGACACCTTACCGGTGTAGTAGAAGGTGGGAATGACACCGTAGATCGCGCCGTCTTTGCCTTGGTTCTGACCCATGTCATAGAGCCACTTCCGGAAGAATTTTTCCACATCGTAGTTCAGTGTTGCGGTGCGGCAGAACACCTGGGTGTCACCGGTCCAACCGATACGCTCGTCACGCTGGGGGCAGTCGGTGGGAATGTCGATGTAGTTGCCCCGCTGACCCCAGATCACATTGGAGTATAGCTGATTCAGTTTCTCATTGTCGCAAGAGAAATCGCCTACCCGCTTCATGTCGGAGTAGATGACCTTGGCACAGAAATCGTCCAAATTCACATCACCGGGGAAGCTGTCCACACGGACAAATCGGAAGCCCTGGAAGGTAAGGCTTGGCTTCAGAACCCGCTCCTGGCCGTCCAGGATATAGGTGGTTTCGTTGATTGCGGTGCGGTAGTTGGCATTATAGAAATTGCCGTCGCTGTCCAGAACCTCGCCATAGCTGAAGGCGACAACATCACCGGGGTTGCCCTTGACTTTAAACTCCACATAACCGGCCAGATTCTGACCAAAGTCAATGACGGTCTCGCCCTTGGGGGTCTTAATCAGCTTCACAGGCAGAACGGTCTCCCGCTCCACGATGTCCTCACCCTTCTGAGGCAGAAGGCTGGGAACAGGCTGCTCGGTCATCTGTGCTTTACCCACAAAGCGGATCTCTTTGGTAAAATCTACCTTCTGGCCGTCGTACAGTTCACAGTACAAGGTTTCGGTGGTATAGATATCCCAGCTCTCATCGGTGGTGAAGGT
>JAFYPO010000013.1 GCA_017547505.1 Oscillospiraceae bacterium | reverse complement strand
GAGCCTTGCCCATGATAGCAACTTCCTTCTGTACCAGGTAACCGGAAACAGCAGGCAGGTAGTCAGCAACACCGGCAGTAGAGGAGTGCGCACGGTGAGCGGTACCGAAAGCGTCGTTGACAAAGATGTCGGCCAGATCAGCCAGAGCCTTAGAAAGTTCGGGGTCGTTCTTGGTCTCACCCTTGATGTAACGGGTGTTCTCCAGCAGCATCACGTCGCCGTCCTTCAGAGCGGCAGCCTTAGCCTTGGAGTCCTCGCCGGCAACGTCAGCAGCCATGATGACTTCCTTGCCCAGCAGCTCGGACAGGCGGTCAGCCACGATTTTCAGGCTCAGCTCGGGCTTCCACTCACCCTTGGGCTTACCCATGTGGGAGCACAGAATGACCTTAGCACCCTTTTCCACCAGGTACTTGATGGTGGGCATAGCAGCAACGATACGCTTGTCGGAAGTGATCTTACCTTCCTTGGTGGGAACGTTGAAGTCGCAGCGGCACAGAACGCGCTTGCCGGCTACTTCAATGTCTTCAATAGACTTCTTGTTGTAGTTCATTGTTATTCCTCCATTACCGGGGTTATCCCCGCATATTTCCATAATCTTGCAAGCCGGGAAAATCCAGCTGTCTGAGCGCTTCGTAGACTGTAATGGCTACGCTGTTGCTCAAATTGAGACTTCTTGCTTCCTCCCGCATGGGCAGGCGGATACAGGATTCTCTGTGCGCTTCCAAAAAGTCTTCGGGAAGACCTTTGGTTTCCTTTCCGAAGAAGAGGTAGCAATTATCTTCGAATTTTGCTTCGGTGTAGCTTTTAGGTGCTTTTGTGGAAAGACACCACATCTGTTGCACGTCGTTTTGTCGGAAGAACTCGTCGAGATTTTCGTAATCTTTGACTTCCACCAAATGCCAGTAATCCAGACCGGCCCGCTTCACCGCTTTGTCGGAAATATCAAACCCCAAAGGGCGGATCAAATGCAGCCTTGCACCGGTGGCGGCACAGGTTCTTGCAATATTTCCGCAATTTTGCGGGATCTCCGGCTCTACCAATACAATATTCAGCATACCGGCAACCTCCGAACTTTTTCCTTGATAGCGCTGTTACATATTGTATTCCAAAATAGACCCAAAATCAATGAAAAAATTGAGGTTTTTTCATATTTTCATACTATTCACATAAAAAAAGTGCAAAATTCGTTAAATTTGTTCAAAATGTAAATCTTGTAAATTAAAAACCTTTTTAACCATAAGAAAAAACCACCTCAGCAGGCGGTTTTTTCTGAAAAATCTTATAAATTTAGTAAAATCAGCGAAAGCAGGATCAGTGCCATAGCCGTCCATTGTTTTTTGGAAAGGCGCTCATGAAAAGCACAGACACCCAAGACAGCCACAACTGCAACCGATACCGCACTGTAGGTGGGGTGGGCGATCATAGCAGGTACGGACTGCAGACTCAGCAGCAAAAATCTTGCGGAAAAGTAGTTGGGAATGCCAATGAGAAAACCGTAAAAGAGGGAATAGCGGTTGGGTTGTTCTTTTTTGAAAAGCGCCAAAAGCACACACAGTACAAGTGCTGCGCCGAAAGTATATAAAAGGAATTGGGAGGACAAGTTCTTGTTGCCAACCTCCTCAAATACCTCACTCATGGCATTGGCACCGCCGCCCAGTACCAGCAGCAGTATCAAACCGGGGGAGAAGCGGGCGCTGTCCTCCTTGCTGCCGGAGATAAAAACGATACCGACAAGCGCGATCAAAAAACCAACGATCTGCACGATTGTCGGCAGTTCCCAGATCACGGAAACAGCGATGGGAACCAAAAGTCCCAATTTCATAAAGGTGGAGGACAGCACAATGCCGTTTCGCGCAACCGAGCGCTGATAGATCACAAAGGAGGCAAGATACAAAATGCCGTTCACAGCGCCCAACCCCAGGGCTTGTCCCAGACCCGGCAGCGCCGGCGCGGCATTTGCCGGTCCTGTGAAGCATAATGCGATGAAAAGGCACATGAGATAGTTGGTAGCCAGCATGCAAAGACTGCCCTTGGCGCGTTTTGCGGATAGCCGCATTACCAAAGAGACCCCGACACTGCTGCAAATGGAAAGAAAAAGATAACCCATTAAAATCTCCAAAAGTTTTTCTTGATTGTATCATGGAAAAGAGTCGGTGTAAACATTGACATTTTGCCGATTATATGAGAAAATAACTTGTAATTCTAGAACGAGAGGAAGAATTCCTATGATGCAATCCAGAACCCATACCTGTGGCGAGCTGCGTCTTGCCAATGCCGGTCAGACTGTGACCCTGGCAGGTTTTATGGAAAACGTCCGTGAAGTGGGCGCAAACTTTGCTTTTATTGTCCTGCGTGACTACTACGGCACTACCCAGATCGTGGTGGAGACCGAAGAGATGATGCGCATTATCAAGGGCATCAATAAGGAGACCACCATTCAGGTGACAGGCCAGGTTCGTGAGCGTGAGAGCAAGAACCCCAAGCAGGTCACCGGTGAGATCGAGGTCGTTCCCACCGAGATCAAGATCCTGGGTCGCTGCCGTCATAACCAGCTGCCCTTCGAGATCAACAAGTCCCGTGATGCAGACGAGAATGTCCGTCTGAAGTATCGTTACCTGGACCTGCGTAACCCTGCTGTGAAGCAGAATATCATTTTGCGCTGCCAGGTCGTTGCCGCGATCCGCGCCGCTATGACCGAGCATGGCTTCCTGGAGATCACCACGCCTATTCTGACCGCATCTTCTCCCGAAGGCGCTCGTGACTACCTGGTGCCTGCCCGTAACCACCCCGGCAAGTTCTACGCACTGCCCCAGGCTCCTCAGCAGTTCAAGCAGCTGTTGATGACCTCCGGCTTTGACCGTTATTTCCAGATCGCACCCTGCTTCCGTGATGAGGACGCCCGCGCTGACCGTACTCCCGGCGAGTTCTACCAGCTGGATATGGAAATGGCATTTGCTACCCAGGACGACGTGCTGTCCACCCTGGAAGAGGTGCTGCAGCCCATCTTCTGCAAGTACGGCAAGTATGAGCGTGTTTCTTCTTATCCCTTCAAGCGCATCGGCTTCAATGAGGCTATGGAGCGTTACGGCTCCGATAAGCCCGACCTGCGTATCGACCTGGAGGTCCAGGATATCACCGAGGCGGTTGCCGGCTGTGAGTTTGGTCCTTTCCAGAATGCTGTTGTGAAGGCTGTTGCTGTTGATAACTTCGCAGAGGGTCGTAAGTGGATTGATAAGCTCTTAAACGATGTGGAAGTCCAGACCGGCAATAAGGCTTGCTGGTTCAAGGTGGACGAGAACGGCGAGCTGACCGGCGGCGTCTCTAAGTTCCTGACAGAGCAGAAGGCAGCGCTGACCGAAAAGCTGAACCTGAAGCCCGGCAGCTTCGTCTGCATGGCAGCCGGCAAGAAGCTGGCAGCTCAGAAGACCGCCGGCGTAATCCGTACCATGATGGGTAAGCGTATCCCCGGCCACTTCGACGAAGAGCAGTACGCTTGCTGCTGGATCGTTGACTTCCCCATGTACGAAATGGGCGAGGAGTCCGGTGAACTGGAATTCTGCCACAACCCCTTCTCCATGCCCCAGGGCGGTATGGAAGCTTTGCTGGCTGCTGAGGGCGATACCGAGAAGCTGCTGGCTATCAACGCCAACCAGTACGACTTGGTCGTCAACGGCTACGAGAGCGCTTCCGGCGCTGTCCGTAACCATGACCCCGAGATCATGGTCAAGGCCTTCCAGATGGTGGGCCTGGGCGAGGAGGACGTCAAGGCCAAGTTC
>JAFYPO010000115.1 GCA_017547505.1 Oscillospiraceae bacterium | reverse complement strand
GTCTGTCAGCTTGTCTGTGGCGATTTCAGTGGTAGGCATATTCGCATCACCGCCACCAGCAAACAGAGCCTTAGCCGCTGCCTGTGCCTTCTCTGCCTCTTCCTCACCGTGAACAAGCTTCGTCAATTCGTATGCAAGGATCTCCTTGGCGGTATTCAGCTGTGCGTCCTTCCAATCGGACATTGCATCGATCTGCTCCAGGGGCAGGAATGTCAGCATACGGATACACTTGAGAACATCGGCGTCCTCAACATTACGCCAGTACTGATAGAAATCAAAGGGAGTCGTCTTATTGGGATCCAGCCACACAGCGCCGGAAGCAGTCTTGCCCATCTTCTTTCCCTCGGAGTTCAGCAGCAAAGTAATGGTCATAGCATGTGCGTCTTTCTGCAGCTTACGCCGGATCAGTTCGGTACCACCCAACATGTTGCTCCACTGGTCATTACCGCCAAACTGCATATTGCAGCCGTAGTTCTGGTACAGGTAGTAGAAGTCGTAGGACTGCATGATCATGTAGTTAAATTCCAGGAAAGAAAGACCCTTCTCCATACGCTGTTTGTAGCACTCAGCACGGAGCATATTGTTAACGGAGAAGCATGCACCCACTTCACGGAGAACATCTACATAGTTCAGATCCAACAGCCAATCGGCATTGTTAACCATCTGTGCCTTATCCTCACCAAACTCGATAAAGCGTTCCATCTGCTTCTTAAAGCAATCGCAATTGTGCTGAATAGTCTCTTTCGTCATCATAGAGCGCATATCGGTACGACCGGAGGGGTCACCGATCATTGCAGTACCGCCACCAATCAATGCGATGGGCTTATTACCTGCCATCTGCAGACGCTTCATCAGACACAGCGCCATAAAGTGACCAACATGGAGAGAATCGGCAGTGGGGTCAAAACCGATATAGAAGGTTGCCTTACCATTATCAATCATCTCACGGATCTCTTCTTCGTTGGTAACCTGAGCGATCAGGCCGCGGGCTACAAGTTCGTCATATAGTTTCATTTGGTTCTTCCTCCTAATGTTAGATATAAAATAAAGCCCTCTGTCCCTAAGGACAGAGGGCGTAATATACGCGGTACCACCTCTGGTTCGTTCTTACCTCACAATAAGAACCTCACAGCGTCAAACAACGCTTTTCGCTGTTTCGGGCGAACCCGTCTTCCCCTACTGTATCTTTCAAGGAAGCCACTCCGGGAGGTATTTCAATATGTCTCCATACTGTCTTGCACCAACCGACAGTTCTCTGAACGGAGATGGATATCTACTTCATCCCATCACTGTGTTACTTGCATTATCCTAACAAAAACAGGTGTTTTTGTCAAGTCTTTAAGAAAAAGAGAGCATTTCTTCTGCACTCTTAAGGGTTGTTTCTGTAATGTTGGCACCACCGATAATACGGGCAAGCTCCAGCTTTCTGCCTTCTGTATCCAAAGGCGTTACAGTTGTATAGGTTCTGCCTTCTCGCTCTCCCTTAACAATCAGCAAATGGGTATCCGCAAGTGCAGCCAACTGCGGCAGATGGGTAACACAAAGCACCTGCTTGTGCCGTGCAACTGCCTTCAGCTTTTGTGCGACTTTTTGAGCTGCCCGACCGGAAACACCGGTATCCACCTCGTCAAAGATCAAAGTGGAAACATGATCACGCTCTGCAAGTACATTTTTCATTGCAAGCATGATTCTAGCAAGTTCACCGCCGGACGCTACTTTACTCAAGGGTTTCAGTGCTTCGCCCACATTCGCGGACATATAAAACGCTACTGCATCAACACCGTTTGAGCCCATGGGAATTTCTGTAAATTCGCAGGAAAACTGCACCTTGGGCATATCCAACTGAGCGAGTTCAGAAAGAATTTGCTGAGACATTCTCTTTGCCGCAATTTCTCGGTTTTTATGCAGCTCTGCAGCTGCCTCCAGTGCAATTTTCTCAACCTTTACACATTTCACCTTCAAGCGCTCCAGGTGATCATCTGCAAACTCGATCTCGTCAAGTTCCCGCTTAGCATTCTCCAGGTACTCAAGAATATCCCTGCAGGTTGCACCGTACTTGCGGCGCAACCGGTGAATTACATCCAACCGGGATTCAATCTGTTCCAATTCATCACCGGAATAGGACAAGCTATCCTTTGCATCTCGTACTTCCTCTGCCACATCCTGTACCTGGTACATCAGATCAGCGATCCGCTCATGTAGCTGTTCAAAGGCATCTGTGTAACGACTTAAACGAGCCAATTCCCGTTCTGCCTGTACAAGCAACGAAGCTGCACCGTCTGTATCGTCTCCACCATAGAGGCTCACCGCCGCAGCATACATACCATCAGAAAGTTTCTCTGCATTTTGCAGGATCTTCCTACGCGATTCCAGTTCCTCGTCCTCGCCAGCTTTCAAACCGGCCTTTTCAATTTCTTCAATCTGATAACGCAAGGTTTCCATGCGACGGAGTTTTTCACTCTCGTCCATAGTCATGCGATCGATCTCACGACGCAGCTGGGAAACTGCAGCAAACTTTTCACTGTAATCAGTACGCAGCGTTTCGTTATCCGCAAAAGCGTCCAGAAAATCCAGGTGATTATCCTCGTCAAATAAAGATGCAGAATCATGCTGACCATGAATATTGATCAGTTGAATACCGAGTTTCCGCAAAATAGATACAGTAACAGGGATACCATTGACCCGGCATACATTTTTGCCGTCCAAATACACCTCTCTGTGGATCATAACTTCGGAATCATATTCCACTCCGTTTTCAGAAAACCACGAAAGTTCCGGTACTTCTGTAAATACAGCACGTACAGAAGCCTTTGTCTCGCCGGTACGGATCATATCACGGTAGGCGCGCTCACCCAAAACTGCAGAAATCGCGTCGATTACAATAGATTTACCTGCGCCGGTTTCACCGGTAAGAATATTAAAACCTTTATCAAAGGTAATGTCCGCGTGTTCAATAACCGCTATATTCTCAATATGCAGCAAATTCAGCATGACATCACCTCCTAAATAATCAGTTGATCAGATTTTTGATTTCGCCGCTAAAAGCAGCTGCGGCATTGTTATCCCGCATAACTACCATAACCGTATCATCGCCTGCAAGGCAGCCAACCACGATACTTAAATTCATAGCATCAATTGCAGAGCCGGCTGCTGAAGCCAGACCGGGCAAAGTACGAATCACAATAATGTTCTGTGCGTAGTCATAACCGATCACGCATTCTCTGAAGATTGCGTTAAGCTTGTTGGAAAAAGAACCGGACACCTCGTTTGTAGAAGTGGTATAACGGTAAGTTCCCAGGGTGGTTAACTCTTTTACAATACGCAGTTCTTTAATATCTCTGGAAATCGTTGCCTGAGTACCGCGGAAACCTTCCTTCTGCAGTTCTGCCAGCAGCTGCTCCTGAGTTTCTACATTACGGTTGGAGATGATCTCCAGGATCTTTGCTTGTCGTTGACTCTTCATATTCTCCACCTCAATTATCCTTAAATTTTGCACCGATCACATCATAGAAGCTGCGCTCCTTCAGGCGAACAAGTTTTGTTGCCAGATTGGATTTCTTCACAGTGGCAACATCACCCATACTCATGCGAAGCGCCTTGCCGCCGTCAACGGAAAGGTACGCATTTCTGCGCGCATTCTTTGTCAGTTCCACTGTAATTACACGACGGTCAGATGCCACAATACAGCGGCTCGCTACATCATGTGCACAAATGGGTGTGATCAGAATGCTGTGGGCTTCCGGTTCAACTATAGGACCTCCGGCAGATAAACTATAGGCGGTAGATCCGGTGGGTGTAGCAAGAATCATACCATCGCCGCCGCACTCCATAGCACGCACGCCGTCACATTCCACAGCAAGATGCACGATTCGGGCAACTGCACCCTTGGTGATCACCACATCATTCAGGCAGATATCGTGGAAAATAATATCCCGATCACGCATAACGGTAACGTCCAGCATCATTCGCTCATCAATGGTGTAATCACCCGTAGCGATCCGCTTTAGTTCCTGCAGCTCCGCACTTTCCAGTTCTGCCATAAAACCCAGATTGCCAATATTCACACCTAAGATCGGAACATTGTGCCGAGTGGCTGTTTTTGCCATATGCAGGATTGTGCCGTCACCGCCAAAACAAATCAGCATATCCGCGCCGGGAAGTTCTTTGTCCAGACGAGAAAAGCGAATATCTTTCGGCAGATCATAAGTGCGGTCCACCTCAAAAGGCAGGCATACCCGCACCTCCAGACCGGATTGCTCCAAGACAGACACAGCGGTTCTTACTGTCTGAAAATTCTTATCTCTATAAGGATTGGGTGTTAAAATCACTCTTTTCACAGCAATCACCCCTTCAAAGTTTCGTGTGCCTGACGAACTACATCTGCAGTATCCGGTTCAATACCGGGTTTATCGTCTAATGTCAAATGCGCCAGAAATTCAATGTTACCCTCAGGTCCTTTCACTGGAGAAAAAGTCAAGCCAAGAATCTTAAAACCGACTTCCTTGGTCAATGCAACAAAATTATCCAGCACCTCTTTGTGGGTCTCAGGTTCGCGAACAACGCCCTTCTTCCCTACTTTATCCTTGCCCGCTTCAAACTGCGGCTTGATCAGGCAAAGAACCTGTCCGGTAGGCTTCAGGAAAGTCTTTACTACAGGCAGAACAATGCGAAGAGAAATGAAACTCACATCAATTACAGAAAGATCCAAAGGTTCGCCCAGCTGCTCCGGGGTAACGTAGCGCACATTGGTGCGCTCCATCACCACAACCCGGGGATCGGAACGAATTTTCCAATCCAGCTGACCATAACCCACATCGATCGCAAAAACCTTGCTGGCACCCTGCTGCAGCAGGCAATCCGTAAAGCCACCGGTTGATGCTCCGGAATCGCTGCAAACATAACCGGTAGGATCTACACCAAAATCACGGAGAGCTTTTTCCAGTTTTAAGCCGCCGCGGCTGACATAGGGGCAAGCTGCTCCACGCACCTCAACAGCAACTGTCTCCTCGTAAGAAGTACCAGGTTTGTCCGCCTTCTGTCCCTCTACGTAGACCTGTCCGCTCATAATAATTGCCTGTGCTTTTGTCCTGGTGTCAGCATATCCTTGTTCTACAAGAAGCACATCCAGTCTCTTTTTAATTTTCAACTTTCAGCACCTCCTGTACATACTTGGCTACAGACGCTCCGTCCAAGCCATATTCTTTATAAAGTGTTTTCACGCTACCATGGGGTACATACTGATCGCCCAAATCCAAACCGAACACCTTAATGTCAGGATTAAGCTTTTTTAACTCCCACACAAAAGACTCACGAATACCGCTTCCGGTGCAGGTTTCCTCCAAAACGACTATTCTGGAAATCCCGGAGAGCTTCTCAGCAAGTTCTACAACGGGCAAAGGATTTACACACTGCAATCTTACAACACTCGCTCTGATATTTTCTTTTTGAAGCAGGCATGCCGCTTCTTCAGCGGAGCTAATCAGAGTTCCATAGGTAACCAGTGCTACATCTGCACCATCTTGATGCGTAATGCTTTCTGCATTTGGATCAAAACCGGTTTTTGTTGTTTTTACACCGCAACCGCGAGGATACCGCACCGCCACTGGACCGTCATATTCATTTACTGCCCAGGTAAGCATCTGTGCAAGTTCTTCGTTGGTTGCAGGACACAAAACCTTCATACCGGGAATCTGTCGCAAGAATCCCACATCAAACACACCATGGTGTGTTTCTCCGTCTTCACCCACAAGACCGGCTCGATCAATAGCAAACACCACATGCAGACCAAGCATTGCAATGTCCTGTAAAAGCATATCGTAAGATCTTTGCAGGAAGGTAGAGTACAACGCAACCACAGGAATCATACCCTGTTTTGCCAATCCGCCTGCCATAGATACAGCATGTTCCTCCGCAATACCCACATCGAAGGTGCGGTTTGGGTACTGTTTTTTGAACTCCAGCAAACCTGTACCACCGGGCATTGCTGCGGTAATCGCACACACACGAGCATTTTGTTCTGCAACAGAGAGCATAGTCTTACCGAACGTATCAGAAAAGGATTCTCCTGCAGAGGACACTGTCGCACCGGTCTTGGGATCAAACTTACCAACGCCATGGAAACGACTGGGGTTCATTTCAGCAGGTGCATAACCTCTGCCCTTCTGTGTCACCACATGGAGTACCACAGGATTGTTCATTTCCTTTGCAACTTTCAGGAGGGAGATCAAACTCTCCGTATCATGTCCGTCCACCGGGCCTAAATACGAAAGTCCCATACTTTCAAAAATCGTTACAGGAAGCAGCATTCTGCGCAGACGTTCCTTGATGCTGCGGGTTACCCGGAACACAAAATTACCGCCGGGAATCTTATGCAGGAAACTTCTGTAACGTCGCTTCATGCCCACATATTTTTCCTTTGTGCGCAATTTTGATAAATGGGAGGCCATGCCACCCACGTTTTTATCGATCGACATTTCGTTGTCGTTGAGAATAACAATAACGGGTTCCTTACTAACCGCTGCATCATTCAGGCCTTCATAGGCCATACCGCCGGTAGCCGCACCGTCACCGATCATTGCAATTACAGAATACTCCTCATTTTGCAAAGTTCTGGCACGCGCCATACCCAAGGCAATGGAAACAGAACTGGAAGCATGTCCTGCAACGAAAGCATCGGTTTCGCTTTCATGTGGCTTCGGAAAACCGGACATGCCACCAAACTGTCTTAAAGATGAAAAATCCTCCTGGCGACCTGTGAGTAGCTTATGGACATAAGACTGATGTCCCACATCAAATACCAGACGATCATTTTTTGTATCAAATACAGTCTCGATAGCAACAGTCAATTCCACAACGCCCAGATTGGACGCCAGATGACCGCCCGTTTTACTGATGCTGTCCACCAGAAACGCGCGGATCTCCCGACACAAGTCGATCCTTTGCTGCTCTGTTAAATTTACCAGATCATCATGACCGTGAATATTCTTTAGTAAGTTCAAGAGAACACAACCTATCTCTTTTTCTTTTTCAGGAAATCAGGGATCTGCTTCAGTGAATAAATCACTTTACTGACTGCTGTTACAATATCTGTACAAGAATTGATAGCAAACGTTTTTCCCACAGCTTTCCCGCCAACTGTCAACCCGGCAACGATTGCCGACATAATAAGGCTCACCACAGCAAGGCCCGAAAACTCCATTTTTACCATAATCTGCGCTGCAATCGTCGCCGACGCAGAACCGGATACAACACCGCAAATATCACCAACAACATCATTGCAAATAGAACTGACCCGTTCTGCATTTCTCAGAAGATGGATTGCTTCCTGGGCGCCGGATACTTTTCTGGCAGCCATGGAATGGAAAGGTTTTTCGTCTGCAGATGTCACTGCCACACCGATAATATCAAAAATAATACCAAGCAGGACGATTACCAGCAGAATCAGGAATGCAACCCAGATCGTACTGGCTTCCATAATAACGTCCGACACAAAGGAAATCGTACCGGAAACAAAGATCGTTACCAGGAAAATGGTAATGACCCAACGAATCGTTTTATTTCGCTCTTTCTTTATACTGTCGGCATCATTCTTGGACACGGAAAAATTCCCCTTTATAAAC
Source organism: Oscillospiraceae bacterium (assembly GCA_017547505.1). Lineage (GTDB taxonomy): Bacteria > Bacillota > Clostridia > Oscillospirales > Oscillospiraceae > Faecousia. Next base: position 4,969 of record JAFYPO010000115.1, on the reverse strand, counting down.
AAAATAAACGACGGTGACAGACAGGATAAATCTTACGGCATAGGTCGGGTTGGATTTCCCCAAGCAGAACCTGCCGTTGCCGCGCAGGCTGTTCCCATTTGATCCACATGCTCGTGCGTTGCCAACACGAATACCCGATTGCCACTAAGTCCGTACTGTAATCCCCTGTCTGTCCCGTTAAGACAGCCTAGGTGTTTTCCACCACAAAACGTTCCGGTCCTTAGCCTCTTTTGCAAGCATGATTTCCAGAGGCAATATCGGCAGCTGCTGTGGCCATCAGCAATCAGCCGCATGCTCCTCTTTCCCAACATGTTCACTCAAGGCAGGCTACACTGCACACAGCACGCGATTCTGCGCACCGCTTTGCAGGTTCATACCCGGCTCGTGTGCGAAGAGGCTTCCAACACTGGAGTTCTCAAGCTTCGTCACACAATACCAGGTCTCCGCGGAAACCGGGTCGTATGCTCCATGCCATTGAAGCGCGCCCGGGATCCTTAACCCCCAGCACCCACCCTAAACTGGGCGTAAAAAGCAGGCACCAGGGACTTCATCGATGTGCCCTTCATAGGATTTTTAGGCCCTACCTGGGAACCGGTCGTTTCGACTAGGATACTGCACCGTCAAATTGTATATTATCACAGTATGATTGAATATACAAGTATCTTTTAATATTTTGCATGAATTTTCAATTTAAAAAGCACCGTGACCAAGCGACACGGTGCTTAATTATTATCGATTGATAAACCAATCCTCCACAATATCACTGTGGGTAATCACGATCTCAATATCCCGCAATTCTTCCCTGGAGAAAAAGCGCAGGGCTTTGGATTCAGCGCTGATCGTAAGATCCGGCAGTTCTTCCAGTTCCAGGCCAAAAACTACAATAACCATTCTCCAGATACTACCGTCCTGGTATGCCGCAATACGGCCGGGTTCTCCGTAAACCTGCAGTTTTCTGAACTTTTCCTTTGGAATTCGAAGGCCAAGTTCTTCATAAACCTCTCTGGTGATTGCTTCAAGTTCGGTTTCTGTTTTCTTAACACCGCCGCCTACAAGTCCCCAAATGTCGCAGTCTCTGCGTTTCTCCAACAAGATCTTATCACCACAGGTAATGATCGCGTTGGCACCAAGATGCGCGGGCATCGTCGTTTTAGGTGCATTGGGGTCACCACGATAAAATTTAACAATCGCCACAGCTATCACTCCCGGATACTCGTTTGGGAAATTATACCATATTTATTCTTCTTTGTCACCTGGAATTTCCTTTGGTACAGGCTTTGTAACACCGGTACGGCGTGCCTTATCCAGACCACCCATCATATGTGAGCCGGGGTCTTTTGCAAACTTTGCCCTGTGAATAACATCTTCCCCGAATTTATCCCGCAGCGCGTCCACGGCTTCGTCCAATCGCAGTTTTCTTTCGTATTTCACCGGTGACAATTCAGAAAAGAGGTCATACTGCTGATACGCCTCCGATGTCAGCATTGTCATTTGTACACCCAGTTGACGCAAAGGTGTCTTACCGTCCCATGCTTCGTCAAAGATCTTACATGCCGCACGAAATATTTCCCCGGTAATATTGGTTGCGCCCAACAATTTTTCCTGATGAGAATACTGTTGAAACTCCGATGTGCGCAAATGTACCGACAAGCAACTTCCGAATTTTCCGTCTTTTCGCATTCTGGCAGCCACAGTTTCACACAAACTGAGCAGTACCTGATGGGCATATTCTCTGGTAGTCACATCCCTTGAAGTAGTTGTTGAGTTGCCATAGCCTTTATTCTCCGGAGGTTCCGGCGTTACAATATCCACATTATATCCGTTGGCAGAATGCCAGATGGTCTCTCCATGTTTTCCCAACCGCTTCCTGAGTACATTCAAATCGGTTTTTGCCAGATCACCAACGGTGTATATTCCCATTTTCTTCAGTTTTGCTTCTGTTGCACCGCCAACCAGAAACAAATCCCGTACAGGCAGCGGCCACAGTTTTTCCTGTATCTCCTCCGGAAACAAAGTATGAACCTTGTTGGGTTTTTCAAAATCACCCGCCATCTTGGCCAAAAGCTTGTTGGTGGAAACACCGATATTCACCGTAAATCCCAATTCTTCCCAAATTCGCTGACGCATTCTCTCAGCTGCCAGACGAGGTGTACCCCAAATCCGTTCAGTGCCGGTCATGTCCACCCAGGCTTCATCAATGGAATATTGCTCCACTGCAGGGCTAAACTGCCGCAGCATCTCTACAAAATGGCGGGAGGCTTCCACGTACAAAGTATAATCCGGCGGAACAATCACCAGATCCGGACATTTTTCCAATGCCTGAAACAAAGGTTCTCCTGTACGGATACCGAACTTTTTTGCCGGTGTGCTTCTGGCCAATATAATGCTGTGTCGGGACGCTTTATCCCCCGCTACTACCGAAGGCACGTTCCGAATATCCAAAGACTCTCCCAGCACATTTACTTTATAAGCAGCTGTCCAGGAAAGAAATGCGCTGTTGGCGTCTACATGAAATATAATTCGCTCTGCCATATTAACACACCCTTCTGTGCAAGCACCAATTGTGGCTTCTTATGGTATATTTCAGTTCAAACAGCCACTGCTTCCCTCTGACCGTAGCACGACATAAAAAGATCTGCGCCTCGATCCCCACATATTGGATCGGTTTACTGCTGATTACCTCATCAATATTGACACACAAAAGCTCATGGTGCTCGTCCTCCATACGGAAGCGAAGCGGACGGATCTCCCCGCTGGCGCTGCAAACAGAGATCACATCTATTGGGCAACGATTCTGCTGCATAGCACAGCCTCCTTGTATTTTTCTCATTTACATTATAGTACATTTGTTCTATAATAGCAAGTGTAATTTTTGGTTGCTCCTCTCCACTCTCTTTGATATAATGGAATCAGAAAGAAGGTTGTTATATGCGATTTAAGTGTTTGGTACTGGATCACGATGAAACTGTCGTCCAAAGCGAAGTATCTGTGGGATATCCGTTTTTCTGCAAGCACCTTTCTGTGATCCGTCCGGGAGTCACCGTAGATGTGGAAGAGTACATCACCGATTGCCATACTATCGGTTTTCTGGAGATGTGTGTGGAAAAGTTCCATTTTACACCACAGGAACTTGACGAGGAACATGCCCTATGGATGGAGCATATCCGTACAAATATTCCCGATCCTTTTCCCGGTATTGGAAAGATTATCCATCGTCAAAAAGCGTCCGGCGGTCTTGTTTGCGTGGTATCCCACTCCAGCATTGAGAATATATCCCGGGATTACATGACACATTTCGGTATGCTCCCCGATGCCATTTACGGTTGGGATCTTCCCAAACACCAACGCAAACCTAACACCTTCCCACTTCTGTCCATTATGGAAAAATATAATTTGAAACCGAAAGATATCCTGGTGGTGGACGACTCCAAGCTAGCCTGGGAAATGGCTGCACCTCTTGGAGTAAAAACCGCATTTGCCGCGTGGGGAAAAAAGGATTTTCCGGCACTTTCTCAAGAAATGAAAAAAATTTGCAGTTACACATTTAATTCGACAAAAGAACTGGAAAAGTTCCTGTTTGATTAACTTGACAATTATGCTATAATACACTCTGGAAACTAGGAGGTGATACATCTGGAAAAGGACAATATCCGCGTTATGGCGCGTAACCGGGAAGCTTATCACGAATACTTCGTGGAAGAGGAAATGGAAGCCGGTATTGAACTGATGGGAACAGAGGTTAAGTCCATTCGGCAAGGCACTCTGAACCTGAAAGATGCATGGTGCGGCATAAAAAACGGCGAGCTGCTTTTGAACCAGATGCATATCTCCCCCTATGAACAAGGCAACCGATTTAATCCGGACTCCAAGCGAGTGCGTCGATTGCTCATGCACAAGCGAGAGATCATGCGACTTTTAGGAAAAGTGAAGCAGGACGGCTATTCCCTTATTCCCCTTTCCGTATACTTCAAAGGCAGTCGTGTGAAAGTAAAGGTCGGTCTTTGCAAAGGTAAAAAACTGTATGACAAACGGCAGTCTGCCGCAGAGCGCGATGCAAAGCGCCAGATGGACCGTGCAATGAAAGAGAGGTACTAAATTATGAATCCTACTTTTAAGATTACCATGGAAAATGGCGCCGTAATGGAAGGCGAACTGTATCCCGAGATTGCCCCTCAGAGTGTGTATAACTTCATTGATCTGTGCAATCATAACTTCTACGACGGTCTGATCTTCCATCGTGTCATTCCCGGCTTTATGATCCAGGGCGGTTGCCCCGAGGGCACTGGCATGGGCGGTCCCGGCTACTGCATTAAGGGCGAATTTATTTTCAACGGTGTGAAAAACCAGCTGAAGCATAAACGCGGTGTGCTGTCTATGGCACGCAGCTCCTCCCCCAACTCCGCAGGCAGCCAGTTCTTCCTGATGCACGAGAATGCCCCCCATCTGGACGGCCAGTATGCAGCTTTCGGCAAGGTGACTTCCGGCATGGAAGTTGTAGATGCCATTGCAAGCGTACGCACCAATGCACAGGATCGTCCTCTGGAAGAGCAGAAGATCGCTTCTATCACTGTGGACACCCACGGTGAAACGTATCCCGAACCCAAGAAGCTGCCCGATCCCTACGGCAGATTCTAAAAAACATGTACCCGTTGGGGGCGGCGTGCCGCCCCAACGGTCACCCATATGGGGGTGTACTGGTTTCGACGGGGGTAGTGAGGCTGGAATAGCGGGCCGTGGCGCCTGACCACGATAAAACGGGTACTTTTTAAATTTAACTGACAACAATACTGTTGCTCTCGCTGCCTAATTAGGCGCGCATCCTCCCCGGAAGGTCCACGAGCCGGGCTTGGGTGTCATCTGAGTGGAGAACGTGCGTATGGTAAGCTTTGCCCATACCACGCATCATGAAGCTACCAAACTCTGTAGGGTGTTTGTTCCCGGCAGAGTAAGGGAATGTAAATAACAAACT
>JAFYPO010000114.1 GCA_017547505.1 Oscillospiraceae bacterium | reverse complement strand
GACCGGTCGTAAGTACTTCTCCGTCGCTTCCGGCGGCGGCACCGGCCGTACCCTGCATCCCGACAACATGGCTGCAGGCCCCGCTTCCTACGGCATGACCGACACCATGGGCCGTATGCATGGTGACGCTCAGTTCGCAGGTTCCTCCTCCGTCCCCGCTCATGTGGAAATGATGGGCTTCCTGGGCGCTGGTAACAACCCCATGGTCGGCATGACCGTCTCCGTGGCTGTTGCTGTTGAGGAGTCCCAGAAGTAATTTCTTCTAAAATCAGTAGGAAAAAGCTCCCGATCGTCAGATCGGGAGCTTTTTTGCTGCGGACAGCCGGAAAACAAACATAGAATAATCTTGCCAAATAACATGTATGGTGTATAATATTTACATGTATTTGATTCACAACCGCAGGGACGAATGGTTCATATCTGTGGGTTTTGCCGGAATTACGGTTGCATACGGGGGAATTGGAAATGACAAGGTATCTGTACTATGGATTGCTTCTGGCACGTATTTGTCTGCTGGCAATCTCTCTTGGGGGATATTTGCTGCATCTTCGGAAAAAGATGCCTGTGGCATTGGCGGTGGGACTGCTCTTTGCAGGTATTGGCAGTACGATGTTTGTTGCGGGTATCCTTCACATATTGCAGGAAACCGCCTGGCTGATTTTTGCGGTGGGATTGTATCTGGCCGTTCAACAAGCAAAAAAATGGGACAGAAAAACATGCGTCCGCTATTTCCAGGAAGGCGGCGATGGATTTTTCCCGTTGCTGTTTCTGACTGCGGTCGCTTTATTCTTTGGTGCGCTGTTATTTCACAGCGAGTTTACCCATTATGACAATTTCAGCCATTGGGGTGTTGTGACGAAAATCATCAGTCAGAAGGACATGTTCCCCAATGCATCGGATACAAATTTGACATTTACCTCCTATCCTCTGGGCAGTGCTTCGTTTATTTATTACGTTACGGAAATTATCGGCAGCTCAGCGGAATGGCTGCAGATGTGGGCTCAGGCAATGTTAATGGCCGGTATGCTTGCTGGATTGTTTGTTTTCGGAAAAGGCATGGCATGCCGTATCATGGTTTGCGCCGGTATTGTGGTGCTTCTTAGCAGTAACATCAGCTTTGTGGATTTGCTGGTGGACACGCTGCTGCCGGTTACCGCCATTGGCGCAATGGCATTCTGCATTTACTATAAAAAAGATCTGCAGAAACAACTGCACTTTGTGATTCCCTATGTAATTTTTCTTGTCTCCATCAAAAACAGCGGTGCTTTGTTTGCTCTGCTGATTTTGGGTTTTGCCCTGTTTTCTATTCCCAGAACGAAAGAAAGTCTGAAAGCATGGCTGGTGGCTGCTTTGAGCCCTGTTGCGGTTACTTTTTTCTGGAACAAGCATGTGGAGCAGATTTTCGACGGCGGAGCGGTATCCAAACATGCGATGCGTATGGATAATTTTCAGCAGGTCGTTGCAGAAAAAACACCGGCTGACCTGATGGCCATTGTTGGGGCCTTTGGAAACAGCATCGCCCGGAGCTTTCAGCCTGTGCTGTATTTGCTCCTGCTGGGATGGTTTCTGTTGCTGCTGCGCCGGTTTGTTTTCAGGAAAGACTGTACGGAACTGCGTGGGATTTTGCGCTTTGCCGGTATTTCCTATTTGCTGTATCAGCTTGGCTTGCTGGGCATGTATATTCTGACGATGCCCCTTGGAGAAGCATTGGACATGGCAGGGTACGAAAGATACCATCAGACAATTCTGCAATTTGTATCCGGACTGCTGCTGATTGCTGCGATCCGGGAGATTCACAGCGCCGGTAAAGGTACGGGGCAATGTGTAAAAGGTGCCCTTCTGGCCAGCTGCCTGCTGGTTGGTATCACAGCGGCTCTGCAACCCAATTTGGAATATTATACCAGACAATCGCTGCGGAATACGGAACGGGAAAAATACGATCGTCTGATCGATGACTATGCGCTGTGGGAAAAAGAGACATACCTGATTCTTGTGGATGAAGACCGGGATGACGACGGTTATCTGTACTATATGACCCAATATCTTCTGGCACCTAAGGATGTGGCTTTCGCGTCAGCGTCTACGGTAAGTGAGCTGGCAGACCGGAAATTCGACTTTGTCATCCTGTTTGATGATACCCAAAGCAACAGAGCGTATCTCAGCGACCAATTTGGGTTGACTGAGGAAGTGGGTTATATTGGAGACAAATCCCTCAACTGACCGGATCCGTTACAGGAAAAACGGATGGTATGCTGCCTGCGAAACCGGAGATCTGGCGAAACAGCCAGTATGCTGTCTCATAAGGAGTTTTTTGAATGCAAAAAGATACATATAACAAACTGTTTTTCTTGCTCTGCGTGATTGTGATTCTGGGTATTACCATTGTCTCCCGAGCCTGTGGCCTGACTTATAATCTGTCAATACATCCGGATGAAAGTGAATTTTACATTGCATCCTCCAGTCTTGCCCAGTCTCTTCTGGATCCTTCGGTACCCTATGTGGAGGAGAAAGAATATCCTGAAGGCGGTTATATCCTGCAGCTGCCCTTTCAGCTGCTGAGGGAGCTGGTGGGATCTTCCCGCTGGTTCTGGGCTTCCTCTCAATGCTGGAACCGCCTTTCTTCTGTGTTCTATTTTGTTTTGGCCACGGTTTATGGAATTTTGATCCTGACAAACTATATGAGCAGATCGAAACCTGCGGCAATTTTGTATGCACTGACCATGTGCTTCTCGATGTTCTTCATTGAGCATTCCCGTTATGGCGTGGGAGATATGGGCTCGCTGTTCCTGCTGATGGCAACCATCTATCATTCTGCCCGTGCATTGCAGACAAAGAATCTGTTACACTTGGCAGCTGCCTTTGCCTGTACCGGTATTCTGGGCGCGGTGAAATACCCTCAGATTTTCTTTATTCTGATACCTGGCGGTGCCTATTTGCGCATGTGCGGAAAGGACAGGAAAAAAGCAACATTGGGTATGCTGGCATTTGCGTTGCTTGCGGTGCTTAGCCTGCTGATGTTTTCTCCGAAGGCAGCGGTGGATCCTGCCTATTTCCTGCGGGTACTTGACCGGGAGGGAAAGGCCTACGTTACGGAGGGTACAGGATACGATACCGGTGGCGTGATCAACCATGTGATCTGTACGGTTTTGTATACACTTCTGTATTCGGATTTCCCGTTGTCCTTCCTGCTGGTTGTGGTCTATTTCAGCAAGTCCGTTGCGAAGCGGTCTTATGATTCTGAGACAGATTATCTGTTCCAGAGGTGGCTTCCCATTGTGGGAATTCTGTTTTTTTCCTACAACATGTTTACCGGCACCCTGGTGTTCAGAACGCTTACGCCATACTTTGGAATGACGGCGCTGTATTCTTCTGAGGTGGCAGGAAAACTGTATACTTACCGCGACAAAAAGGGGCACAAGCCTGGTCGGGCGATTGTGCTGCTGCTGACCTGTCTGATGATTGTTCGCGGAGGCTGGCTTCTGCAGATGACCGGACATCAGGGAGATGAAAAGGATCGGTTTACGACCCTGTTTACTGCATCTGTGGACGAAAACTGGAACAAAGTGACACTGCTTAAGCCCTATAATGTAGCAACGGCCTATTCCTTTGACTTTTACATGGAATGTCCGCCCGATCTTTCTGTTACAACAATCGATTTGAAAGCTTATGCAGAAGAAAATAATGGTGTTGCGATGCGTCCGGGAGAACTGGTTGTAACCGGAGCGTATGACTATTGGCTGGCGGCTCCCCATTTTATTCCCCGGGCAAAGGATGAAACTGTGGAAATCTGGGAAGCGTTTAAGCAGACAAATCAGGACTATTATGTGGGCCAGATTTATCCTTCCGGCAGCTATTATCTCTTTGGCGCATGGATCCGCTGCGGAACCCTGGGACAGTTTATGATGCCCTGCAATATGGTGTACTACAGGAGCGCGTAATCCCCTGATTTCCGGCAATTTTAAAATGGCCCCATGACGTCAATGTTTTTACGTTCAGGCTTCCATTCATAGCGAAAGCAGTAACGGGCAGCCAATGGCTGCCCGTTGCTTTGCCTGAAATGGGTTGAAATCTACCCTGCAATCCGATATAATATGGGTGGAACAAAATGTTCCACGCATTTTTATATTTGGGTTGTTTTTATGGAAACAAGAGAAATCTTCACACAACTGGATAACCTGATGCCTCTGTTCCGGGAGCGGCTGGAGGCCGGGCAGAGGGTGAAATTTTCACCCCGGGGTACCAGTATGCTGCCGATGCTTCGCCAGGGAGTCGATACCGTGACACTTTCTCCTCTGCCGGAAAAACTGCAAAAATACGATCTGCCCCTTTATCGGCGTAAGGATGGAAAATACGTTCTTCACAGAATTGTGGAAACAGGGGATACCTACACCTGCATCGGAGATAACCAGTTCGTATACGAATATGGGCTGACCCATGAGCAGATGATCGCGGTGGTCAGCAGCTTTACCAGGGGCAACCGGGAATACCGTGTCGGCCATTTTGGCTATCGGCTCTACTGCCGTCTCTGGCATTACAGTCGAAAGCCCCGTCATTTCTGCCGACGCGCTCTGGGCTGGCTTTGCAGACGGCTGAAACGCTGAGAGGGAATTTATGAAAAACGGACTGTATTTTGAAGAGGATGCCCTGATTTACTACCGTGACGGCAAGCCCCATCATGCCGGTGTTGTAAAAGTGGACGGTTTCGTTTACTACATATCTTCTGAGGGTCGTGCGGTAAAAGGCCAGCACATTGTTCACGGAGTAATGGCCAATGGTATTTTAAAACGGGGCACCTATACCTTCGGAGATGATTACCGGCTGGTGAAAGGCTCCTATATCCCGCCCAGGAAGAAGAGTCGCCGCAGGCGCAATGTCAAAAAAGATGCTTTCCGGCTGCGCCAGAAGAGAATCATCACCCTGATTGTTGTGGCTGTACTTTTGTGCCTGCTGCTGATTTTGGGAATGTCTTTTTCCTTGCCCGGTGGTGCCGGTGATGATGGTATAGGCCAGATCGGGGAAATTAACGACATCGTCGACATCGGCGAAATCCCCAGCTTGCGGACGTTACCTTCCATAGGGGGCAGTCCCGGAATGCTATGATTCCCGCTGTAACAAGAAAAATGCTGACAAGTGCCCATGAAAGTGGGCACTTGCTTTTGTTTTGGGGATTTCCGGTTTGTGCCGGGAAGATACCGGTGATTGACAATTACCGGTTTTGCAGACTATAATATAAAGAAAAACATGAAATGCCTTTTGGGAGCGAGAAATGAAACAGCAGATTCAATTATCCGACCATTTTACTTACAGCAGATTGATTCGGTTTACCCTGCCCTCCATTGTTATGATGATTTTTACCTCCATCTACGTTACTGTGGACGGGTTCTTTGTTTCCAATTTTGTGGGAAAAACCGCATTTGCCTCCTTGAATCTGATTTTTCCCTATCTGATGATTTTGGGCGGCGTGGGTGCCATGCTGGGTGTAGGCGGCAGTGCGCTGGTGGCCAAAACCCTGGGAGAACAGGATCTCCCCCGGGCTCAGCGTTATTTCACCATGATGATGTACCTGATGCTCTTCACCAGTATTTTCGCCACAGTGGCGGGTATTGTTTTCCTGCGGCCTGTGGCTTACCTGTTCGGCGCAACGGAGGCCATGATTGATGATGTGATGATCTATGGCACCATTTGTCTGATTTTTAACACCGCATTGCAGGCTCAGTATACCTTCCAGAGCTACCTGGTCGTTGCAGAACAGCCTAAACTGGCCCTGACCGTGGTGGTGCTGGCAGGCGTTACCAACATGGTGCTGGACTTCCTGTTTATGGCTGTGCTGAAATTGGGTATTGCCGGCGCGGCTTTGGCCACAGGACTGAGCCAGCTGGTGGCAGGCGTTGTACCCTTTGTCTGGTTCCTGAGCAGGAAAAATACCTCGGCGCTTCGTTTTACCAAAACCAGATTTGAGGTGCGCCCCATGCTGCAGGCCTGTATCAACGGTGCCTCGGAAATGATGTCCAGCGTTTCCGGCTCCATCACCGGCATCCTGTACAACTGGCAGCTGATGAAGTATGCCGGTGAGGATGGTGTGGCGGCTTACGGCGTGGTCATGTATGCGGCCTTCATTTTTCTGGGTGTGTTCAACGGCTATTCCCAGGGCAGTTCTCCCATTATGGGCTACCACTATGGCGCCCAGAACCACAGCGAAATGAAGAATGTTTTGAAGCGCAGTATGGTGCTGCTTTCCTCCGCTGCGGTGGTTCTGACAGCCCTGGCCATTGAGCTGGCCCGGCCTCTTTCTGCCATTTTTGTCAGTTACGACGTGGAACTTCTGGATATGACCACCCGGGCCTTTGTGATCTGTGCAAGTCCCTTCCTGCTGATGTGGCTCAACACCTATACCTCTTCGTTCTTTACGGCCCTGAACGACGGCGCCGTGTCCGCGGCCATTTCCTTTATGCGCGCTCTGGTGCTGCCTACTGTTTGCATTGTTTTTATGCCCATGCTCTGGCAGCTGGACGGCGTGTGGTATTCCCTGGTGGGAAGTGAAATTCTCAGTGTGGTGGTATCCTTGTACTTCCTGCTGGGCAAGCGGAAAAAATACGGATATTAAGAAGCAGTGTAAAACCGGCGCGTCAGTGCCGGTTTTTTCTGCGTTTTCAGGAGAATCCCAGGAAACAGATTGGAACGTAGGGAGGATGGCGTACCGGTAATGATCAATATAAAATGACAAACTTTGCAAATTGTACAAAAACAACCATTGCTATTTCTGGTTTGTTGTGCTATTATATACATAATGTTGAGCACCTGTGGTGCTTACCAAACAGTCAATTCTTTATTTATTTTTAATAGGGGGTACTCACTTATGAAGAAATTCATCAATGCGATCGAGAACGTAGAACTGGAGATGCTGGAAGGCATCGCCAAGGCCCATCCCGACCATCTGAAGAAGCTGCCCGACTTCAATGTGCTGGTTCGCGCTGAGAAGAAGGAAGGCAAGGTTGCCCTGATTTCCGGCGGTGGTTCCGGTCACGAGCCCGCACACGGCGGCTACGTTGGCAAGGGCATGCTGGACGCTGCTGTTGCAGGCGCTGTCTTTACCTCTCCCACTCCCGACCAGGTGGAAGGCGCTATCCGCGCTGTTGCTACCGACGCAGGTGTTCTGCTGGTCATCAAGAACTACACCGGTGACGTCATGAACTTCGAAATGGCCGCTGAAATGGCTGAGATGGACGGCATCAAGTGCGCAAGCGTTGTTACCAACGACGACGTTGCTGTTCAGGACTCCCTGTACACCACCGGCCGCCGCGGCGTTGCCGGCACCATCTTTGTCCACAAGATCGCCGGTGCCAAGGCTGAGGAAGGCGCATCTCTGGAAGAAGTTCAGGCTGTTGCACAGAAGGTCATCGACAACGTCCGTACCATGGGCGCTGCTCTGGCTCCCTGCACCGTTCCCGCTGCCGGCAAGCCCGGTTTCGAAATCGGTGAGGACGAGATGGAAGTCGGTATCGGCATCCACGGCGAG
>JAFYPO010000012.1 GCA_017547505.1 Oscillospiraceae bacterium | reverse complement strand
GCCTTGGGACGCTTTGCACCGTACTTGGAACGGCTCTGCATACGGTTCTGCACGCCCTGGGTATCCAGAGTGCCGCGGATGATGTGGTAACGCACACCGGGAAGGTCCTTTACACGACCGCCGCGAATCAGAACAACAGAGTGCTCCTGCAGGTTGTGGCCAACACCGGGGATATAAGCGGAAACTTCCATACCGTTGGTCAGACGCACACGGGCGATCTTACGCAGTGCGGAGTTAGGCTTCTTGGGGCTGGTGGTACGAACAGCGGTACAAACACCACGCTTCTGGGGGGAAGGCAGATTGGTAGCCTTGTTCTCCAGAGTGTTCAAACCTCTCTGCAGAGCGGGAGCGGTGGACTTGTAGCTAACCTGCTTACGGCCACTTCTAACGAGCTGATTAAAAGTAGGCATTTCATTTCTCCTTTCTTGAATACTCGCCTTTCGGCTGTTATTTATTCCACAGCCGAAGCTGTCGGAAACAATATTACTTCACCGCTGTCACAGCGGCAGCGCCGACTTCGATCCCGCAGACCTGACCAAGTTCTTTCATGGTCTTGACCCACACACAAGGAACGTTGCTTTCTGCGCACATCTTCGCAATGGGTTCTGTAACTGCCGGGTCGGCATTTTCGGCCAAAAAGGCCTTCAAAGCGCGGTCATCTCGCAGAGCTTTTTTGAACTGTTTGGCTCCTACGACCACATTGTTTCGGCGGATTTCCGCCATAATATCGCATTTTACGATACTATCAGCATTCTTAATGTCCATACAGAAACTTATTATACGCAACAATAGGAAAAAGTCAACATTTTTTCTGAAAAAAGTATGTAATACCGCTATGTTTCCCGGTTTCCTCCCCTTTCGTCTTTCCCGGAAGCACAAAAGTCCGCTCATAAAAAAAGACCGCCAACAGGCGGTCTTTTTTTATAATCATCTTTTTGCCATAATGGCGCGCTGACGCGCGGCCTTCTGAATCTGCTGCAAATAGTCTGCTGTGTCAAAGGCGGGGTCTGCAATCTTCAGCTGCAGGTGCAGCAGCATATCCCGGATCCGCTCGTCCTCAGGCAGGATCACACTGTCATTTGTATAGTGCAGTTCCTCCTCGATGGCCCGGAGTTGTTCCATGTAATTTTGGGCTGCAGGTTCTTCCATAATGCATTTGGTCAGCTTTCGCATCTGCAGCATGTTGCTCTTGGCATTTTGGAGGGTATCCTGTTCCGCCTGTTTGGAGGCATTGAAGCTCACCAGCACCAGGCAGATCAGATTGACCACCACAAGTCCGGCAAGATACCAGCCAAAGTAAGTGCCGTAGCTTTCGGGGTAATTCGCAATATAAATAACAGACAGTACGATGGCATAAGGAATTGCAACAACAGACAGACCTGCCGCTGCCACTTTTCTGGGATTGCCGGAAGCCAGGAATGCATACACCGTGGTAATGATCTCTGTCACCACAATGGACACCAGGCTGATGTAGTGGATCGCTTCCAGCACTGTGTCGCTGAGAATAATAAAGAACAAAATGATAGTCAGCGCAACAGCCGCCAGACCGCACAAAACAGAAATCGGAAATTTCTTCATATCCCGTTCCCCCCTATCACACTTTCGTGCCGCATTCAGCGCAGAATTTTGCGCCTTCCAGCAGCTCACTGCCGCAATTTGCGCATTTCTTCACCAGCGCGCAACCGCACTCCAGGCAGAATTTTGCGCCGGACTCCAAAGGCTTGCCGCACTGGGGACACAGGGTTCTGCCACAACCGGGACACTTTGTCTGACCTTCGGGAATATCGCAGCCGCAGACAGCGCAGGCATTGATCTTTCTTCCGCATTCAGGACAGAATTTTGCGCCTTGCACCAGCTCCGCGCCGCAACCGGCGCACTTGGCAACAGACTTCTCCGCCTTGTTCTGCATATTGTGGCCGCACTCGGGACAGAACTTCAGGCTTGCGCCGACTTTGCTTTTGCAAGCGGGACATTCCGCAGTTTCTTCCTTGGTGCTCATCACAGGCTCCATTTTGCTCATGGCCTCGCCCATAGCGCCGCCCATGCCAAAGCCCATGCCCATGCCTATGCCGGCGCCCATGACATTACCGGCTGCGCCCTGATTGCCGGCAGCGGTTTCCAAGGTGTCAAATGTGCGCTGCTGCTGGTAGTTGTAGCCCAAAATATCCATCTCAGCCCGCTTGGCAAGCGCAGCCTTCAGCTGCTTGACCGCGGGATCGTTCTCCGGGGTGCTGATATCGTTTACGAAGAAGGAAACGATACGGATACCGTATTCTGCAAATTCCTTCTGCAGCTGGGTTGCCAGCGCCTGAGAAATTTCGTCCAGATGGGCGTTGATCTCCAGAATGGAAATTTTGGAGTTCACCAGGCAGGAAGAGATGCGGTCCTTCACTCTTGTAACATACAGACCCTTGAAATAGTCGGTCATGGTATTGCTGTTGAAGAAAGGCATCGTACCCACCAGCTTAATGAGGAAGCGGCGGGAATCCTCGATCTGGATACCGAACTGGCCGAATGCCCGCAGGGGAACAAACACGCCGTACTTAGGGTCCTGCACCTGGATCGGTGTGGTCGTTCCCCACTTAATGTCCAGAGAGAAGGCGCGGTTGATAAACCAAACCTCCGCAGAATAAGGAGATTTCTTGCCGAAGGGCAGGTTGATCATCTTCTGCAGAATGGGAATATTGTCGGTGGACAGCACATAGCGGCCGGGACCGAACACATCGGCGATCTGGCCGTTCTTCATCAGAACTGCTTCCTGAGACTCGCTTACGATGAGCTGTGTCCAGGTAGCCAGTTCAGAGTTGGGATACTTCCAGGCAAAAACACTGGCGTCAGAATCAAATTTCAAAACATCTACAATTGCCATGGCGATTACTCCTTTATGTTCAAGTATACTTTTATTATAGACACTTTGTTTCCTGTTGTCAATTTACGAATAAAGAATTAAATATTTTGCCGCAAGCGGTTGAATTCCCTTTTGTTTTGTAGTATTATCAGTGCATAGAGGATTAAAGGAGTGTTTCCTATGAGCAATTTATGTACCCAGTGCGGTGCGCCGATCAAAGACGGCGCTGTCCGTTGTGAATATTGCGGCGGTTCCGTCGCACAGACTACCCAGCAGCCTGCCCAGCAGCCCCTGCAGTCCGCTCCCAGAACTGCTTATCAGCAGACCGCCGTTCTCCACCCCGAAAGAGCCAACTGGCCCTACAAGAGCAAGGTGGTCGCTGCTGTTCTGGCATTCATCCTGGGTGGTATTGGTATCCATAAGTTCTATCTGGGCCGCACCGGCGCAGGTATCATGTACCTGCTGTTCTGCTGGACCTACATTCCCGCCTTCCTGGCATTTTTTGACGCTATCATTTTGCTGTGCTCCAACGATGAGAACTTTATGGTCAAGTACAGATGCCGTGTTAACTGACAAACAAACGCACCGTGGATTTCACGGTGCGTTTTTTCGGCTGAAAGAAAAGAATCGCCACTCCCGAAGGAGTGGCGATTCTTGTTAATTAGGCTTCCTCGGTCTCGCCGGCAGCTTCACAAGCTGCAAATGCGGAGGCAGGAGTCTCACCGGGCTGGAAATCCCGGTATGCCATCAGGCCGGAGCCTGCGGGGATCAGCTTACCGATCAGGACATTCTCCTTCAGACCCACCAGACGGTCAACCTTGCCCTTGATTGCGGCATCGGTCAGGACCTTCGTGGTCTCCTGGAAGGACGCAGCGGACAGGAAGGAATCGGTGGCCAGAGCAGCCTTGGTAATACCCAACAGCATACGGTCAGCCTTTGCCAGCTCCAGATCTGTCTCGCCGGCATCGATCCGTGCCTGGATCGCTGCGTTGGCATCTTCGTACTCAAAGACGTCCACAACGCTGCCGGAAAGCAGTTCGGTGCTGCCGGGCTTGTCAACCTTCACCTTGCGCATCATCTGACGAATGATGACTTCAATGTGCTTATCGTTGATTTCAACGCCCTGCTGACGGTACACAGCCTGAACAGACTGCACCAGGTAATCCTGAACAGCTTCCACGCCGGAAATGCTCAGAACGTCCTGGGGATACAAAGCGCCGTCGGTGATGGGATCGCCCTTCTTCACCATTTCGCCGTCCTTGACCTTCAGACCAACGGACATGGGAACCTGGTAGGTCTTCACCACATCTTCCTCGTCTTCCTTGGCGTTTTCTGCAGTGACAGTAATGGTACGCAGAGTGGACTTGGTGGAGGTTTCGATCTTCACCTTACCGGAGATCTCGGCAATGTGTGCCATCTTCTTGGGACGGCGGGACTCAAACAGTTCTTCAACTCTGGGCAGACCCTGGGTGATATCGTCACCTGCAACGCCGCCGGAGTGGAAGGTACGCATGGTCAGCTGAGTACCGGGTTCGCCGATGGACTGTGCTGCGATGATACCAACTGCTTCACCCAGATCCACTTCCTTGGAAGTAGCCAGGTTCATGC
>JAFYPO010000113.1 GCA_017547505.1 Oscillospiraceae bacterium | reverse complement strand
GCGTAAATACCGGTGGTCTCAGAGATGGCACAGCCCATGATCATGGTAGAAGTGACAGCGCCCTTGGCTTCGGGCTGACGGCCGATGGCTTCACAAGCGTTCGCAACAGCGTGACCTTCGCCAACACCGGGGCCGATAGCGCCGATGCCCATGCAGATACCAGCGCCCAGAGCGCAGCAGCCGAGAATGATACCGATAGCGATTTCCAACATAGTAGTTTTCCTCCGTTCAAAATGTGTGTTGTAGTGTGAGCCGCACCGGCGGCAGAGTGACAAGGTTACAGGGATTCATCAGGCCGTTTGGGCCTTGCGGGCCTTCTTTGCCTTGATGGACTCGTCATACTTGAACTTGCCGTAGTCCATGATCTTGCACACGGGAGGAGTCGCATTGGGAGTGATCTCGACGAGATCAAGTCCCTGCTGGTCGGCCATGCGCTGGGCCTGGCCTGTCGGCATCACGCCGATCATCTGTCCATTGGCATCCAAGACGCGCACCTGCGGCGCGCGTATCTTGAAGTTGACACGCGTAAACTGGGCGATAAGGCACCTCTCTTCAGTTGATTGTCATTTGGCTTGTTTTTGAAACGAAAGAATTTTAGCACGTTTCTCGGCTGCGACGCAAGTGGCCCGCGATAAATTTCGATGCCGGGATCGGGCGACCTTGTTCATGCCGCCGTGTTGTTGTATACTGTCCTTCGCCTTTTGAAAAGTCAAGAAGAGAGGAACGGTCACATGGTCACGAGAATGGATTTCCTGAAGGGTGGAGCTGCGCTGGCGGCGGCTGGCGGCGTTCATGGTGCGTTGGGGGAGCCAGCCCCCCCCGCGGAAATGTCAAGAAAAAGTTCGGAAATTTACGATTATTTCACATTTTACTTTTTCTGTTTTGTTGGTCGACCTTCGATTGCGAAGGGCTGGCCCCGGGGGGTGACCGTGTGGTGGGCCAGGAAATTCCCTTCTAATCTAGAAGACGGGTTTCGGTGGAAAAATGAAACAGGGGCCGGAGAAAAATTATTAAATGCTTATCGGGTTAACACCGCACTTTCTTCTTGGCCCCCTCTCAGAGGGGGCTGTCAGCGATAGCTGACTGGGGGAGTGTCGTTTGATAGATGCTGAATGTTCTATCGCAGGACACTCCCTCCACCGCTGCGCGGTCCCCCTCCCTCTTAGAGGGAGGCAAGAGTGTACGGGTGGACACCCCAGGAGGGGTGTCCCTACGGTTCAATGGGGCAAAGATTCTCTCTTGCAATTGTCGGTATTTCCAATATAATGGTAGTATGAAAACCATACCTATCGCAGAGAGAAGGGATCGATTGAGTACAAAGTTAAACCACCCAGGGGCCGATGACGGCTTTCTGGCGGAATTTTATGAGCAGTACCGGGGATACCTGTACTACACGGTGCGCAAATTCACGGATTCGCCCCAGGATCAGGAGGACATCGTCCAGGACACCATGCTGCGGCTGCTGCGCAACGAGGAGAATCTGCGGCAGCTTCGGGGAAATCAGGCGGCCACCTACCTGTATCTGACGGTGCGGTCGGTGTTTGCCGACCGGCAGAGCCGGGTCCGGGAGCAGGCAGCGGAGGACCATGTGCTGGAGCTGGCCCAGGCCAGCCGGGAGGAGGGCCGCACCGAGGACGGTCTCAACGCCAAATGGGACGCGGAGATCCTGAAGCAGCAGCTCCCCCGGCGAGACTGGCAGATGCTGGAGCTGAAGTACATCACGGGATACTCCGATCAGGAGATCGCCGCGGAGATGGGTTGCAGCGCCGGAAGCGTGCGGACCCTGCTGAGCCGGGTGCGGCGGCGCGCCAAGTCGCTGCTGACCGGCGGCACACAGGCAGGAAAGGGAGGGTGATCCGTTTTGAACGAACAGAAAAAACAAAAGCTGCTGGAGCAGTATGACGATGCGGCCTTCGCCCTGCTGATGGACGAATACGCCGAAGAAGAGGGCGCACGGCTCATGGCGGAATTTGAAGCGGCCCAGGCCGCAGGCCAGGTGCCGGAAATGCCTCAGACCCTGGACGAGCAGTGCCGCCGGATGATCCGCCGGGACCGGGCCAAAAAGCGGAGCAAGCAGGCCGTCCGCAGTTTCCGAAAGGTCGCCGTCAAGGCCGCCGTGGCGGTGCTGGTGTTCATCGGATTGATGACGACTGTGGTGATGTCGGTGGAGGCATTGCGGGTGCCGATGTTGAACTATCTCGTTAAACACTCTGAAAAATACTCATCTATTGACTTTACCGACCAATCCGATAAGGAAACTTTAGGAAATAGTATCAACCCTTTGGCCAACCTGATACCCGAAGGTTATTCCGAAGTTACATACGAAGACAACGACGGATTAATCTCTGCTATATACGAAAATGAATTTGGTAACTATATTCTTTTGAGCATGGTTCCTACAAGCGGAGAATTATGGTTTGATACCGAGGGCGCAACTTGTGAAAATGTTACGCTTGGTGATTATAGCGCAATCTTAATTCGTGAAGAGCGATTGCAGATGATTTGGGTTGACGAAGATATGCAAATTTGCTTTTCTTTCGTTTCTGACGGACTTGACGAAGATACATTCCGGGACATTTGCGAATCTCTGGCTTCTTTTTGGAAAAACCAGGGCTAAGAAAACCAACACGCCACTTGGCTAGTTGACTTTCAATTCCAATCAACCGCTAATTTCCCCCCGTACCGATTGACATTTCCCCATATTCATGTCATAATATATCAGTTAAAATATAAATTTAAGTGAGGAAATAACCATGTTCCAATCCAGAACCCATAACTGCGGTGAGCTGCGGCTTGTTAACGCCGGCGAAACCGTCACTCT
>JAFYPO010000112.1 GCA_017547505.1 Oscillospiraceae bacterium | reverse complement strand
CTTGTCCTATACGCTGATCGACAAGATCATTATCGCACTGGAGATCAAGTCCACCCTGATCAACGACTCCATCAAGGGTCTGATCCTGCTGGTGGCCATCATGATCCAGATCCTGGGACCCCAGGTGAAGAACCTGATCGCCTCCAAGAAAGCGAAAAAAGCCTAAATAAAAAAGCCACCCTCTTTGGAGGGTGGCTTTTTGATATACTGAGGAGCCTGTGCAACGAAGAATTCCCATCGGCGAACCTTTCCTGTCAGGGAAGGGGATTCTTCGCCTTCGGCTCAGAATGACAGAAAAAGGCCTCTCCGGTGGGAGAGGCCTTTTTTACTGCATTATACGCGTATCGCCCGCCCGGGCTTCCGGGCCGGTCTTATGTCTGACGAGAGACGCAGGAACGATACCGAGCATGCAGGGCGGGTAGCGATTCTATCCGCACCATGCACGTATTGCCTGCCCGGGCTTCCGGGCTTCCGGGCTTAGATTTCGTCCTTGTAGATTTCCTTGAAATACTTGTAGGTATCCACCATCAGCTCGCCGCAGGCAGCTTCGTCACAGGCAATGATGCCATCGGGGTGCATCTGCAGAGCGGAAATGGTGCAGGCATGGCTTACGCCGCCTTCCACGCAGTTGCGCAGAGCGCGAGCCTTAGCGTGGCCGTTGATGACCAGCAGCACCTGCTTGGAGTCGCAAACAGTGCCGACACCCACGGACAGGGCAGTCTTGGGCACCTTGTTGGGGTCGTTATCAAAGAAGCGGGAGTTGACGATCAGAGTATCCTCGGTCAGGGCGCGGACGCCGGTGCGGGAGGACAGGGAGGTGTAGGGCTCGTTGAAGGCAATGTGGCCGTCAACACCGGAGCCGCCCAGGAACAGGTCGATGCCGCCGTAGGAAGCGATCTTCTCCTCATAGCGCTGGCACTCAGCTTCCAGATCCTCTGCCATGCCGTTGAGAATGTTGATGTTCTCAGCGGGAATGTCGATGTGGTTGAAGAAGTTGTCGTGCATGAAGTACCAGTAGCTCTGGTCGTGCTCGCGGGGCAGACCCACATACTCGTCCATGTTGAAGGTAACAACATTCTTGAAGGATACCAGACCTGCCTTGTTCATCTCAATCAGCTTCTTGTAAGTACCGATGGGGGAGGAACCGGTGGGCAGACCCAGCACGAAGGGACGGGCTTCTTTGTGGTTGTTGATCGCGGTTGCGATGTGGTTAGCGGTCCATGCGCTCATTTCGTTGTAGTCGTTTTTAATAATCAGTTTCATAGAATCACGCTCCAAAACAGAATAGATGGTTTACACCCTATGGACATAATTATACTCCTGTGTTTTTTCTCTGTCTACAATTTTTTTTCGATTTTTTATATGCAATTTTTACAAAATTTATTAGATTGTGGTATAATGAAAAACGGAGGTGGGTATATGTATTCACGGGTCTATGTGGAGATCACCAATATTTGCAATCTGCGCTGCTCCTTCTGCCATGGACACAGCCGAAAGGCAAAAACCATGACAGAACCGGAATTTGCAAGGATTTTACAGCAATTGCAGGGAAAAACGGAATATTTGTACTACCACCTCATGGGGGAACCCCTCCTGCACCCGCAGCTTGCCCGGTTTCTGGAGATGGCAAAAGAAGCGGGCTTTCGCTCCAACATCACCACCAACGGCACACTGCTGCCCAAAGTGGGGGAGCAGATCCTGAAGGCGGGAGTGCATAAGGTGAACATATCCCTCCATAGTCTGGAGGCGGGTGACCCGGGGGTCTATGTGGAAAATTGCGCTGTGTTTGCCGTCTTGGCGCGAACTTACGGTACGATTGTATCCTTCCGCCTGTGGACAGGAAAAAATGATACCATTCTGGAGAATTTACAGAAAGCGCTGCCCGGTGATTGGAAAGAAAACACCCGTGGCTACCGGATCCGGGAGGGCATTTTCCTGGAGTTTGGTGAAAAATTCCAGTGGCCGGACAGGGAAGCAGAACAGGGCGATGACCGGGTTTCCTGCTACGGCATGCGGGATCACTTTGGCATTTTGTGTGACGGTACGGTGGTGCCCTGCTGTCTGGACAGCGAGGGTGTGATCGCTTTGGGAAACGTATTTACAGAGGAACTGACGGATATTTTGGCAACGCCCAGATCGGTTGCTATTTGCAAAGGCTTCCAAAACCGCAAGGCGACGGAAGACCTGTGCCGCCGCTGCGGCTACGCAAGAAGGTTCTAATTTTGTTTACAATTCTCCCCTTGCAAAAGGGAACTTGTGGGTGTATACTGGTCTTGACCCCAAAACCGAAAAGGAGGTTATCATTATGAAAAGAAATATCGCAATGCTCCTGGCGCTTACGCTGGTGGTTTGTTTTATGGTACTGCCGGTGTGCGCAGAGGAAGTGGAAGAAGTAACCCAGACTACGGAAGCAGTAGAGCCTGCTACCGAGGTAGGTGACGGCACCGACCAGGACATCGACGGCGTCGATGCGGAAACCGCACCCACGGAGGAGGTTCTCATGGAAGATGAGATGGAATCCGCGGTAGTCTATGGTGAAGGTAATACAGAAGAGAAACCGGTCACCGATGTAGAACTCCAGGTAGACGAAATGGAAGAAGTCAAGACCTATGGCGAGGAAGAGGAAGAAGGCGGCTTCTGGGCATGGCTGGTAAGCCTGTGGGAAGCAATTCTGGATTTCTTCGGTCTGTAAAGTAAATAGGAAACACCCTGAAAAACAAGGTTTTTCGGGGTGTTTTTTGTAGAAAGACACTTGCAATTCCTTCGTGGATACTCTATAATAAAGATGTATGACAAAACTTATAGGAGGTAGAGTGTTTATGAAACGCGCATTGTCAATGTTGTTGGCTCTGGTGCTGCTGTTGTCCTGCTTCTCCGGCATGGTCGTCAGCGCTGAGGAAATGGACGAGACCGAAGTCGTCGTCGCACCTGAAGCCACAGAAGAAACCGAACCCGCAATCGAAGAAACCGAAGAACCTGCCACCGAGCCGGAAGCTACGGAGCCTGCAGAAGAACCTGCTGCTGAGCCCGAGGCAACCGAGCCCGAAGCACCTGCTGAGGAAGCAGAGCCGGAACTGTC
The DNA here is from genome assembly GCA_017547505.1 of Oscillospiraceae bacterium. Classification (GTDB taxonomy): domain Bacteria; phylum Bacillota; class Clostridia; order Oscillospirales; family Oscillospiraceae; genus Faecousia. The sequence continues at coordinate 1,478 of JAFYPO010000112.1, read as the reverse complement.
CGAAGCTCCTATGGAGACTGTGGAGTGGTTCTCCGGCAAGAAGAGCAATTCCGACGAGCCTGCTACCTACGGCGCAACTTACGAGCATGAAGTACCCACTGCATTCATGAACTATCTGAATCAGCAGTTTGCCGCTTGTAAGACAGAATTTGATGTCTCTTCTTACAACATTCCCTACGCCAAGTGGGAATACCTGAAGTCCATCATCTGGTACGAGACTCCTGAGTGGTTCCATGTGAAGTCTCTGGGCTGCTCTTACTATACCGGCGGCAAGATCACCACCATCAGAGCAGGCTACCGTACCCACTCCGATACGGCTGACAAGTATGCGACCTGCCTGAGCCAGATGACCAAAAATGCCGAAGTGCTGCTCCGCGGCATTAAGGGCAACAATAACCTGTCCGATGTGGAAAAGGCCCTGCTCCTCCACGACCGTCTGGCTGTATTTGTGGAGTACGACCTGGGTAATGTGGACTCCGCCAGTGTTGACCACAAGATCTTCGCCGCATACAGCGCCCTGGGCGAAGGTCTGTCTGTCTGCCAGGGTTATGCGCTGGCTTACATGTACCTGCTGGATCAGGTTGACATTGAGAGTGACCTGTGCCAGTCCGATGCCCTGTGGCATGCCTGGAACATCGTGTACATCAACAACAAGCCCTATCATGTGGACGTCACCTGGGACGACCCCACGGCAGGTAATTACGGCGTTGGCTACTATGATGCCTTTGGCCGTGTGACCCATGTGAATTTCCTGCGTTCCACTGCCGGTATCCGGGAGACCGGTCATACTGCTTATGACTACATCACCACCCCCACCGATACTTACTACGATGAGGATTGTTGGTGGATGGATACCAACACCTCCATCGAGCTGATCGGCAACGCACTGTACCACCTGGATTATAATAACGGCCGTGTCTACAAGCTGGACGACAGCGGCTGGACCGTGATCTACCAGAGCGGCAACTACAGCAACAGCAAGATGGCAAAGGTGGGCACCAAGCTGCTGATGTCCCAGCAGAAGAATGTCCTTCTGATCGACCCCGCAACCGGTTCTGCAACCACCGTATTCTCCCCGTCTTATGCCCAGTATTCCGGCGCGAACATCTATGGTATGAAGTATGAAAATGGCAAAATTACTTGCCAGATCAACTACAACGGTTCGCGCTATACTCAGTCCATGTCCTATATTGACGAGTCCTCCAAGGTGGCGATCACCAAGCAGCCCCAGGACGTGATGGTTGCCAACGGCAAGACCGCTACCACCTCTGTGGAAGCAACCGGCGACGGCCTGACCTATGTCTGGTATTTCAAGAATCCTGCAGACAAGACTTACCGTAAGTCCTCTGTCACCACCAACACCTACTCCACCGCAATGGCTGCTGCAAAGAACGGCCGTACGGTGTACTGCGTGATCACTGACTTGTACGGCAACACTGTCACTTCCAATGTGGCAACGCTGCGTATGGGCAATGTGG
>JAFYPO010000111.1 GCA_017547505.1 Oscillospiraceae bacterium | reverse complement strand
GACAGCCATCCCGACTATATTGCAGTTGCCCACAACTGTACTGTGGTAGATCACGAGGGTAATCCCAACGGTGAGACCTATCCTGAGTGCAAGGACGAGGAATACACCTTCTCCCACTACTTCAGCGATATTCTCCCCGGTCAGTTTGCCACGGTCATGTCCCGCAACTATCAGCTGGACGGCTCTGTGGACGAAAGTCTCATGCGCCAGCGCTGCGGTCCCGGTGACCGAAAGGTTTACTTCACCCTTTTGTGTCACGGCAAGGTTCACTGCATGCAGGAATCTATGAGTGCCTACCGCCATGTGACGACCTTTGGTTCTTCCTTCAGCGCCAACTATAAACATGACTACAACGATGACGAACTGCAGTACCGCAAGTATCTGGAGTATGCTTACAATCTAGGGCATAAGACCGCCATCAAGTATATCGAATATCTGTATCTGCGCACCATTCGCCACGCTCTGCGTCTGGGCATGGTGGACCGGGCCAGAGCCAAAGAAGATAAAAAGCGGATCCGCCACCCTCTGCGGGCACGGCTGCTGCTTCTGAAGCGGGATATTAACTGCCGCATTCTCCATAAGACCCTCCACGTATAAAGGGCCGGAAAGGAATTCCATGGAACACGCCAAACAACCGAAGATCGCCTCCGCTCTGATCTGGAAACTGTTGGAGCGTTTCGGTGTGCAGGGTACACAATTTGTTCTGCAGATCGTACTGGCGAGAATCTTGTCCCCTGACCATTATGGCGCACTTTCCCTCATGGTGATCTTCACCACTTTGGCAAACGTCTTTATCCAGACTGGTTTTAACACCGCTCTGATTCGTGCGAAAGATGTAACCAACGAGGATTACTCCTCCGTCTTCTGGGTCAGCCTGGGCATCGCCGGTGTTCTCTACGGTGTGATCTTCTGCACCGCCCCCTGGATCGCCAAGCTTTATAAAATGCCCGATATTGTCGCGCCCTTGCGGGTGCTGGCGCTGATGCTTCTGCCCGGCGCATTCAACTCCGTTCAGCTGGCAAAGGTCAGCCGGGAGATGAATTTCCGGAAGGTGTTTATCAGCAATGTAGCTGCAATTCTGGTAGCCGGTGGTGTGGGTATTGCTCTGGCTGCTTTAGGCGCAGGTCTTTGGGCATTGGTGGCACAAACTATGCTCAACGTGTTCGTCGCTTGCGTCGTCATGTTCTTCACAGTCAAATGGTGTCCCCGGCTGGTCTGCAGTCTGCAGAGAGTAAAAGTTCTCTTTGCCTTTGGCTGGAAGATTCTGGTTTCCGGTCTGATCAACACATTGTATCAGGATATCCGCAGCCTTGTGATCGGCGTAAAATACGACGCCGGTACCCTGGGCTACTACAACAAGGGAAAAAGCTTCCCCCAGTTTATCATTAACGCCATCAGCGGCACAGTGCAAAGTGTCATGCTCCCAGCTATGGCCAAAGAGCAGGACGACAGTGCAAAAGTCAAAGAGATCACAAGAAACTCCATTACCATCAGCGCTTTTATTCTGTTCCCGCTCATGGCCGGTCTTGCCGGTGTAGCGACACCACTTGTTCAACTGCTGCTTACTGACAAATGGCTGCCCTGTGTGCCATATCTGCAGATCTACTGCTTCACCCTGGCTTTCAATCCGGTACATATGTGCAATCTGCAGGCCATTAACGCCATGGGCCGCAGCGATATTTTCCTGAAGCTGGAAATTATAAAGAAGTCTATCGGTTTGATTTCTCTGGCAATTGCGGTATTCTGTTTCCAATCCCCCATTGCTATCGCACTGACCGGTGCTTTTACTGTGCTGATCAGCTGCTTTATCAATGCTTACCCCAACAAGTCCCTGATCCGCTATTCCTATTTTGAGCAGATGAAGGATCTGATTCCCTCCTTTGTTCTGGCAGTTGTAATGCTGGCAGCCGTGCTGGCGGTGCAGCTTCTGCCTCTGGGCAACGTGCTGACTCTGGTGGTGCAAATTGCAGTCGGACTTGTACTATACCCCCTTGCCGCATATCTTTTCCGTGTGCGCCCCATGATGCTGCTGTTGCAGTTTCTCAAGAAAAAGTAAACTCTGTCCCGTTGCGGGATTTATTCTATAGTAAGGAAGCGATAATCATGATCAATGTTACCCGTTCCTCCATGCCCTCTTTTGAAGAGTACTGCGAAGAGATCCGCCCCTTGTGGGAAAGCCGCTGGCTGACCAACATGGGTGTTAAGCACAAAGAGCTGGAAGGCATGCTCTGCGACTACCTGAAAACACCCCATGTGGCGCTTTATACCAACGGTCATCTGGCGCTGGAAAATGTGATTGCCGCCATGAACCTCCCCCAGGGCGGTGAGGTGATCACCACTCCCTTCACCTTTGTCTCCACCACCCACTCCATTGTGAGAAATGGCCTCGTGCCCGTTTTCTGTGATGTAGATCCCAAGACCTACACTATGGACGTGGAGAAAATGGAAAGCCTGATTACCCACAAGACCGTTGCCATTGTGCCTGTCCATGTGTACGGCAATCTGTGTGATGTGGAAGCCATCGAGGCTGTGGCAAAGAAGCATAATCTGAAGGTCATCTACGACGCAGCCCATGCCTTTGGCGTCCGCTACAAGGGCGTCAGCGCCGCGAACTTTGGCGACGCCTCCATGTTCAGTTTCCATGCCACCAAGGTGTACAACACCATCGAGGGCGGCGCAGTATGCTTTAAGGACGATACGCTGGTGCAGCTGCTGAACGATCTGAAAAACTTTGGTATCCGTGGCCGTGAAGAAGTCGGTTATGTAGGTGGCAACGCCAAGATGAGCGAGTTCCAGGCTGCCATGGGTATCTGCAATCTGCGGCATCTGGACGGTGAGATCGCTAAGCGCAAAGCTGTGGTGGAGCGCTACCGTCAGCGTTTTGCCGGTGTGGAGGGTATTATCCTCTGCGATGAACAGGACGGTGTGGAGTCCAACTACGCTTACTTCCCTGTTGTATTTGACGGCTTCAAGCGGGATCGCAACGAGATCTACGAGCTTCTGCAGGAATACAGCATTGTAGCCCGCAAGTATTTCTACCCCCTGACAAACGACATCGACTGCTATCGGGATCTGCCCACCGCAGGTGCGGACAAGACCCCCGTTGCCAAGCATATTGCTGACCGGGTGCTGACCCTGCCCCTCTATGCAGACCTGAGCCTGGAAGATGTAGATCGCATCTGCGATATTATTCTGAACTAAAGAAACCCCTCCGGGATTTCCCGGAGGGGTTTAATTATTCTGCTTTGATTTGCCGGTGCATCAGCATCTGCACCTGCTCCATAGGAGAAGCGCCCAGATTGACCACAGCATTGATCGCTTCGGTCAAAGGCATTTCCACCTGATATTTTTCTTTCAGCTCCATAGCGGCAGGCAATGCATTGATACCTTCCACTACCATGCCAACCTGTTTGATCGCTTCCTGGGGAGCAACACCCTGACCCAGCAGCATACCGCAGCGGTTATTACGGCTGTGAACACTGGTGGCCGTAACGATCAAATCGCCAATACCGGTAAGGCCCAGGAATGTCTCCGGCTTACAGCCCATAGCGACACCCAGACGGGCAATTTCGGCAATGCCGCGTGTAATAATGGCGGCCTTGGTATTGTCGCCGTAACCCAAACCGGTAGCAACACCGGCGGCAAGCGCCATAACATTTTTCATAGCGCCGCACAGTTCCACACCAAACACATCGGTATTGGTGTACACACGCATACAGGTTCCTTCAAACAATTCCTGCACAAACTCCGATGCAGCGATCTCCTCACAAGCCGCCACAATGGTGGTGGGCAGATCCTTTGCCACTTCTTCTGCGTGGGTAGGACCGGAGAAGGCCACCAGCTTGACGCTGGGGTTCTTGATCTCATCTGCGATCACCTGGGTCATAGTCATGTGGGTCTTCTGTTCCATACCCTTTGCCACGTCCAGAATGATCTGACCGTCCTGAATATAAGGAGCGGCGTTTCGGGCAGTGCTGCGGACAAAGACAGAAGGTACAGCAAAGAGCAGTACCGCCTTGTCTTTACAGACTTCCTCGATAGACTTTGTAAATTCAATTCCTTGGGGGATCTCCATTCCGGGTAAATTCGGGTGTACCCGGGTTGCGGAAAATTCCTCCACTTCTTTTTCCAGTGCAGACCATACAGTAACCTGGTGTCCTGCGTTGGAAAGGACCCGGGCCAGGGCCATACCCCAGGTACCGGCACCTAAAACTCCAATTCTCTCCATGGTGTTGTCCTTTCAGTATTCCGTTTGGATTATTCTACAATATAGGCAGATACAATCTGGCCGTAGTAGGCGGTGTGATAATCGCCCTCATTGGGGGTTCCCTTAGCGTAGTAGCGCTCGTCATTTTCCTTGGCAATGGCAGCCGGATCCTGATCCTGCTTGTAGATCACCTTGCACTCCAGGGTCAAAGGCAGTTCCTTAATGGCAGGCACAGAGATCACATTGGGCTCTTCCAGAGTCAGGCCCAATTCCCGGATTTTATCCATGTCACGGCCGGACTTGGTACCGCAAATGCCCAAAATATTCTTGTCGACTGCACCCAGAGGCACATTGACGGTAAACTCAGGGT
>JAFYPO010000001.1 GCA_017547505.1 Oscillospiraceae bacterium | reverse complement strand
TGATCCAGCCTACCTTCATCACCATGTATCCCGTCGAGGTTTCTCCTCTGACCAAGATAAGCCCCGAGGATCCTCGCCTGACCGAGCGCTTCGAGCTGTTTATCTGCCACTCCGAGCTGGCCAACGCCTACTCCGAGCTGAACGATCCCATCGATCAGAGAGCCCGTTTCATGAAGCAGGTTGAGCAGCGCGAGCGCGGCGATGATGAGACCGAAATGCTGGACGAAGATTTCCTGAACGCTATGGAATACGGCATGCCCCCCACGGGCGGCATGGGCATCGGCATCGACCGCTGTGTCATGCTGCTGACCGGCGCCGACTCTATCCGCGAGGTCATCCTGTTCCCCACAATGAAGCCCCTGGACTAAAATGTAACACCCCGATTCTTTGGGATCGGGGTGTTTTTGTAATCAAAATGTAGGGCGGGGGCTTGCTCCCGCCGAAAAAGAAGAGAGGTCGCAAGACCTCTCTTCTTTATTTTAAGAAATATAAGAAATAGATGATCGCCAAAAGGTCGGCGGTGCCGCCGGGGGAGAGGTTCTTTTCAATGAACGCCTTGTCCAGTTCCAAGAGAGTCTCTCTGGCGGGATAGGGTTCTGCTTCTAAAATAGCAGCTACTTTTTGCTGCATTGTCTGTGCTGTTTCCATGCCGCCCCGGTGGATCAGATTCGTATCCTCTACAGTCGCCAACATATGCAGTAGCGCAATACAGCCGGCATTATTCAGAGATTGTCCGTCCTGCAATGCCTTTTGGAACATGGGCATACCAATGTTCCGCACCTCAGGGAAACCGGCTTCAGCCTGTCCACGGACGCCGGTAACACCATACTTTGCAAACAGCCGTTCGCCGGCGGTTTTTGCCGTTTCCTCGGTAACACCTGCAAAATCTTTTTCCACAAGTCCATGGGTCATGGCGGCAGCTTCTGTCAACAAAGCCTCCATATTCCAACCTTCCGGACCCAGCCGACCGGCTGCGGCACACAAAATTCCCAAACTGAAGATCGCGCCCTTGTGGGTGTTCACACCACCGGTAGCCTGCAACATAGCCTGTTCCGCTTCCTTGCCCAAAGACCGAATTGCGGAAAAAGTCTCGGTGGCAGCAGAATCTCTTGTGAGGAAACCCTGCTCCGCAAAGCGGTTGAAGAAAGGCCGCAAGGCGTCGGCGCTGGCAAAGAAATGCCGGGGAGTCATATCCTTATGGGCGCCGGCATTGTTCCGATCCACAAGGCCGGGCTTAGGGGTGGTGGACAGTTCCTGTGTCAAGGCATAGTACGCCCAAGTACCGATGTACTCACACATCCATTTCCGGGCTGTGAGATACAGCAAAAAGCCTGTGGTATGGCGTAATTTTTCTAAGGAGTGTGTGCGACGGCTAGCACAAACAACCGCATCTTCGTCGCATAAAAGGCACTTTCTGCGGGGATATCCCACATCCTCGCGGCTGACTTTTTTGCCAGTGATGTCAATAACATCCATATCAAAGAGTCGGCCGATCGGGTCGATCTCTTCAATTTCCAGAACCAGCTTTTTCAGTTGTTTGGCGTCCATGTCTACCACATAAAACCCTTCAGCGCCTGTGTTAGGGGTCTGGGCGGCGGAGAACACCAGTTGCTGCTGCACGGCATTTTTCAAAAGCCGTTCTCCCATGGCAAAACCAATAGCAATATCGCGATCCATCTTCACAGGACCGGGGATATTCATGGTAAAACAAACCAACGGTTTTTGATATTTTTCTAAAAGTTCTTTCTGGGTTTTTGCCCGTTTTTCCCGGGAATCCAGAATTTCCTGTAATGTAGCTTCCATATTACTCCCAACCGGGCATCTGACGGCGGTCGTCGATCTTCTGCAGCAGTTCATCAGACTTTTCACCTACGCAGCCAACCAACATATAGCGGTGCTTGAACCGGTCGTAAATCAGGTGATCCAGCAGTTTGAAATTTTCCACCTGACCGGTCCGATGGACATGGACTCGAGGACCGTCACAAATCTGTACGCTGTCACCAATGCTGATGTGGTGATCGTCCACATAAGTCACAGGCAGATCCTGGGCGATGATATCGTTGACCTGCTGCTCCAGTTCTTTAATGTCAATATCCGGTGCGTGATCAGGGAAGGTGATAATGAAGCCGTGGCGCAAATCGGAGTGACCGCAGCGCTCGTTGTCCTCATCGGAAATGAACATACCGCAGATGTCCTCGGCGGTGTGCGCCATGAGTCGGTAGGGAAGGGACTTGTAAACCTCTTCCTTGATTTCGTCAGGCTCGGGACCAAATACGCGGGGACGGGCAATCAGCACCTGCTCACCCACACCGATCAGCAGATTGGCGTTGGCACCCAGGAAGGGATAAATGAGGTCAAAATGCTCCACCACCACGCGGCGACCTTTGTTCAGCGCTTCGGAAATAGCATCTGCCAGTTCGTTCATCTGGGTAAAGCCGTTCTCAAAACGGACGTCCAGATGGTAAGTGTGGGGGGAGAAGAAGGCAAACCCCCGATCCTGCTCCAGAATGGGCAGGGGACGCACATACACACCGTTATCGTCATTGGTCAGCTCCAGACCGGGGAACATACCACGGATCAGAGCGCTTTTGCCAGAACCTGCTTCGCCGATAATGCCAATCAGCTTGTCGTTGGGGTTCAAATACATCTGCGCCAGCTGCTGACCCAGATCCTGCATGCGGTGTGCGCCGCGGGGTGCGTAGTAGCTGCTGAGTAAGTGGGTAGGTCTGCTCTTTGCCATAGTAAAACCTCCTATTTCAGAAACCCAATGGTTTCCAGATATGTGTACGTGGTGTGGGTGACAAGTGCTTTTAGTTTATCAAATTCTTTTGCTTCCAAAGCGGCGCGGACACCGCTGGCACTGACAGGGGTATCTGCTTGCTCCAGACGGTTGATCTCATGGAACGAGATACCCTTTTTCGGCAGGAACTCCCGCAAAGCATTATTATACTGATTGGTCATGGGAGACAGTGGTTCTGTACCCACATATCGCCGGGTGATGCCGAATTTCGGTGCGTAGTAATTGCAGAAAATCTCAATGTCCAAAAGACAGTGGATCTGCTCCGCATTCTCCCGATCCTTCAAGAAGTAGGTGGGGAAGGTGGCAGAGGAAATGAGGTACGGACCGGTGGGCAGAACCGTCACATTGGGAAGATCTGCAACGCCCAGTTTCACCATATTCATACGGTCTTCCGTAGAGAAATAGCTTTTGTCCTCAGACAGTACGAAGATGTACAGCCGGTCACATTCCTTGGCAGCAGTTTCGATGAGATACCGATGTCCCTTGGTAAAGGGGTTGCAGTTCATCACTGCCGCGCCTACTGTGCCATCGCAAGGCACAGGGGAGAGGGTGGCCAGGAAATCTTGTAAACCGTTTCGCTTGTTCTCCATCAGCAGTACATCTTTCGTCTGCGCAATGGGGTAGAAAAACAGGGAAGAGAACATAATTTTGTTCTTGGGCTTGGTATACAAAAATAGATGGTTGTGACCGGCATTGAAAGCGTCCTGCCGCAGCTGGGTGAGCAGCGTTCCTGTAAGACCTTCTCCCTGATGTAATGCGTCCACAGCAATACACTTGAGAAGATTGCCGGTGCGGGAGCCGCAGGCAATGATCGCATCATCTTCCCAAATCAGAGCGGTGCTTTCCACCTGCTCGTCCGGCTCGAGACCGGCTTGTTCCAAAAATGCCTTCCATAGCTGTTCTTTCCTGCCTTGCAGAGTGCTTGTCAGTTCAACTTCCATAAAGGTTGTCCTTTCCTTTACACATTCTATGTTTATTATACAGAAAACCCCGGCGGTTGTAAACAAAATCCGAAAAAACAATTGCAATCTATAAGACAATGCGATACAATAGTATCGAATTATTATGAATCCGTATGCCGTTTTGGCGTAAAGGAGGGTACATACAAATGGAAATCATCAAAAACGCATCTGCCGG
>JAFYPO010000110.1 GCA_017547505.1 Oscillospiraceae bacterium | reverse complement strand
TTCTGGCGCCGGTGGCATATCACTCTGGGCGCATGGTTCCGTACATATGTGTACATTCCCTTAGGTGGCAGCAGAAAGGGTACTTTCCGCAAGGCTGTCAACACCATGGTCGTCTTTTTGCTCTCCGGCATCTGGCACGGCATTGAGTACCTGTTCTGGGGCATCGGTCACGGTGTTTGTGTGCTCTTTGGCAACAAACTCCAAACCCGCTGGAAGCTTCTGAACCGCCTGGGTACTACCTTGATCGTCAGCCTCCTGTGGGCATTCTTTGTGTGGCCCACCGCAGCCACCGCCGGTACTATGCTCCTGTCCATTGTGACCACCTTTAACTACGGCGCATTCTTTACGAACATCGCCGTTCTGGGGCTGACAGCCACCGACTGGGTCGTTCTGGGTGTCGCTGTTGTGCTGCTCACGGTTGATGACGGTTGGACAAATAAGTGGAAAACCCTGTGGACAGGCCTTGCCCCCTGGAAAAAGACCGCTGTGATCGGTGCTTTGGCGCTGCTGCTTGCCGTGTTCGGCAGATACGGCATGGGTTTTAACGCCGAAGGCTTTATCTACGGCGGTTTCTAAAGGAGGGGTACTATGAAGAAAAAGATATTGACGACCCTCTCCATTTTGGCAGTGATCGCCGTAACGACCGGCCTTTTCCTGTTTCTGAATGTCCTGCTTGCGCCCAAATATGCGGAAACCAACGTGGAGGGCAGCATGATCAGCCAGTATTACCGGGAAGACAAACACCACGATGTGATCTTCATCGGTGACTGCGAGGTGTATGCCAACTTCTCTCCCATGGAGATGTACAGAGAAAAAGGCATTACCGCCTATGTGCGGGGTACTTCCCAACAGCTTTTGTGGCAGAGCTGGTCTGTTTTGGAAGAAACGCTTACTTACGAGACCCCCAAAGTGGTGGTGTTCAATGTGAACGCCATGCGCTATGACGCGCCTGTGAAAGAGGAATACAACCGCCTGACCATCGACAAAATGCGCTGGTCCATACAAAAGGTGGACATTATCCAAAGCTCCATGACGGAGGAGGAAGATTTCCTTTCCTATGTGTTCCCCATTTTGCGGTATCACGACCGGTTCGATAAGCTGACACAGGAAGATTTTACCTACCTGTTCAAAGAAAAGGACAACACCCACAACGGTCACCTGATCAACCAGAGCGTGAAGCCGATGAAGAATCTTCCTGTTAAGCGGAAGCTGCCCAACTATCAGTTTGGAGACATCTGCTACGATTATCTGGAGAAAATGACCGCCCTCTGCAAGGAAAAGGGTGTGGAGCTGATCCTCATCAAAGCACCCAGCCAATACCCCTTCTGGTACGAGGAATACGATGCCCAGATTTCAGAGTTTGCAAAAAAGCACGAATTGTGTTATTATGACTTCACCAAAGTCACCGAGGAGATCGGTCTGGACTTTCAGACCGATACTTACGATGCCGGAAAGCACCTGAACCTTGCAGGTGCCACCAAAATGTCCAAATACTTTGCAACCATTTTGGCGGAGAAACACGGTATCCCCGACCGGCGGAACGACCCGGCGGTGGCTGAAATTTACAGAGAAAAATTGATCCGCTATGACGAAGCGATCAAAGAAGGAAAGGACTCCTGCCCATGAAAAAGCTGATTTGCCTGATTTTGAGCCTGCTGCTCCTTGTGAGCCTTGCCGCCTGCGGCGGTGCGGAAACCCCCGAAGGTCCCCAGAATTTCGGAAACGACACCCCCGCGCCCACCGGTGACACCGCTGCCGACCAGCAGGAAGAGGCCGAAGAAGGCTTCTATTTTCTGTACGAAGATGTCAAGCTGATCCCCGGCACCACCTTTGACGAAACCCTGCTGCCTGAATACAACGACAAGTACGAGGTAGAAAGCTGCGCCAACCAGGGCACAGACATTTTGTACAACTATAATACTTTCGAGCTGACCGCTTACAACGGCAAAGAGATCTACTCCATTTACCTGATCGACCCCAACACCCCCACCACCGAGGGTCTGTATGTGGGCGATACCAGAGTGGATGTGGAAAAGCTCTACGGCACCGACTATGTGGAAGAAGACGGTGAAGTGATCTTCACCAAGGGGGCTACCCAGCTGCGGCTGATTATGGAGGACGATGTGGTAAGCTCTATCGAATACCGCATGGTAACGGAATAAGTCCGATCCACCTGTCATTCCGAGGAATACCGAAGGTATGACGTGGGAATCCGCGCTCTTTCAGGGTATTACGGATTGCCACGTCGCTACGCTACCCGCAATGACAAATTGATAAAAAAAGAGAGAGGTAAAAACCTCTCTCTTTTTTGCTGTCTTGTATGGGTCTGTTGCGGCGGGAGACAGCCAGCGCCCTACGGATTTTCATGCCTTTGTGGGAATATTGGGGTCGAAACAGGGCATCAGCTGCAGCTTAAACAGGTTTGCCTTGTGCCGCCGGTCGATGTTCTGCTTTTTTTCCGGGTCATCGATCTTTCCGGTACGGATATAGGTGTCCAGCTCCGCATAAGTAAAACCGAGGTTCTCCTCATCGGTCTTGCCGCACAGGCCGTCAATGGGGGTCTTTTCCACCAGGCTTTCCGGCAGACCCAGCAGCCGACCCAGTTCCTTCACCTCTGTCACCGTCAGGTGGCACATAGGCGAAAAGTCGCCGGCGGCATCGCCGTACCGGGTGGAGTAGCCCACCCAATCCTCCGACAGATTGCAGGTGTTGCACACTCTGCCGTTGCAGCTTTGGGATACGGCATACAAAGTCGCCATACGAATTCTGGGTGATAGATTGATCTTCGTCTGCTCTGTCAGAGGCAGCGCTTGGGGCATAGCATTCCACACACCCTGCACCGCGTCTTTGATATTGATCTCATAGTGGCGGATCCCCAGATGGTTCACCAATAAATACGCCGCGTCAATATCGGCCTGGACACCCTGGGGCATGAGCACGCCGATGACCCGGTCCTTTCCCAAAGCCTCCGCACACAGCGCCGCCGCAACGGAGCTGTCCTTGCCGCCGGAAATACCGATCACCGCGTTACACCCTTCTCCGTTTTCCCGGAAGAAATCCCGGATCCACGCCACACACTTTTCTTTAATCGTCTGCATCGTTTCCCACTCCTTTTCTCCTTTGATTATACCACCTTGCTGTAAAAAGAACAACCGAAAAAGGAAAAAGCTGTTGAAATATGGAAAATGCTGTGGTATAGTTTTTGTATCGGATTTTCCGTTTATTAACTTTTTGGAGGAATTGTTATGTTCTGTAATAAGTGCGGTCAGGAAATCCCTGATAACAGCCGTTTCTGCCATCACTGCGGCGCTACCATGGCCGTAGAACCCGCTCCCGTTGTGGAGCCCGTCGTTGAGCCCACTCCCGTTGTAGAGCCCACTGTGGCTGCTACTCCCGTTGTGGAGCAGCCCCATGTCGCCCCTGTAACTCCCGCTGTTCAGGATCCCGGCGCTTCCACCGCCAATACCGCGTTCATTCTGGGTATCGTCGGTCTGGCTGCCGGCACCATCTGTGCTTGTGCCTGCTCCTTCCTGGGCGGCATTCTGCCCGCAATCGCTTCCATCATCGCCATTGTTATGGGTAACCAGGCAAAGCAGAAGTCTGCCGCTGCCGGCTTTGAGAACAAGAAGGCACAGACCGCTATGATCCTGGGTATTGCCG
>JAFYPO010000109.1 GCA_017547505.1 Oscillospiraceae bacterium | reverse complement strand
GGACGGCTGCGGGGCGTTTGTGCTGTTTGTGATCCAAATGTCCGATGTCAAACACCTGCACCCAAACGATGCCACCGACCCTGCTTTCGGAGAAGCGCTCCGTCAGGCAGCCAAAGCCGGCGTCCAGGTTCTCGCCATGGACTGTGCCGTAACCGTAGATACTATGCAAATCCGCACCAATGTTCTTGTAAAACTGTGAGAAAGGAGCACTCCTTTTGTCAGATTGACTTTCTGCCGTAACTGTGATAAGGTGGTAGACAAGCGTGTTGTAGAAAAGGAGAGAATCTCTATGGCTATCAAAATAGTTAGCAGCAGGAAAACGCATATTGAACTGTTGCGTATAGTGGCAATCATGTTTGTGCTGTTTAACCATACCGGCAGACGGGGATTTACACTTTTTTTGGACAGTGACGGGCTTCTGGGCACAGTGTATTTGTTTCTGTCGATCTTGTGCAAGACGGCAGTTCCCATTTTCTTTATGCTTTCCGGTGCTTTTCTTCTGAAAAAAGACGAGCAGATAAAAGATATTTTGCGCAAGCGCGTACTTAGATTCGTAATTACATTGGCGGTGATAACGGTTGTTTATCATTTTTACGATGTGTGTTTCAATCAAAAAGCGGTAGGGAATTTTAGCACGATACTGAATGCCTTTATGAGCAAATCCGCCTCTGGCGCACTGTGGTATCTATACACCTATATTGGCTTGATGTTGATGCTGCCGTTCCTTAGAAACTTGGTTAAAAGCACTACAACAAAGCAATACACCTATCTGATCGCATTGAATTTAATTCTTGTGGGACTTCTGCCAATCGTATCTTTTTGGTTGTCAAACGGTAAGTATTATTATACAAAAACTTTTGCAGCATCCCTGGCAACCGCAATATCCATCTTCTTCTTCTTGATGGGACATTTCTTTGAGAATGTGGTAGATGCGTCCTTCTATAAGCTGAAGAATTGTATTTGGCTGTCGGTGGCTGCGGTGGTGGTTCTTGCTGTCTGCGCATTTTCCACGCTGAAGAGATTGGATTTGGGGCTTGGCTTTGATGACAGTCTTACCAAGGGATTTCACTATACACTGGTGGCAGTGCCTACTTTTTCAATATACGCCTGGGCAAGATTTATTTTTGACCATGTCGCGGTACGCAAGTGGCTTGCGGCAACGATTTCCCATGTTGGACAATGTACCTTTGGCGTATACTTAGTTGAAAGAATTTTAAGAGAACAAACTGTTTTTATGTATAACCGGTTGGACGCTTTTCTGCCCAGAATTGTTGCTTGCGGTTTGTGGATCTTTGCAATGGTTGCCATAGGAACAGCGGTGGTGTCTGTGATCAAGTTGATACCCGGCGTGAAAAAATACATATAACGCGTTGCCTACAACAAGTGCAAAATCCGCTCTGCCTTTTGGCAGAGCGGCTTTTCTTGTCATTCTGAGCGGAGTCGAAGAATCCGTTTCCTCTTATAAACTTTCCAGCAATCCTTCCAACTGCACCAGACTTTCGATTTCGTAATCCGGCTTGTTGGGACGGGTGTATTCCCGGCCTTTGGGGTTGATCCAGCAGGTGGCGATCCCTGCGTTTTGCCCGCCTGTAATATCCGAAGAGGGGCTGTCACCAACGATCATGGCCTTTGTGGGGTCAAATCCGGGCACATGGGAGAAACAGTAATCGAAAAACCCTTTGTCCGGTTTGTTGATGCCGATGTCCTGGGAAATGAAAATTGCTTCAAAATATTTGCGGATGCCGGCGCTGTCCAGCCGCTTGTTCTGTATTCTGGTCGTGCCGTTGCTGGTGATAAACAGACGGTATTTCCGGCTCAAGCGCGCCAATGCTTCCTCTGCGCCGGGGAGGAAATAATGTCCCTCTGAAAGGTTTTCCCCATAGGAAAGGGCAACTGTTTTGTAGTCACCGGCAAAACCAAACTCGTCAAACAGTGTCTGAAATCTGCCGTACTGCACCTGCAGCCGGTCAATCTCACCTTTTTCCAGCCGCGCCCAGTGTTCCTTGTTGATCTGGCTGTAGCGGTCGCAAATCTCCTGGGTGGGCGTGATACCTGCGTTCTGCAACGTCTTGACGATGGCGGCATCTTCCTGCGCCTTAAAATCCAAAATGGTGTCGTCCAGATCGATAAAGAGAATTTCAAACATGGTTCTTTCTCCTGTAAATGGCATTGGCAATGGTTGCAAACTCCTCGATGCCCAGCTTTTCACCCCGCACACCGGGGTCGAAGCCGCACTCTGTCAGAACCTCGCCTGCGCCGGCCTTGCCCAGTTCCGGAAAACCGGAAGCCAGACCGTTCTGGAGCGTCTTTCTGCGCATGGCAAAGCTTGCCCGCACAGTGCGGAAGAAGGTGTCCTTGTCGTCAATTTGCCAGGGCAGTTCTTTTCTTGTCCGCAATGTGATCACCGCAGAGGTGACCTTGGGCGCGGGCATAAAGCAGCCTGCCGGCACATCGAACAGGATCTCCGGCTCTGCGTAATACTGACAGAAAATGGTAAAGGCGCTATAGTCGGCTGTGCCGGGTTTGGCGGCGATCCGCTGGGCGACCTCTTTTTGCACCATAACAGTCACCGATTCAAAACACTCTGCCTCCAAAAGCGCAGTAAGGATAGGGGAGGTGATGTAGTAGGGCAGATTGGCGCAAGCCATAGGCCGCAATCCGGCAAATTTCTCTTTCACCAGAGCGGGAATGTCCTGCTTCAGCACATCGTCCCAAAGAATCTCCAAATTGGAAAATTCTCCCACCGTCTGCGCCAGAATAGGCTTCAAACGGAAGTCCAGTTCCACAGCGCAAACCTTACCTGCCCGCAGCGCCAGCTGCTGGGTCAAAGGGCCGATACCGGGGCCGATCTCCAGAACACCCGCGGTCTCGTCCACACCGGCGTCCTCGGCAATCTGCTGGGGCACCCAGCTTGCAATCAGAAAATTCTGTCCCTTGGCTTTGGAAAAGTGGAAGCCATGCTCAGCTAAAAGTGGCTTCATCACTTGAATATTACATACATCGATCATAAAAAATCGCCTCTTTCTCGGGTACAACAGCCGCGTTTGCAGCTATTATAACAAGAAAGAGGCGACATTTCAATTGAAATTATCAGTTCAGGAAGTAGACGGTAGCGAATCGTCCGCCATACTGGACACACTGTTCTCTGGTGGGGAAGTACAGGTCCAGATGTCTGCCGGTTACGCCGCAGTCTTCTGCTGTACCGATGCCGTAGACATACTCACCGTCTTCGGAAACGATGAACATTCTGGTGCCGTAAGCCACCACAGAGGGGTCAATGGCCACAGTACCCACACGCACGGTGGTGCCGGTTGCGGTAGTCATGTCACAGCCGGGATCCAGATGGGAGTAGGCGGTGGTAACAAAACGCTGGGAACGCTTGTAGGTGAGGATCTCACCGTCAGCAGTGATGATCACACCGTCGCTGATAATGGGGGTGTTGGGAGCATTTCCACCAGTGCCGACCATAACTACCTGATCCACACTCTGGCGCAGGATCGTCTCGCTGATAACGGTGCGTGTCGCTTCTACGGAGTTTTTGTAGGTAACATTGGCGGTAACGCGCACCTGACCGGGCACACCTGCAACGGCAATCTTTTGCTGACCGGCAGGGAGGGAAGGATCTTCCAGGTAGTTGATCTCAAAAGGAACTTCCTGCGTATAGGTCTGCTCCTCCTGCAGAATATCGTCAACCGTAAGGGTCATACCGTCGTAGGTCATAGTGTTCATGGAAACAGATGCCACATGGGTGCCATAGGCAGTCAGACCCAGGCGGTTCAGCAATGCTTCCACAGTTTCTCCGTAGCTGGAGATCTCTTTGACCTGACCGCAGTAATTCAGGGTAACAGTCTGGCATCGCCGCACAGTGATCTCGGTCTCATCGGTACCGGGCGCGGTGGTGAAGGTATCGTCGGCAGACAAGGTAAGGCCTGCTTCTTCCAGAACGTGGTGAGGGTCGGTCTCAGAGGTGGTATGTACTACGATCTGATCGCCGTCGGTGATCACATAAGTGGTTTTTGCATCTGCGGTCTGGGACAGCAAAGGCAAAAGCAAAAGCATGGGCAGAAGCAGTGCAAAGAAGCGGACGATCAGCTTCATTCGGTTATGGACAGCCGGATTCAAAACGAGCATGGAAAGAACCTCCTTTCACACGAGGTAGAGGGGAGATCACCACCATATATAGGTGGTATCAAAAAGTTACAAAATCGGAGCCTGATAGTGACAGGCGTGACTCATTATAACAAATATTTGCAAAAAGTCAAGTGTTTGCCGAAAAAAGCGAAAAATCGACAACTTTTTAACAAAAAATATGTAATATTTTATGTAAACTTATATCCAAAATATTCCATATTTTGTGTACGTTGAACACAACACCTTGTGTTAACGGTAACATTTGTTGACATAATTTACAGAATTATGTCGAGTAGTGTAAAATGTAAAGCAGATAAAATTATGGTAAACTCAAAATCCGGAATTTTACATAGTTTCCTCCCCTTGGGTTGTAAAATATAGGCAAAACAGCGTTGTTTCCTCCACTTGCCGTATTCGCGGTAAATCTGTTGACAGCGGCCTTAAGTTGTGGTATATTTTCCTTTGTTAAAGGTAACGACGAAGACAACGGCAGAATGGCAGCTGTTCAGAGAGGGATCGGCCGGTGAAAAGATCCTACACCCCTGTGTTCTGCATACCACTTCCGAACCGTTCGGCGGAAATGCCGGACCGGGTGCGCCCGTTAAAGCGTCAATGAGTGGTGCGAAAGCACAACCAGGGTGGAACCGTGGAATACTTTGTATCCCACCCCTGATTACCAGGGGGTGGGTCTTTTTATACCTTCCCCAATCTAAAGGAGGAAACCAATATGTCCGAAGAAAATCTGTACACCTTTGAAAACCCCGAGTACCGCAAAACCTACTGGCATACCTGCTCCCATATCATGGCACAGGCTGTGAAGAGACTGTGGCCGGAAGTGCAGCTGGCCATCGGCCCCGCCATCGATGAGGGCTGGTACTACGACTTTGACGCACCCTTCTCCTTCACCCCCGATCATCTTTCTCAGATCGAGGCAGAGATGAAGAAGATCTGCAAGGAGCGTATCCGCCTGGAGCGTACCGAGAAGCCCCGCGCAGAAGCCATTGCCTACATGGAGTCTATGAACGAGCCTTACAAGGTAGAACTGATCCAGGATCTGCCCGAAGATGCCGTTATCAGCTTCTACACCCAGGGCGAGTTTACCGATCTGTGCGCCGGTCCTCATGTGGACTCCACCGGCCGTGTGAAGGGCAACGCCATCAAGCTTACCGCCTGCAACAGCGCTTACTGGCGCGGCGATTCCAACCGCCAGAGTCTGCAGCGCATCTACGGCATCGGCTTCCCCAGCAAGGACGAACTGGACGCTTACCTGACCCGCATTGAAGAGGCCAAGAAGCGCGACCACCGCAAGCTGGGCAAGGAGCTTGGACTGTATATGCTGCGCG
>JAFYPO010000108.1 GCA_017547505.1 Oscillospiraceae bacterium | reverse complement strand
GTTGTAAACAAAATCCGAAAAAACAATTGCAATCTATAAGACAATGCGATACAATAGTATCGAATTATTATGAATCCGTATGCCGTTTTGGCGTAAAGGAGGGTACATACAAATGGAAATCATCAAAAACGCATCTGCCGGTACCATGGAGTCCAGCGATGCCTATGTGGAAATCGAACCGGCAGAAGCCCTTTCTGTGGAACTGGAATCTAAGGTTCAGGAGCAATTTGGAGATGCCATTCTGGCTGTGGTTGGCGAAGTGCTGAAGGAAAACAGCGTGGAAAAGGCGAGAGTCCGGGTCATCGACCAGGGCGCCTTGGAGTGTGTGATCCGTGCTCGTGTGGAAACCGCACTTATCCGAGGAAAGGGGGAGAACTAAATGCGCCGTAGTATGTTGTTCTTGCCCGGTAATACCCCTAATATGCTGATCAACGGTAGCTGCCTGGGCGCTGATGCTGTGATCTTCGATCTGGAAGATGCTGTTTCTCCCAATGAGAAAGACTCTGCCCGTATCCTGGTGCGCAATACCATTCGCTACATGGACTTCCATGGTTGCGAGATCATTGTTCGTATCAATTCCATCGATACCGCTTTCTGGAAGCAGGATATTGATGCTATTTTGCCTTGGAAGCCGAATCTGATTTTGTTGCCCAAGACCAGCTCCACTGCCGATGTTCTGGAAGCCGATGCTTATATCACCGAGGTGGAAGAAAAGCTGGGCTTTGCGAAAAACACCGTTGGCCTTATGCCTCTGATCGAGACCGCTTTGGGTGTGGAGAATGCATTTGCAATCGCCACTGCAACCAAACGCGTGAAGGCGCTGTTCCTGGGTGCAGAGGATCTGACCGCCGATCTGCAGTGCAAGCGCACTAAGGAAGGCCGGGAGATCGAGTATGCCCGCACCCGCCTGGTGGTGGCTGCCCGTGCAGCAGGTGTCGATGTGTACGACACACCTTTTACCGATGTGAATGACGATGAGGGTATCTGGACAGATGCCTCCTACGCCAAGGCTCTGGGCTTTACCGGCAAGGCTTCTATCTCTCCCCGCCATGTGGAGGTCATCAATTCTGTGTTCAGCCCCACCCAGAAGGACGTGGACTATGCTTATGAAGTCATGGAAGCCATTGCTCTGGCAGAGCAGCAGGGCAAGGGTGCTGTTGCACTTCATGGTAAAATGATCGATGCACCCATTGTGAACCGCGCCAAGCAGACCATTGCCATGGCGGAAGCGCTGGGTATGGGAAGGGGGAATTGACCGTGAGTAAGGTTGTAAAATCTATTAAAGAGGTCATTGCTCTCGCCGGATTAAAAGACGGCATGACCGTCTCCTTCCACCATCATCTGCGTAACGGTGACTTTGTGCTGAACATGGTCATGGCCGAGATCGCAGAGCAGGGGTTTAAGGACATTAACGTCAATGCATCTTCTCTCTTTGATGTCCATGTGCCCATTCTGGAGCATATTGAAAACGGTGTGGTCACCGGTATTTCCGCTGACTATATTGCCAAGGGTGTAGGCAGAGCCATCTCCATGGGTATCATGAAGAACCCCGTGCAGTTCCGTACCCACGGCGGCCGTCCCAGCGATATTTCTCTGGGCAGAACGCCTATCGACGTGGCGTTCATTGCAGCGCCTACTTCCGATACTATGGGTAACTGCTCCGGCAAGTACGGCAAGTCCGCCTGCGGTAGTCTTGGCTATGCTTATGCCGATGCTATGTTTGCAAAGAAAGTGGTCGTCATCACCGACAACTTGGTACCGTATCCTTTGCAGGACTTCTCCATTTCTGAGGATTGGGTAGATTTCGTTGTGCCTGTGGAAGCCATCGGTAACCCCAAAGGCATCGTTTCCGGCACTACTCAGATCACCCGTGATCCTGTGGGTCTTGTGATGGCATCGCATGCTGCTAAGGTTATTGAAAATTCCGGTCTTTTGAAGGACGGTTTCTCTTTCCAGACAGGCGCCGGCGGCGCTTCTCTGGCAGCGGCCAAGTTCCTGAAGGATATCATGCTGAAAAAAGAAATCCAGGGCAGCTTCGGCCTTGGCGGCATTACCGGTTATCTGGTGGACATGCTCCATGCAGGCTGCTTCAAGACGCTCATGGACGTGCAGTGCTTCGATTTGAAGGCTGTGGAATCTCTTCGTACCGATCCCCGCCATCAGGAGATTTCCGCCATGCAGTATGCAAGTCCCAGCAGCCGCAGCGCAGTTGTGGACAGCCTGGATGTGGTGATCTTGGGCGCGACCGAGATCGACACCGACTTTAACGTCAATGTACATACAGATTCCAACGGCTATATCATGGGCGGCAGCGGCGGTCATAGTGACACCGCAGCCGGCGCGAAGCTTTCTATGATCATCGCACCCATGTTCCGTGGCCGTCTGCCTATCGTTACTGACCGTGTGACCTGTATCTCTACCCCCGGTAAGGATATTGATGTTCTGGTCACCCAGGGCGGCATTGCCGTGAACCCCAAGAATGTAGAACTGACCCAGCGCCTCACCGCAGCCGGTCTTCCCATTATCGATATCCACGAATTGAAGGAAAAGACCGAGCGGATCACCGGTACACCCAAGAAGCTCCCCAAGGGCGACCGTGTGGTGGCAGATGTTATCAGCCGTGATGGCCAGCTGTTGGATCAAATTTATAACGTACCCCAGAAATAATTGTTAGGAGGAAATAGAATGAGAACCATTTCTGCAGAAAAGGTCACAGAAGTCGTCAGACGCCTGTGCATCAATGCAAACTGCCACTTGCCCCAGGACGTGAAGGACCGCATCGAGTCCTTCCACGATGCTGAAAAGTGGCCCCAGGCAAAGGAAATCCTGGAGCGTATCATGGAGAACTACCAGATGGCTGACGAGGGCGACCGTCCCATCTGTCAGGACACCGGTCTGGCTTGTGTCTTTGTAAAGATAGGTCAGGAGGTTCATGTGGAGGGTAACCTGGCTGAAGCTATCCACGAGGGTGTCCGTCAGGGCTATACCGACGGCTACCTGCGTAAGAGCGTTGTCCGCGACCCTCTGGATCGTGTGAACACCGGCGACAACACCCCCGCTATGATCTACTACGATATCGTTCCCGGCGACAAGCTGGAGATCACTGTTGCTCCCAAGGGCGCAGGCAGTGAGAATATGTCCCAGATCCGCATGCTGAAGCCTTCCGACGGCCTGCAGGGCGTCAAGGACTTCATTCTGTGGGCTGTTGAGAACGCAGGCCCCAACCCCTGTCCTCCCATTGTTGTGGGCGTGGGTGTCGGCGGCACCTTCGATAAGGCCGCTTTCCTGGCTAAGAAGGCACTGACCCGTGACCTGAACGAGCACAACCCCGATCCTTTCTGGGCTGACCTGGAAAAGGAAATGCTGGAGAAAATCAACGAACTTGGTATCGGACCTCAGGGTCTGGGCGGCTTGACTACCGCACTGGCTGTGAATATCGAGCAAATGCCCACCCACATCGCAGCACTGCCTGTGGCGATCAACATCAACTGCCACGTTGCAAGACATGAGAAGGAGGTACTGTAATATGCCTATTTCCATTACCACTCCTTTGACCCGTGAGAAGGTCAGAAACTTAAAGTCCGGTGACAGCTGCCTGATTTCCGGCGTGATCTACACCGCTCGTGATGCTGCCCATAAGCGTCTGTGCGAGCTGGTTGCTCAGGGCAAGGAACTGCCCCTGGACGTGAAGGATTCCATCATCTACTTCGTCGGCCCCACCCCCGCCCGTCCCGGTGAGGCTATCGGCTCTGCCGGTCCCACTACCTCTTACCGTATGGACGCTTACAGCCCCATTCTGATCGCAGAAGGTCAGACCGGTATGATCGGCAAGGGCAAGCGCAGCCCCGAAGTGATTGCTGCCATGAAGGAGCATGGCGCTGTGTACTTCGGTGCGATTGGCGGTTGCGGCGCTCTGTTGTCTAACTGCATCAAGAAGGCGGAGGTCATCGCTTACGACGACTTGGGCGCAGAAGCAATTCGCCGTCTGGAGGTTGAAAACTTCCCTGTGATCGTCATTATCGACAGCGAGGGCAACAATCTCTATGAGACCGGTCGTGCAGCATATCTGGCACAGAACAAGTAAATAAAACAGCACCTATGCATAGAAAAATGCATAGGTGCTTTTTCTATGAAATTTAAATTTCTTTTCGTGGAAGAAAGGGAAGAAATAGTCCAGAAATAGTCGCAATCTTCCTTGACAAAAAGGGGGTTCGGGTATACACTATATTAGTAAAACCACGCGTATGCGTACATATCAAAAAGCAAATTGAGGTGTTAACATGGAGAACCGAGAAAAGAAGGTTTTGGTCATCGGTGTTATCGGCGCTGACGTCCATGCTGTAGGTAACAAGATCCTCTATCACGCATTTACCGATGCCGGTTTCGAGGTCGTCAACCTGGGCGTTATGGTGTCCCAGGAGGAGTACATCGCAGCCGCTATCGAGTCCAATGCAGATGCTATCGTGGTGTCCTCTCTGTATGGTCAGGGCGAGCTGGACTGCCGCGGTCTGCGTGAGAAGTGTGATGAGGCCGGTCTGAAGGGTATCCCCCTGGTTGTTGGCGGTAACATCGTTATCGGCAAGCAGGAGTTTGCAGATGTGGAAAAGCGTTTCCTGGATATGGGTTACGACAGAGCATTTCCTCCCGGAACTTCTCCTGAGACCACCATTGAGGCTCTGCGTGAGCTGCTGCACATGGAAGGATGATGCAGTGTGAAAGCTGCACTACTCATTGACTTTGGCAGTACATATACCAAATTGACCGCTGTAGATCTGGAAGCAGAGGTGGTACTGGGTACTGCCCAGTCCTTCACCACTATCTTCACAGATATCAACGACGGTCTTGAGAACGCTTTGGCAATTCTGCGGCAGAAAATCGGCGATGTGGAATTTGCCGAGACCTATGCCTGTTCTTCCGCGGCCGGCGGTCTTCGCATGGTCACCAGCGGTCTTGTGCCGGAGCTGACCGGTGAAGCAGCCAAGCTGGCAAGTCTGGGCGCAGGTGCAAAGGTGGTCGGTATTTATGCCTTCCAGCTCACCGATGAAGACCTGGACGAGATCCAAAAGGCAAAGCCGGATATTTTCCTCCTTGTGGGCGGCACCGACGGCGGCAACACCGAGTGTATTCTCCACAATGCGAAAATGCTGGCTTC
>JAFYPO010000107.1 GCA_017547505.1 Oscillospiraceae bacterium | reverse complement strand
TGCAGGAGGAAGTTCTGAACATCGAGTTCCCCGGCGATGTGCATATGGAGCGCCGCTATTCCTGCCGTTACATCAAGTTCACCATTCACGAGGCAAGAAGAGAGGTCAAGTTTGATAACTTCTGTTTCACTTCTTCCACTAGCGCCGACGACACCAAGCTGAAGCCTGCTGTGATTGAAGATCCCATGCTGAATAAGATCGATAAGATCGCCTGCAAGACCCTCAGAGATTGCATGCAGACCTTCTTTGAGGACGGTCCTAAGCGCGACCGCCGTATGTGGACCGGCGATTTAAGACTCCAGGCCCTGGCCAACTACTACACCTATGATTGCCGGGAAACCGTGAAGCGGAGCATGTATCTGTTTGCCGCTGCCGACTACGATAAGCTGGGCTTCCTGCCCGGTTATGTGTACGAAAAGCCTTACTTCTTCACCGGCCGTGACCATATCGCCGACTACGCTATGTTCTATGTGTGCCTGGTTTGCGACTATCTGGAGCACACCGGCGACAAGGAGACGGCGCTTGACCTGCTGCCTGTGTGTAAGGAGCAGCTGCTGGCTCTGGAGAACGTGCTGGACGCGCGTGGTATCGTGGTAAATCAGCCCGGCTGGTTTGCATTTGTGGACTGGAACCACGGCTTGGAGAAGATGACTTCTCTGCAGGGCATCTATCTGTACACTCTGGAAAAATTTGTGGCTATGCTGGAGACCTTGGGCGAAGACGCAACCAAGTACGAGAAACTGCTGGCAGACGGCCGCAAGGCAGCTTACGAGCATCTCTTTGACAAGGAGCAGGGCATCTTCTGCAACGAAACCGATAAGTTCGACAAGAGTGTCCACTCCCAGGTGTTCATGATCCTGGGCGGTGTTATAGGCGGCGAAGAGGGCAAGAAGGCGCT
This sequence comes from Oscillospiraceae bacterium, assembly GCA_017547505.1. Taxonomy (GTDB): domain Bacteria; phylum Bacillota; class Clostridia; order Oscillospirales; family Oscillospiraceae; genus Faecousia. Next base: position 2,326 of record JAFYPO010000107.1, on the reverse strand, counting down.
GTTGTCCACCTTGGGCAACCCCGAGGTGCGTCAGCCTAAGACTCCCTACATGCAGCACTACACCATCGAGGCTATGATGAAGCTGGGTATGGTGGAAGAGGCCAAGAAGTTCATGGTGGACTTCTGGGGCGGCATGGTGGAACTGGGCGCGGACACCTTCTGGGAAGCATTTGTGCCCGGCGACCCCGACTTCTCTCCCTACCATGACCACATGATCGACAGCCTGTGCCACGCATGGAGCTGCACACCCACTTACCTGATTCGCAGATTCTTCATTTAACACAAACGGCACCGCTTAGCGGTGCCGTTTTCCAAAAGGAGCATAATTATGGAACTTCGTTACGGAATTCTCAGCACCTCGTCCATCGCACCCCGGTTTGTGGCGGCGGTACGCGCATGCGGCAAGGGCGAAATTGTGGCGCTGTCCTCCCGGACTTTGGAAAAAGCGCAAGAGAAAGCCGCGGCTTGGGACATTCCCAAAGCTTACGGCGCTCATGAAGAACTGTTAAAAGATGAGGACGTGAATATCGTCTACATTTCCAATGTGAACACCGCCCATTACCCTTGGGCAAAGGCGGCATTGGAGGCCGGCAAGCATGTGATCTGCGAAAAGCCATGCACCACTACCGAGGCACAGACCAAAGAACTGTATGCCCTGGCAAGAGAAAAGGGTTTGTTCTTTATGGAAGCCCAGAAGATGCTGTTTTTGCCCGCTGTTTTGGCGGTAAAAGAGCGGCTTGCCGATTTGGGTCAAATCACCATGGCAGAGCTGAGCCACAGTTTTGCCGCCTCCTACAACGGCTGGATGTTCGACGCAGCCGCCGGCGGCGGTCCGCTGCTGTCCAGTGGTATTTACGCGGTGCAGCTGATGGCATGGCTCTTTGGCGCAATTACAGACATTCGCGGTATGGCGTCCAAGCTGGATACCGGCGTAGAGTGGCAGTATATCTTAACCGGCGAAACCGAAAGCGGTGTGCTGTTTTCTGCGAAAAACAGCACCAAGGCCACCTTGGACAATACCTGCCGTATCTTCGGTGAAAAAGGCTATGTGGAGCTGCCCAATTACTGGAAAGCAAGAAAGGCAATTTTCCACATTGACGGCAAGGAAACGGTTTTGGAGTTCCCTTGCGAGCATGAGCTAGTCTATGAGGCAGCGCATATTGCCGTTTGCTTGGAAAAGGGCTTGCTCAACAGCCCCGTGATTACGGAGGAAATTTCCGTAGAGGGCATCCGGGCTATAGAAAAAGTAAAAGCAAACTGGTAGGAAGGCAAAAGCCTCCCTTGTAAAGGGGGGCCATATAAAAAGGAAGCTGTTGCGAGTTGCAACAGCTTCCTTTTTGTTTAGTCTAAGTAGCGGCAGGCGGCCATAGCGGCAACCGCGCCGTCGCCGGCAGCGGTGGTCACCTGACGGATAAACTTGCGGCGGCAGTCGCCGGCAACGAATACGCCGGGGGTCTTGGTGACGCAGAACTCGTCTACATCAAAGTAGCCGCGCTCGTCCAGCTGGACAGCTTCTGCAAAAGCTTCGTTCTCGGGAACAAGGCCAACGGCCAGGAATGCTCCGTCGCAGGTGAGCCGCCGCTTTTCACCGGTTTCGGTGTTGCGGATCACCATGCCGGTAAGCTGGCCGTTTTCCTGCAGGTACTCGTCCACTACGGAGCTGAAAATCGCTTCCACATTGTCCTTAGCGGTCAGGGCATCGGACAGCTTCTTTTCACCGGTGAAGAATGCCAGGTTCTGGACAACGGTGACCTTGGAGCAGACTTCAGAAAGCAGCAGAGCCTCCTGCAGTGCGGAGTTGCCACCGCCGATCATAATGGTCTCCTGACCAGCATAGAATGCGCCGTCGCACACAGCGCAGAAGGAAATGCCCTTGCCAACCAGATCTTCCTCACCGGGCAGACCCAGCATGCGATGCTTCACGCCCACAGCCAAAATCAGGGTCTTGCCTTCGTAGCAGCCGCCTTCTTCGGTGTAGACTTTCTTAATTTCACCTTCGGCTTCCACGCGGATCACATTTTCCAGTTCCACCTCTGCACCCAGGGCCATAGCCTGCTCGGTCAGCTTATCGGCAAACTCGCTGCCACTGATCAGCTGGGTGCCGGGAATATTCTCCACCTTGGGGGAGTAGGCGATCTGGCCGCCAAAGCCGTTCTTTTCAATGACCAACACGGTCTTGCCGGCGCGCAGGCCGTAAATGGCAGCGGTCAGGCCGGCAGGGCCGCCGCCAACAATCAGAATATCATACATATTTATCTATCCTCTCAAAAATCATTGTAGGGCGGGGGCTTGCCCCCGCCGAAACACATTTTGTATCTGCGGCGGG
>JAFYPO010000106.1 GCA_017547505.1 Oscillospiraceae bacterium | reverse complement strand
TAAGATTATTGCCTATGGTCATGTGATTCTGGATGCCACCACCGGCACACAGGTGACCCCTGCAAGCTCAGTTAAGATCTCTGCAGGCAGCCTCATGACACTCCACCAGGGCGTGAACGGCGCACAAGTAGCCGGCAAAGCAGCTTTTGCGGTGGAAAAGACCATGGAAGTTGCAATGAAGAACGACACATGGACTGTAGTGGCACAGCCGGAAGAATCGGTGATTGCAGAACTGACAGGTTACCAAAACTGGAGCACCGATAACGAAATTCCGTTTAATGTATCCGAAGCCACAAAGACTGCTTTAGAAGCAACTAGTTGGTTCGTTATGGGCGCCGGTAGCAATAATGGTCAGTGGGCTAAGGTGACTGGAAAAGCTCTCTTCAATGGAGTGGAGCGGGATCTGACTATCATCATTGCCAATGACGGCGGTTTCTGGTTTATGGTCTCCGGATGGAAGACCAAGAATGTAACACTTGTGTTGCCGAAAGACAATGTGTTTACATTGGTTCAGGCTTGCGTGGATGGTACAGCCGCTAAGGGCGGACAGCTGCAGTTTGCGAAAAACTACGAAATCAAGCTTACTGCAGGTAACACGCCAGTACAGGGCGTAGTAACAGAAGAAAGTGAGAAAGTTACTGCAAAATTAGGCGCTTATCAGGATTGGAGCACCGATAACGAAATGCCTTTCTTTGTATCTGATGATACCATAGCTGCATTGGAAGGCACCAGTTGGTTCAAAAAGGGCGCAGGTTCTGGTACCGGCCAATGGGCTAAGGTGACTGGAAAGGCTCTCTTTGATGGCGTCGAGAAGGATTTGACCATCATCATCGCTAGTGATGGCGGCTTCTGGTTTGAGATCCCTAACTGGAAGAACAAGAATACAACCATTGTGTTGTCTAAGGATAGTGTGTTTGCTGTTGCCCAGGCAAGCACAGGTGCTACAATGGAAAACGGTGGTCAATTGCAGTTTGCCAAGACCTATGAGATCATTCTCAGTGCCGGCAGCAAGCCAGTTGTAGATTTTGAACTTGCGGCAAAGGAAATCGTAACCGCAGAGCTGGGTAGCTACAATGGTTGGGGAGATTCTTTTATTCCCTTCAGCGTTACGGATGCCACCAAGACCGCGCTGGAAGCAACTAGTTGGTTTGTTACAGGTTCCGGTACCAGCTTCCACACCTGGGCAAAGCTTACCGGCAAGATGCTGGTAGACGGCGCAGAGCAAGATTGCAACATCACCATTGCTAACGACGGCCAGATTCTCATCGATATGGCCGGCTGGAAGAGTAAGAATGCAACCATCGTATTGCCTAAGGAAAATACTTATAAGCTGACACAGGCTTGCCTTGACGGCACTACAGAAAACGGCGGTCAGCTGAAATTTGCGGAAACCTATACCATAGTGTTGCAAAACGGTGTAGTGGCATTGGTAGAAGCAGATTCTGATATAGAACTAGGCTTTTCTTCCGTCAACAATGCCGGTCATTGGTACTTTACTTCTGATAAGACAGAAACGGAGCTGGGCGTGGCATATAGCGGCCGATTCCTAAAGACTGTGGCAGAAGTGGACGGCAAGACCGTCAGTGTATGGCTGGAGCACTACGGCGAAGGTAATCTGATTGCTTATGCCCATGTGATTCTGGATCCTGCCACCAGCGCAGTTGTAACACCTGCTGAAAGCTTTAAGCTTAAGGCAGGTACGTTGCTGGTTCCTACGGATGGCATTAAGTACACCCAGATTGCCGGTACAAGAGCTTTTACCTTAGCATCTGATGTAAATATTTCCAAGCAGAACGGTATCTGGGCGGTTGTTGCAAAACCGGGCGAGCAGATCACCGCAGAGCTGGGTAGCTATAATGGCTGGGGCGATGACTTTATCCCCTTTAGTGTTACAGATGACACCAAGACTGCACTGGAAGCAACCAGTTGGTTTGTTGCGGGTTCCGGTACCAGTTTCAATACCTGGGCTAAGCTCACCGGCAAAATGCTGGTAGATGGCGTGGAATGGAACTGCAACCTGACTATTGCTAACGACGGCCAGATTCTTATCGATATGGCCGGTTGGAAGACAAAAAACGCAACCATCGTGTTGCCTGAGGAAAACCTGTATTTGCTGACCCAGGCTTGCCCTGACGGAACAGCAGAAAACGGCGGTCAGCTAAAATTTGCCGAAACCTATACCATTATGTTGCAGAACGGCGTAGTGGCACTGGTAGAAGCAGACTCTGATATAGAGCTGGGCTTTTCTTCCGTCAGCAGTGCTGGTCATTGGTACTTTACCTCCGATAAGACAGAAACGGAGTTGGGCGCAGCATATAGTGGCCGATTCCTGAAGACTGTGGCAGAAGTGGACGGTAAGACCGTCAGTGTATGGCTAGAGCACTACGGCGAAGGTAAGCTAATTGCTTATGCCCATGTGATTTTGGATCCTTCTACCAGCGCAGTTGTAACACCTGTTGAAACCTTTAAGCTTAAGGCAGGCACCTTGCTGGTTCCCACAAACGGTATCAAGCATACCCAGATTGCCGGCACAAGAGCGTTTACATTAGCGACGGATGTGAATATTTCCAATCAGAGTGGTGTCTGGGCTGTTGTTGCACAACCGGGCGAAAAGGTAACCGTGGAGCTGAATGGCTATCAGGGGTGGGGCACCGATAATGAGATGCCTTTCTTCGTTTCCAATGCCACCAAGACTGCTCTGGAAGCAACCAGCTGGTTCATCATGGGAGCAGGTAGCGGCAGCGGCCAGTGGGCAAGAGTGTCTGGTAAGGCCCTCTTTGATGGCGTCGAGAAGGATTTGACCATCATCATCGCCAACGATGGCGGCTTGTGGTTCAGTATCCCCGGCTGGAAAAATAAGACGGCAACCATTGTGCTGCCCAAGGATAATGTGTACATTTTATCTCAGGCTTGTACCGGCGGCAACGCAAGTAAGGGCGGTCAGTTGCAGTTTGCCAAGACTTATGAGATTACCTTAAATGCTGGAAATAACCCAATCGTGCGTTTTGATCTTGCCGATAATGAGATCGTAACTGCACAGTTGGGTAGTTACAGCGGTTGGGGCGATACTTTCATCCCGTTCTCCGTCTCTGATGCTACCAAAACTGCGCTGGAAGGTACCAGCTGGTTTGTTATGGGCTCCGGTACCAGCATCCACACCTGGGCAAAGCTTACCGGCAAGATGCTGGTAGACGGCGCAGAGCAAGATTGCAACATCACCATTGCTAACGACGGCCAGATTCTCATCGATATGGCCGGCTGGAAGAATAAGGACGCAACGATTGTATTGCCCAAAGAAAATGTATACGAGCTGACACAGGCTTGTCCCGGTGGCACCGCAATCAACGGCGGTCAGCTGAAATTTGCAGAAACCTATACCATAGTGTTGCAAAACGGTGTAGTGGCATTGGTAGAAGCAGATTCTGATATAGAACTGGGCTTTTCTTCCGTCAGCAGTGCGGGTCATTGGTACTTTACCTCCGATAAGACAGAAACGGAGTTGGGCGCAGCATATAGTGGCCGATTCCTGAAGACTGTGGCAGAAGTGGACGGTAAGACCGTCAGTATATGGCTAGAGCACTACGGCGAAGGTAATCTAATTGCTTATGCCCATGTGATTTTGGACTCTTCTACCAACGCAGTTGTAACACCTGCTGAAACCTTTAAGCTTAAGGCAGGTACGTTGCTGGTTCCTACGGATGGCATTAAGTACACCCAGATTGCCGGCACAAGAGCTTTTACCTTAGCATCTGATGTAAATGTTTCCAATCAAAATGGCATCTGGGCTGTTGATGCGCAACCGGGCGAAAAGGTAACCGTGGAGCTGAGCGGCTATCAGGGATGGAGTACTGATGATGAGATGCCTTTCTCCGTTTCTGATGCTACCAAGACCGCACTGGAAGCAACCAGTTGGTTTATCATGGGCGCAGGCAGTGGCAGCGGTCAGTGGGCAAGAGTGTCTGGCAAGGCTCTCTTTGATGGCGTAGAGCAGGATCTGACCATCATCATCGCCAACGATGGCGGCTTGTGGTTCAGCATCCCCGGCTGGAAAAACAAGACGGCAACCATTGTGCTGCCTAAGGAAAATGTGTTCTTGGCTTATCAGGCTTGTGTCGGCGGTACACTTGCCAACGGTGGTCAGCTGCAGTTTGCCGAAACCTATACCATTGTGCTGCAAAACGGCGTGGTGGGAATTGTTGGTGAAGATTCGAAAATCAACCTGTCCTTTGCTACTGTAAGCGACAAGAATCATTGGTACTTTACAACGGATAAAACCGAAGCAGATTTGGGTGAAGCTTATAGCGGCCGATTCCTAAAGACTGTGGCAGAAGTGGACGGCAAGACTGTCAATGTATGGCTGGAACATTACGGCGAAGGTAAGTTGATTGCTTATGCCCATGTGATTCTGGATCCTGCCACCAGCGCAGTTGTAACACCTGCTGAAAGCTTTAAGATCAAAGCAGGCTCTTTGTTAATCCCCACAACGGGTATTAGCAGCGCACAGATTGCCGATGTCAAGGCGTTTACGCTTGAGAAGGATGTGGACATTTCTCTGCAGGGCGGCCACTGGCTGGATAGTAATACTCCCGTGGCAGGTATGAAGGTTTTCTATGACCGCACAGCGGATAATGACTACTGGTACTTTGATTACAGTGCTGAGCCTCAACCCCAGAAGGAGGCATTCCTGATGGGCCGGGCCATTGTGGACGGCAAGGAACAGACTGTATTCCTCCACCATGCAGATGAGAATCGTCTGATTATCTACTCTCAGTGCTTTGCCGAGATCGTCCCCGAAAAGTCTTTCCAACTCAAAGAAGGAACTGTTTTGGTGCAGTATACGGCACCAAACGGTAGCCGCGTGGCGGATGTGCCGGCTTACCGAGTGACAAATGATACCGATGCGAAAAAGGCAGAAGGCATTCTCTGGATTGGCAGCAGTACCGATAAGCCTGAGCAGGAGGCCGTTGATCCTATCTATGCTACCATCGAGTATGCGGGTAACACCCAGAACATGATGTGGCTGAAGGTCGTCACTGACCAGAAGCAGGAGCTGAAGGAAATCTACGGTAACCGCAAGCAACTGAAGGGTGCGGTACAAGTAGGTCTGCTCAATGACAAGGAAAAGGTTACCGAGTATACATTGGAAGGCGTTGGCTTCTATGTGCTGGATGGTTCTCTGTATGTCAGCGCACCGGGTCTCAACGCTGTGGAAATGGTACATATTGAGAAGGGAACCGTGCTGATTCCTGCAAGTGGTGCAAACTCTGACAGAGCTATCATCATCAAAAATACCTATCATATCGAAAGAGACAGCAGAGATAAGTGGGTGTCCACGGCAAAGGCACTTGCAACCGATAGCCCACAAACCGGAGATGCATTCCCCGTGGAAATTCTTGTGACGGTGAGCATCGTGAGCTTGTTCGGTTTGATTTTGGCATACCGGGCAACGAAGAAAAAGAAGTACGAATAACAAGAAACCGGGGTACTTCGGTACCCCGGGACAACCCCTAAATTTGAAAATTCTACCGAAGACAGAGGTGTAGTTATGGAAAACAGACTGTATGTGCCGCTTTCCAGCAGCTTTTTGAAAAACGATACAGTACGCGCGCAGGCTGTGGAGAAACTGCGGACTGTGGGCGCTAAAACTGTTTTTCTCACCTGGATCAATGGTTATTTTTTGGAAGATCGCAGTGATGAGATCGCTCTGCTTCGGGATAATATAAAGTTTTTTGAAGAAGCCGGCTTTGAGGTGGGTGTGTGGATTCGTTCCTTTGGCTACGGTACGCCTATGAGCGGTTCTGAGATGGAGAGAGCGAAAGGCTTCACCCGAATCAAAAGTATCGGTGGCTATCAGCGGGATTCTATGGACGCCCTATGCCCGGAAAATCCCAATTTTATGGAGTTCTTCCTAAAATTCATGGGAGAGCTTCTTCAGGCAAAGCCGAAAATGATCATGCTGGACGACGATTTCTGTCTGTCCGTCAGACCGGGTATCGGCTGCTTCTGCCACCACCATATGGCACTTTTGGAACAGAGATTGGGTGAAAGTTTAGAGGGCAAGCCTTTGGAGAAGCTGTTCTTCACCGGCGGTAAAAACCGGTATCGCAGTGCTTGGATCAAGGTGATGGGCGACTCTATGCGAAAATTCTGTCGCACTGTGCGCAATGCAGTAGATGAGATCGATCCATCTATCCGTATGGGTTTCTGCGCAGGATTTACCTCCTGGGATGTGGAAGGCGCCGATGCTTTGGAACTGACAAAGATTTTGGCAGGCAGTACAGATCCTTTCCTGCGACTCACCGGTGCACCCTATTGGGTGGCTAAGGATATGCGCCGCTTCGGCGGTCAACGGCTGAATGCCATTATCGAATTTGCCCGTGTACAACAGTATTGGGGCAAGGACAGCGGTGTAGAGATCTTCGCTGAAGCAGATAGCTATCCCAGAAACCGTCATGTGATGCCTGCAAATTACCTTAACTGTTTTGGCATGGCTGTATGGGCCAATGGTGGTATGGGTCTTGAGAATTACTTCTACGATTATGTAGCACCCTTTGAATACGAAACCGGCTATCACCGCAACTATCTGCGGCATAAGAAACTCCGTGACTTTGTGTTGGAGCATTTTGCCAACAAGCCCGCAACTGGTGTGCATGTGTATGAGCCTATGCGCAAGGTGGAGGAATGGGATCTACCGGAAGAATTTATCGGTGAGGGACGCGTGATGGATACTGCTTTCTCTCCGGTTACCGCTTTGCTCACAGCCCATGGCCTCCCTGTTTGCTACGCAGAGGAGAGTGACTGTGCGGCAGCGTTCGGTCAGTGCATAGATACGCTGGAAACCATGACCAAAAAACTGATCGTGGATATACCTGCTGCATTGCGGTTGCAAAAGAAGGGCGTTGATGTTGGTTTGAAGCGAGCAGAACCGGCACCGGCTCCCGGCGCAGAATGTTTTGATGGAAATAAAGTATCGATCTTTGGTGGCTGGGGTGAGTATTATCAGTGTGATCTGGATCCCAAGGCGAATGTAAAGAGTACCTTTGTCGGTGGCGGTATGGAGTACCCTGCGGTATATACCTACCATAACGGAACGACAGAATTTTTGGTATATGCTTTTGACGGATATTCTATTAATCAAGGCGGTGGAGTATTCCTTTCTAACTTGCGTAGAATGCAACTGCTGGAGTTTGTAAATGGAATTTGCAGCATTGACGATCACCCCGGTATCTATCAGCTCTGTAAGAAAGACGGGGAAGAAACGGCGATCCTTTTTGAGAATCTCCATGAGGACGAGCTGTTTGATTTTGATGTACGGTTGGACCGTGCTTACAAAGAAATGGAACTTTGCGGCGCAGAAGGAACCTTGGAAGGAAACCGCCTGCATGTCCACACAAGTGTGGCGCCCTTCGGTATGTTTGCTGTTGTTCTCCGTTAATTATGCTGACGTTGGTTTGTTGACATTATTCCATAATATGGTAAAATATATCAAAAAATGCCAAAGGTTGATATAACTAAGGCGAAGATAATTTTACCTATAGGAGGAGTCTTTCTATGAAGGGCAATACGCGACTTAAACAAGATAATATTACCCGTGTTTTGGAGGAAATCCGGGATTGCGCACCGGTTACAAAACGGGAGTTGCAAGAGATCACGGGTTTTTCCTGGGGTAATATTTCTACAACGGTCAATGAACTGCAGGAAAAGGGGTATATCGTGTCTGTTGGCAAGCAGGAAACCTTGGTTGGCAGACATTCTGATCAGTATGACATCAGTCCTTATGAAAATCTGATTATCGGCGTGGACTTGAACATGAACGGAATTCTGCTGGTGGTGACCAGCTTACGGGGGCAAGCGGTATTTCGAAAAAAAAGAACCTACCGTGAGCATACATATCAAAACGCCATCGATACCCTGTATGCGACTGTTGATGAGGCGGTTGCGATGTTCGGCAAGCAACATATACAGCGGATAGCGGTAGGCCTGCAGGGCCGTGTGGATACCAAGCAGGGCATATCTGTGAAGATTTCCGGCCTGGATTATTGGGAAAATGTTCCACTGGTGCAAATGCTGGAGGAGCGTTATGGTATTGCTTGTATGCTGATTCATGACCCAGACTGCGTTATGCGGGCAGAGATGAACAGAGGCTGGTTGCACAAGGATGCTGTGGATACGGCGTTGATGCTTCGCTTGGAAAAATATGCTGTGGGTATGTCTATCATTATGAACGGACAATTGCGGTTTGGTGTCCATGAACGCGCCGGTGAGGTGGGCCGGGTGGTGTTGCCCTATGAAAACGAATTGGGCTGGATTTTTGTGGACGATTTACTCCCAGAGGCCCATATGGCAAACAATTATAAGAAAATGTTCCCAGATACCACGGAGGAGATGACATATGACCTTTTGTGGGAACGGGTACAGAAGAAAGACCAAAGAGCAAACTATTTCCTGCAGAAATGGGTTGTTGCTTTGGGTATGCTGCTGATCAACATGGTCAACCTCTTTAATCCTGGGCATGTGATTCTATTTGGAGAAATGCTGCAGTATCAGAAGATGTTTGGAGAGCTGTTGACAGAATTGTTGAAAGATAGTGCATACGATAATACTGTAAAATTACTGTTTTCAAAGCAGAACATGGATGCTGCGGCAATTGGTGCCGCTTTGTGGGGTGCCGATCACTGGATGCGTAGTGTGGTGTTCTGAGAAAACGATCAATAAGAAAAGAGGTTTTGCAGATGGTAACATGGCACGACAGAAGCTTTTATATTGACGGAGAGCCGGTCTGTTTCCATTGTGGAGCAATTCATTATTTCAGGAGCCTGCCTGAAAAGTGGCCGGAGCTGCTCCGAAAATTGAAGCAGTGCGGTATGAATGCCGTGGAGACCTACTGTGCGTGGAATCTCCACGAGTCGAAACCTGGTGAATTCTGCTTTGAAGGCAGAGCTGATGTGGAGAAATTCATCGAGATCGCAGAGAAAGAGGGGCTGTATGTGATCGTGCGCCCCGGTCCCTACATTTGCGGTGAGTGGGAGTTCGGCGGCTTGCCCGGTTGGCTTTTGAAGGATGAGGGCTTCCGCTACCGTACCGACGAAGGTGATTACTTAAAGTATACCAAGCGGTACTTCGATGAACTGATGCCCCGTATCATCCCCCATTTGCAGACAAAGGGTGGTAATGTAGTACTGTTTGCTGCGGAAAATGAGTACGGCTCTTTCGGCAACAGCCGAACCTATATGAACAAGTGTGTGCAGATGCTGAAGGATTATGGCGTGGATGTGCCCGTTATCACTGCTGACGGTCACACCGGCATGTACTTGGATGGTGGCAAGGCCGATGACAGCTTAATTACCATCAACTTTGGCTACTCCAAGGGCGAGTTGACACCGGAGCATACCCGGGCACTTTGGGAGAATCAGCCCAATGCGCCGGTATTCCATATGGAGCACTGGGTAGGTGCGATCTCTCATTGGAACGAAGGCAGAATGACCTACGATCCGGATCTGGCAGCGGAGGAAGTACAGGCGCATCTGGAGCAGAACGCCAGTTTTAACCTGTATATGTTCCACGGCGGCACGAACTTTGGGTTCTATAACGGCGCAAATGCCTTTATGAATGACCCAGACAACTTGCTGCGCCTTTTGTATTATCCTGATGTCACCAGCTATGACTATGATGCGGTACTCACCGAGTGGGGCGAAATTACACCCAAGTATCTGGCGATCCAGAAGGTGATGAGTAAGTATTTGGGAAAGGAGCTGCCTGTTCCTGCGCCGGTTCCTACCATGTCCCTTGGGGATGTACCCCTGACGGCTTGCGCAAGCTTGTTTGAAAATTTGGAGAATGTGGGTACTAAGCACATCTCTTCCTGTATCCACCACATGGAACACTACGACCAAAGTTACGGCTATATCCTCTACCGTACCCACTTGCGTCCCAATAAGAATGTGTGGTTGTTGGCTATGACCGGTCTGGCAGACCGTGCCCATGTATTTTTTAACGGCATTTGGCGCGGCACATTGGACAGAAACCAAAAAGATACTTTCCTAAAATCCGACGGCTGGCTGGACGAGGGCGGCACACTGGATATTTTGGTGGAAAATCAGGGGCGTGTGAACTTTGCCTTGCCCATGGATAAGGGTGACCGGAAGGGTATTTTGGAGCATGTGTATGTTGGCCAGACAAAAGGACCTTGCCAGATTTTGTATAACTGGGAAGTATACACACTGCCTATGGAAAATCTGCAGAATTTGCAGTATGGTTCTGTGCAGGATAAGAAACATCCTGTGTTCTACAAGGGCAGCTTCAAAGCTACCGAGAAGAAGGATTGTTTCGTACATTTGGACAACTTTACAAAGGGATTTGTGGTGGTTAACGGATTTAATCTGGGCCGATATTGGGAAATCGGACCCCAGCGGTCACTGTACTTACCCGGTGCACTGTTGAAAGATGAGAATGAAATCATCGTTTTTGCGGAAGAAGCCACAGAAACTCCTACCATTTCTATCAAAGATTATCATATCTTGGACGCTATCAAGACCAACGATGGTCCTGAGACCGTAACATCTGGAGTGGATGAAAAATGAGTAAAAAGACCCTGGGAATCATGCTTGATTGCTCTCGTAATGCAGTTATGAAGCCAGAACAGGTAATGGAATTTGCCAACTTGGCAGCAGGTATGGGGTATAACATGCTGATGCTGTATACAGAGGATACCTATGAACTGGAAGGGGATCCCTATTTTGGCTATATGCGTGGCAGGTATACCCGTGAGGAGCTGAGAGCAATTGACACCCATTGCCAAAATATCGGCATGGAATTGATTCCCTGTATTCAGGTACTTGCCCACATGAATCAGCTGAAGTACATGGACGATTATAGTCTGATGTACGATTGTAATGATATTCTCATGGTGGGTGAGGAACGGGTCTATCAGTTGATTAACAAGATGTTTGACACCTTGGAGGCTTGTTTTACAACCCGTCGTGCCCATATTGG
>JAFYPO010000105.1 GCA_017547505.1 Oscillospiraceae bacterium | reverse complement strand
CTCGAACCGTCGACCTCCAGCGTGACAGGCTGGCGTGCTAACCGACTGCACCACCGGGCCAAATTTGGTGGGAACAACAGGGCTCGAACCTGTGACCCCATGCTTGTAAGGCATGTGCTCTCCCAGCTGAGCTATGCTCCCTTGGCTGCGTCGCATCTCAGCGACGGGTATCATTATAACCAAGGAAGGTCTGTTTGTCAAGAGTTTTTTCTTATTTTTTCGCAAGAAATTTCTCGCTATACAAAACCCGGTTGTTACCACCTAAAAACCAGTATTTTCAAACCTTTTTCAGGATTTCGCAAATATCTTCGGGGGTGAATTCATATACCTCATCACAGAACTGACACTCCACAGGAAAACTTTTCCCCTCGGCTGCGATTTCCTCCAGTTCCTTGCGACCCAGACTGATCAGCGCAGAGGTCACACGCTCACGGTCACAGTAGCACTTGTACGCAACCTCAGTGGTCTCCAGGAACACAACACCCAGATCACCGCACACCTGACCCAGAATATCCTCAGGGGTCATGCCCTGCTCCAGCATGGGCGTTACAGCGCCTGCGCGGCGGATACCCTCCTCCAGCTTATCGATCACCTCGTCCGGTGCGCCGGGCAGCAACTGAATCAGGTAGCCACCTGCTACCTTGACACTTTGATCCCGGTCTACCAGCACACCAAGGGCACAGGCAGTAGGAATCTGCTCACTCTGCACAAAGTACGCGGTAATGTCGTCGCCGATCTCACCGGACACCAACTGGATAGAACCCACATAGGGTTCTTTCATTTGCAGATCACGGATCACGGTCAGTGTTCCGTCAGTACCTACCGTGCTGCCAACGTCCAGCTTACCGGGGTGCTTCTCTACCAGGGGTACCTTCGGCTCATATACATAGCCGCGGACATTTCCCACGGGGTCAGACACACAGACAATGCTGCCGATCGGACCGCCGCCTTTGATCTGTAGTGTCATAGAGCCGTTTTCCACTTTCTGCATATTACCCATCATAGACGCAGCTGTCAGCACTCTGCCGAAGGCAGCTGTAGCATTGGGGGTCGTGCCGTGGATCTGCGCGCCACGGCGGACAATTTCAGTAGAGCGAATGGCAACGACTTTTACAAATCCGTCCATGCTCATGCCTCTTACCAAATAGTCATTCATCTTACTCTTCCCTTTCTCGCCTTGAAATAGATCCGCTGTTCCCCCTCGCCCGGGGAAACGAACTGCCGGTCAGCATATACCGCAATTCCGGTAAAACCGGCATCTTTCAAATATGCCGTCAGTTGTTTCTGCGTATAGGCATACTCCTGATGTTCCTCAAGACTCCGCTCCCAAACATCTCCTCTGCGCTGAAAAAGATCCATAGCATAGGTGCAGATGTTGGTTGATTCATCAAATTCACCCCGCCAGACACAGTAGACATCGTCGTCCTCGTCCAGAAAAACCTGGCCATCCATAGCCTTCAGCTTTTCCGGGGTGTTCACATCAAATATAAAGCAGGCGCCGGGATTCAGGGCTTTGTAGACGCGCCGAATGGCCTCTTTGCAGTCTTCCGGATCTGTAATATAGTCCAGACTGTCCAGTGCGCATACAGCAAGATCCACGCCTCTGGGCAGGTGCAACCGCTCCAAACGCTGGCACACAAACCGTACAGGCACCCCCTCTTCCATAGCCTTAGCATTGGCCTGGCAGAGCATATCCTCGGACATATCAACAGCAGTGACCTCCATACCGGCTTTTGCCAGCAGCAACGCCACAGAACCGGTACCGCAGGCCAAATCCACCGCAGTACGGGGTTGCAGGTTTTCTTTTTCCAAAATCTGCCTATAGAAGTCTACAACGGCAGTATAATCCACATCATTGGTCAGACGGTCATAGCTGTCCGCCAGCGCATGGTAGGCATTCATAGGCAGCTCCTTTCTCGCAAAAAAAGCATCCCGGACAAAACGTCCGGGATGCTGCAGCATTAAAAATCAGCGGTTGAAGATCTTGAAGATATCGTCAATCTCAGCAACCTCTGCAGACTTTGCAGTGTTTTTCTGAGCGGTCTCTTCAGCAGCAGCCTCGGCCTTTGCCTCAAAGCCGGTGGCGATAACAGTGACGCGGATCTCGTCCTGGAACTTCTCGTCCCAAGTTGCACCGAAGATAATGTTTGCTTCGGGGTTAGCAGCTTCCTGCACGATACCGGCAGCAGTCTCAACATCGTCCAGAGTCAGTTCGGAAGAACCGGTAACGTTCACCAGAACGCCGGTAGCGCCGTTGATGGAAGTTTCCAGCAGGGGGCTTGCAACAGCGGCCAGAGCAGCTTCCTCAGCCTTCTCGCGGCCTGCAGCGACACCCACGCCCATGTGTGCGCGGCCTGCGTCCTTCATAACAGCGGAAACGTCAGCGAAGTCCAGGTTGATAACAACATTGGTGTTGTCGCCAACCAGTTCGGAGATGGACAGAACTGCCTGCTTCAGAACATCGTCAGCGATGCCGAATGCGTTAGCAAAGGTGATCTTCTGATCGGTGACGTACTTCAGACGGTCGTTGGGAATGATAACCAAGGAGTCGACCTTATCGGACAGAGCAGCAATACCTGCTTCAGCCTGACGCATACGGTTTGCACCTTCGAACTTGAAGGGCTTGGTCACAACACCAACAGTCAGGATACCCTGCTCACGAGCCAGATCAGCAACGATAGGTGCTGCGCCGGTGCCGGTACCGCCGCCCATACCGGCGGTAATGAAGACCATATCGGTGCCTTCCAGAACCTTGGCGATCTGTGCGCGGGATTCTTCAGCGGACTTCTGGCCGATCTCAGGCTTGGATCCTGCGCCCATGCCGTTGGTCAGCTTCTCGCCGATCTGCACCTTGGTCTCGCAGACGGACTTATTCAGGTCCTGCTTATCGGTATTGATAACAACAAAATCCACACCGTCAACGCCGGCGCCGATCATGCGGTTAATAACATTGTTGCCGGCGCCGCCGACACCAATTACTTTGATCTTAACTACGCGGTTCTGGAACTTTTCCATAACATATCCTCCTATGTATTTGCAGGGATTGTCCCTCTCCTGCCTTTATACTTTGTTACCTGTACAGTTTACAGCAAAATTTGAATTTGGTCAATAGAAATTCTCATATTTCGCCAAAAATTTTATATAAATTGTAATTTTTTCAGCTTTCCGGCGTAAATATAACTTCCGTTTCCTTGACCGTAAAGCTTACGTCCAGCACGCCGCTGCTGTAATCCTTCATCTGATCCATAGCAGCCTTCATGCTTTTGATCTTATGATCCAGATTCAGCCGGTCGCCCAGCACCACCCGATACCGGGTTCCGTACTGCAATTCCAGGTTGTTGGGGTTTTCCACATTCACGCTGGTTGCGTCACCGATAATACCGTTGCCTTCCATAAACCCGAGAATGGAAATCAACGTTTCCAGTTTCTCGCTGCCCAGAACCGTGATCTGTTCTGTCACCTGCTCTGCGCCTTCCTCCGTTTCCTCCGGCACCGGTTCTTCCGCAACCGCCTGTTTGCCGATTACGGGATCTGCGATCCGCAAGCCTTTGACCGTAGTGGTACGGGAGGCATCAGCGGGGTTGGTCTTATCCACCACCCGGCCGTCTGCCCGAATCAGCCACCAACTGCCGTCGGTAGCTTCCACCGAGTAAACCACATCAGCTTCCTCTATCTCAATGATTACCGTATCCGGTAATTTTATTCTGGGACGAACTTTCTCCACATAGGGAAGCGCCTCGATAATTCTGCCGCTGATCTCCGGTTTTCGCAGTGTCAGCAGTGCCTCGCCGTCTTTGATGCCGGAAGCCTTCACAATATCATAGGCAGTATATTTGTGGGTGCCGGACACTAAGATATTGTCCACTTCCACCTTAAAGAAAATAGCCATGCCAAACAGAAGCGCCAGCACCACAGCTACTACAGTAAGCAGCATCAGGATAAAGCGGTCTCTGTTAAAGGGTGCGGGTTGGGTGTACACCACGTCTGCAGCCGGCGCACGCTTTTTACGGCGCTGTGGCATTTTATGCGCAGCAGATGATGGATTCCCGGAACGGGTCGTCTTTCTCTGCGGCCTTCTTTGTGTTGTTTCTTTTGTAGCCATTGGTGTTCTCCTTACTTGCTATGGGCAAGGTCTTCCATAATATCGCAAACTCTCTGGGCGCTGTCCGGCACGGACATTTTCTGCAAGGCCTTTGTCATGGCGGTACAGCGGGCCTTATCCTCTGTCAGCTCCAGAAGTTCTTCCATCAATCTCTCGGCGGTACAATCTTCTTCCAAAATCAGTACAGCAGCTCCGTTATCTGCCAGAACCCTGGCATTTTTCTCCTGATGATTGTTGGTCACATTGGGAGAAGGAATCAAAATACAGGGTGTGCCGGAGGCTGCGATCTCATTGCAGGTGGAGGCACCTGCTCTGCTGATAAACACATCTGCAGCAGCCATTACCGTGGGCATATTGTAAATATATTCCCGCAGTTCAATTCCTTCGGCATTTGCAGGGTCAACACCCTGCGCCTTCATATAGTCAGGCATCCAGCTCATGCCGTAGCTGCCGATGGCATGGATATGGCGGAACGGGAATCCTGCGTCCTGCTCCAGGCGGAACAACCGGCCCATGGCCTCATTCATTGCTCTGGCACCCTGGCTGCCAAAAGCAGATACCACCAGAGGGCGATTATCCAAACCCAGTTCTTTCCGGGCATCTTCTTTTTTCGTGTAAATAAACTCGCTGCGGACCGGCATACCTACCGTTTCCACTTTCTTCGCATTTTTGTAATAGCGGGCGCTTTCCTCGAAACAAGTCAGTACCACATTGGCACGCTTTGCCACCAGTTTTGTGGTCAAACCGGGGACTGCGTTAGCCTCGTGGACGCACGTGGGAATGCCCAGTTTTACTGCCGCTGTCAAGGCCGGGAAGCTGGCATACCCACCGGTACCTACTACCACATCCGGTTTGAAATCCTGAATAATCACCTTGCAGCGTTCCACAGAGCGCAGAATATTGCCTACAGCACGAATATTGTGCTTAATGGCGCCAAGACTCAGACCTCTTGTCATACCGTTGGTATCAATGGTAGCAAGCCGAAAACCTGCCTTGGGGACCAATTCCTCCTCCATTCGACCCTTGGCACCTATGAAAAGGATATTGCTGTCCGGGTGGCGTTCTCTCCATATATTGGCTACGGCGATGGCGGGGTTGATATGGCCGCCGGTGCCGCCGCAGGTAAAAATCACATTCATAAGAGTCCCTCCTGCCGCTTCGCCCGATTGCGATAACGGGAAATACTCAAAACTACACCCATCTCTCCCAGATTTACCGCCAGTGCCGTTCCCCCATAGGAGAAAAACGGCAATGCGATGCCGGTGGAGGGCAAAAGGTTGGTAACAACCCCTAAATTCAAAACAGTTTGCACAGCGATCAGGGTCACAAGTCCTGCCGCCAGAACGGTGGAAAACCGATCCTCCGCCTGTAAAGCGATCCGGTAACCCCGCAGGATCAATGCGCCGAAAAGAAAAATGATCACAATTGCGCCCAGAAGGCCCAATTCCTCACAGATAATCGCAAAAATGTAGTCGTTATACTGAAAAGGTAAATACAGATATTTCTGTCTGCTCTTCCCCAACCCACGACCGAACAAGCCGCCGGAGCCAATGGCATAGAGGGATTGCAGGATCTGGTATCCGGTGTCACCCGGATCCTGTTCCGGATGCAGCCAGGCGGTGACCCGGTCACCGGCATAGCCCATTAGACTGATATAGACCACTACAAAGACCACTGCAGCGCCTGCGCCTGCCAGCAGCCACTTTGGGTGTGTGCCTGCCACAAACATCATCACCACTGCCACCAGACCCATCAGCATAATGGCAGAGAGGTGTTTTTCCAAAGCCAGAGGCACCAGAATCCCCAGCAGCGCCGTTCCAAACCCCAAAACACCGTAACGAAATTTCTTCGCATAGGGACCGAAGTCCTTTGTCAGACGTGCAAACAAAAGGATCATGGTGAACTTTGCGATTTCAGATGGCTGAAACTGCAAACCACCGATATTGATCCACCGCCTTGCGCCGTTAATGGATTGTCCAAAAACCAGCACAGACAACAAAAGCAGAATGCTGACACCATACAATGGCCATGCCATACGGAACCAGAAATCCGCAGGCACCCGGCTGATCACAGCCATTGCCGCAAGACCTATCACAGCGCAGATCCCCTGCTTTTGCAGATAGCGGGTGGATACCGTATAACCGGTATCATACTGACTTTGGGCGGAGCTTGCAGAATACAGCATTACAAGTCCGACACCTAGCAATATCAGCAACAGAATACAAAAAGGATAATCAATCTTGTCTTCCGTCTTAAAATGTATCAGACGGCGGTTCTCTTTGGCATACAGAGTGCGCTCTGCTGCCATAGAAACTCCTTTCAGATGCCAAACCAGGCAATGATGCACATTACAGTTGTCACAGCGGTAAAGACCAGTACAATGGCCTCTTCCTTCCAGCCGGACATTTCAAAATGATGGTGGATCGGTGCCATCTTGAAAATGCGTTTGCCGTGGGAAATCTTAAAATACCCCACCTGCAAAATCACAGACATCGTCTCAATAATATATACAAGACCCACAAGCAGCAAAATCATGGGCATGTCCAAAGCAAAGGCAAGGGCGCATACCATACCGCCCAAAAACAGAGAGCCGGTATCACCCATGAAGACTTTGGCAGGGTGCCAGTTATAGAACAAGTATGCCACCAAAGCGCCGGCCAATGCCGCAGGCAGCAGCGCCAGATCCCATCTCTGTCTCGCAACAGCGGCAACCGCAAAGAATATCATCACCGGTACGGTGACGCTGCCGCACAGACCGTCAATGCCGTCTGTCAGGTTCACAGCGTTCACACAGCCAACCATGATGAACATGGAAATAAAGATGTACAGAAGAATATGGATCTTAATAGGGTTTTCCACAAAGGGAATGTACAGGTAATTTGTAAGGTTTTCTGTCTTGTACATCAAGTACAGATAAATTGCAGAAACTGCCATCTGGAGCAGTGCCTTCTGCAAGGACGTCAAGCCCAGATTTCTTTTGTATTTCAGCTTAAAGAAGTCGTCCAGAAAACCTACAAGTCCGAAACAAAGTGCCAGACCTACCACATAGAAGCCTGTGTAATCTTCCACAAAAGGAATACTGACCAACATGCAGATAACAACTGCACCGATAAACATCAGGCCGCCCATCATGGGAGTACCTGCCTTATTGTTATGCCAGGTAGGGCCGATCTCACGAATCGACTGACCTGCTTTCAGAGCACGCAGCACCGGCAGAAGCAGGTAGCCCAGACCACCGGACAACAAGCAGCCGATCAATGCCGCAATCAGAATTCCATACTCATTCATGCTCTTTCCTCCGCATTATTTCTCTTCTTTTAAGAATTTTTCCAGGATGTTTTCCATGTGCATACCACGGCTGCCCTTAAACAGCAGCACATCTCCTGGCCGCACCACCTGCTTCAGCACGGATACCAACCGGTCAGCGTCGGTAAATGCACGGGCGCAGGTCTCTTGCATACCACCGGTAATACAACCGTCCAGTACACGGACACTGTTGGGACCATAGGCAAAGACCATGTCCGCCTTTTCCACCGCAATGCGGCCGATCTTGTAGTGTTCCGCCTCGGCGCAGACACCCAGTTCCAGCATATCGCCCAGCACCGCAATCCTGCGACCGGGTTTCTCTCCCAGTACAGCCAGCGCAGCCGCCATGGACTCCGGTCCTGCATTGTAATAGTCGCGGATAATGGTATATCCGTTAATCTTTTCAATTTGCTGGCGTCCTGCCATAGTTTCAAAGGAGGCAAGACGATCTGCGATCTGCGCTTCCTCTATGCCCAGTTCCAGACCTACCGCAACGGCAGCCAACGCATCATGGACATAGTGTTCGCCTTCCAACGGCAGCTCCACAGAAAATTCCTTGTCTTGGCAGCGCACTTGGAAGTGAAGCACACCCTCTTTCTGGGTGATCCCGCTTGCTACCAGTTCGCTGTTTGCATTCTGCACGCCGAAGTACACCGGCTGCATATTTTCCCGCTTATGCACATTCCACAGAAGAGGATCATCGCCGTTCAGAAGCAGCTTTCCGTCCTCTTTCATGCCTTCCAGGATCTCCATTTTTGCCTGGAGAATACCTTCTTTGGAGCCGAGATGCTCAATGTGCATAGTGCCGATGTTGATAATCACGCCCAGGTCCGGCTTTGCAATATTCGTCAGATAGGCAATCTCACGGAAATGGTTCATGCCCATTTCCAAAACAGCAATTTCTGTATCCTCGGGCATAGCCAGGATCGCCATAGGCATACCGATGTCATTGTTGTGGTTCACAGGGGTTTTGCTTACACGGTAGGAAGAAGACAACACACAGGCAATCATTTCTTTGGTGGTGCTTTTACCCACAGAACCGGTAACACCCACTACCTTCATGCCGATACGCTGCCGCTCATGGCGGGCAATGTCACCAAGTGCGACGCGGGTATCTTCCACCACAATCGCAGGATAATCACCGTCACAATGATTGCACAACACAGCGGCTGCGCCCTTTTCCAAAGCGGCGGGGACGAAATCATGACCGTCTCTTGCGCCCTTAAGAACCACAAACAGCTGACCTGCTTCCAATTTGCGGGTATCGTTATTGGCACCTAAAAAGGTGACGTTTTCATATTTGGGATCGATCTTGCCGCCACACCATGCAGCAGCCTGACCAAGGGTGATTCTACCCATGTTAGTTCCTCGTTTCCTCCAGGATCCGGGCAACAACTTCCCGTTCGTCCAAATGATGCTTTACGCCGCAGATCTCCTGGTATGTCTCATGGCCTTTTCCGGCTAATACAATTATATCATATTTTTCCGCAATGTCCATAGCATAGCGGATCGCAGCAGGACGATTTTCGATCACAACGTAATGTTCTCCTGCCTCTTTAGCGCCTTCCACGATATTCTCGATGATTGCCATAGGATCTTCGGTGCGGGGATTGTCAGAAGTGATCACAGCTATATCCGAAAGTTTCACACCGATGCGACCCATAATGGGACGCTTGATGGGATCCCGGTCACCGCCACAGCCAAAGACGCTGATCAGTCTGCCCTTACAGAAGCCGCGAACAGAGGACAAAACATTCTCTAAGCCGTCGGGAGTATGGGCATAGTCGATCAGAACGGTGTAAGGTTTGCCGGGTGTGGGAACGACCTCCACGCGGCCCTTGACACCCTTTGCTGTAGCCAAAGCCTTTGCAGCGTCTTTCAAAGAAATCCCCAGTTGCAGAGCGCAACCCAGCGCTGTCAGAGCATTATAGACCGTGAACTTTCCGGGAATCGGCAAAGACACAGAAACTGTCTCGTTATTCAGAACCGCTGTGAAACGGATACCGTCGGACAGAAGCTCCAGATCTTTTGCATAAAGACCTTTTTCGTTTTGTACAGATGTGGTCAGCATCGTTCCCGCAGCAGAAGCAGTCACCCGGTCAAACCAGGGATCATCACAGTTTGCAACGCACTTTTCACTGCGTGCAAAAAGCATGGCTTTTGCATCACAATAGGCTTCCATAGTCTTGTGGAAATCCAGATGGTCTTCTGTCAGATTGGTAAAAGCGCCGACGCTGAAGTTTACACTGCCTACCCGCTCCAGGGAAAGAGCATGGGAGGAGACTTCCATGATCACATGGCTGCAACCGCCGTCCCGCATACGACCGAAAAGTTCCTGCAGTTCCAGACTTTCAGGAGTGGTGCGCTCCGTGGGAACCACCACATCGCCGATCAGATTTTCCATGGTACCGATCAAACCGACTTTTGCGCCCTTCACGGTTTCCAGAATATGCTTCAAAAGGAGTGTGGAAGATGTTTTGCCGTTGGTGCCGGTAACGCCGATCAATGTCATAGCCTCAGCAGGTTTGCCGTAGAAATTTCTGCCGATCAGCGCCATGGCAAGGCGCTCGGATTCCACCAGAACATAAGGAATATCCGTCTCCGGCTTCACAGAAGTAACCACTGCGACAGCGCCCTTTTCCAAAGCCATGGGGATAAAACGGTTACCGTCGGTGACAAAGCCGATTACAGCCAGAAACAGGCTGCCCTCCGTCACCTTACGGGAGTCGTAAGTAACATTTTTAATTTCTGCATCAAGGTCTGCAGTACAGGCAAGCACCTGTACATCTTCCAGCAATTCTCTCAGTTTCATAGGTATCTCCTTTTTAAGGACTTGTTCGTTTGTCGGTAAATTCCACAGTGATCGTCGTTCCCACCGGCACTTTCATGCCCTTGGGGACGGATTGGCTGATTGCAGTTATATAGTCAGCAACACCGTTGTTGCCTTTTGGCAGGACATAAAGACCTAAGAGACCTGCCGCATCACAAGCTTGTTGTCGGTGCATTCCTGTAAAATCAGGAACTTCCACCATGCGTTCTTCAGTTTCTTCGCCCATATACACAAGCACTTGTGAATTCCCAGGCAGGCTTCTGCCGGGTCCCGGGATCTGCCCTGTGACTGTCTCCCCTTCCCCCAAAAATACAGCGGTCAGGTTTTGACTTTTCAGAGTCTTTTGCACATCTTTGCGGGTCATGCCGGTCAGGTCCTGCAAGACTACCGTTTTCCCGGCAACATCTTCTTCTGCGTAGTGGTGGGAAACACCCAGGTAAGGCAGAATATCCCCTAACACCGCGCCAACCGTAGGCGCTGCCATGACACCGCCGGAAATATACAATCCTGTGCTTCTTGAGGGGGTGTCCAGCGCCACCAGTACAATATACTGCGGATCGTCCATGGGCGCAACCCCTACGAAAGAGACAATTTTATCCAATGTCGGCTGGCCGTTTTCGTCCAGCACATCGATCTTCTCACTTGTGCCGGTCTTTCCGCCCACAGAGAAGCCGAACACATTGGCATTTTTTGCCGTACCCTCCGTTACCACAGAACGCATCAGTTCCCGCATGGTTACGGAGGTTTCTTCTTTTATAACCCTACGGACAACGGTAGGCTCCTGGCTTAAAACCGTATTGCCGTTTTGGTCCAGCACCTCGGAAACCACATAAGGTTCCACCAGATTGCCGCCGTTTACCACAGCAGAAATCGCGCGTACCAATTGAATTGGGGTCAGCTTGAATGTTTGACCGAAAGAACCGGAGGTCAAAGACGCTGTTCCGAATTTTTCCGTATTGGTCACCAGAGCCTTGTCAAAGAAAACGCCTTTGCTCTCCCCAGCCAGATCAATACCGGTCTTTTCCAGTATTCCAAAGTTCTTTACATATTCATAAAACCGCTCGCCGCCCAATTTCAAAGCAATATGGGCAAAGGCCAAGTTACAGGAGTTTTGCAGTGCCTGTGGGGTCTTCTGAGAACCATGACCGGCGCTGCGCCAACAATGCAAAAGCTGGGAACGGCCGGTGATATGCTCTGAACCTTTGCAGTAGAAAGCGGTATTCAGGTCGATCGCGCCGGTATCCAGTGCTGCCGCCATGGTCAGCACCTTAAAGGTAGAGCCTGGTTCGTATCCGTCAGAGATACACCGGTTACGCCACTGCTTCAGTCTTGCCTGTTGCAAAGCTTCTTGATAGGCCTTTAGGCCGTTCCGGTAAGCCTCTGTGTCTTTCGGATTTTGCAAATAACTTTCCCGCAAAACATTTAGGCTTTCCTGTGCTTTTTGATCCAACACTTCGCTGTATCGGTTGGGATCATAGCCACCTAAGGTAGCCATCGCCAGAATCTCCCCGGTGTTCACATTCATTACCATGCCGAAGGCACCGTTTTGCACCGCATACCGGTCGATTGCTGCCTGCATTTGCTTCTCAAGGCAGGTCTGCACTGTGACGTCCAGAGTCATTATCACATCACAGGCATCTTTATTGGCCGCGTAATGTTCATAGGAATAGGGCATATCCATTTCGTTATTGCCCTTGGTGGTAATTACTGTACCATAGCCACCGGCAAGATAACTGTCGTAGGCTGCCTCGATCCCCTCGCAACCGTCGTTGGAACTGTTGGTAAAGCCGACCACCTGAGAGGCAAGTGTGCCGTATGGGTAGCTGCGTTTAGAGTTTGGCTCCAAATGGATACCGGAGATATTCTTCTCGTTAATGTAGCTGCGGATCTTCCCGGCAGTTTCTTCTTCCACACCGGCGGCGATCTGCTTGTAACGCTTGGTTGTATCGGAGGCCTGCTTTCGAACCCAGGATTCTTCCAGTTCCAGAATTTCAGCCAAGACGCGGGAAAGATCCTCAAGATCTGCTTTGGACTGCTTCAGTTCGTGGGGATCCAGGTACACCGTTTCCACACTTGTGTTGCAGGCCAGGACATTCATATTCCGGTCATAGAGGATACCGCGGTCTGCGGTGACCCTTGTGGAGCGGGTCTGGTTGCGCAGCGCCAGTTCCGCGTAATAATCATAATCCGTGATCATCAGCTGATACAACCGAATGCTCACCGGCACAAAGGCCAACATGCCGAAAATCAACGCCATTGCCATGATTCTGCGGTGCTGGCCGCTGTCGCCGCGGACTCTTTCATAGATTTTCTTTTTGGGTTTTGAGGACATTCCCCATCGCCTCCAATAGCCTAAAACCTTTCAACGGGCAGCAAGGGAAACCCTCGCCGCCCATTGCAGCTGTTATTTAAGTCTATTGGAATACTGGGAATTTATGCAAACAAGCCGGTCAGGAATGCGGTAACACGATCCCACACACCTGCAGGCTCCTGCGTGGTCTGAGGCTCGATATCCAGCTTCACATGCTCCACCTGGTCCATGGGTACCATACCCAGCGCCTCGGCGGTGTAAGCGATCTGCTCAGCATCATAGCCTGCTTCAAACTCAGCGCGCAGTGCCTTGTTCTCCGCGCGAAGTTCCTGCACATAGGAAGACATTGCAGCAGCTTCCTGCTGTGTACCCCGCAGCTGTACGAAGCTGACAGCCATAATCGCCAGCATAATGACAGCCGTGGCAATACCCAGAATAGCAACAGGATCCACATACAGAACAATTTTCTTTTGTTTCTTTGCCTTTG
The DNA here is from genome assembly GCA_017547505.1 of Oscillospiraceae bacterium. Classification (GTDB taxonomy): domain Bacteria; phylum Bacillota; class Clostridia; order Oscillospirales; family Oscillospiraceae; genus Faecousia. Next base: position 7,424 of record JAFYPO010000105.1, on the reverse strand, counting down.
CGCGGGTTTCCTTCCGTACGGGAGTCTGGACCTCCAGCTTCCGTGCGGCGCTGCCATCGGTATAAAGGCTTACATATTGTACGCTGGGATACCGTGCCATAACTATCTTCCCTTCTTTTATAGGGTTTCCATCAAAGTTTCTCGCAGACCCTGAGCTTTGCGCTTCTGGATCTGGGATTCTCTTCCAACTCCTGCTCCGATGCCACGATCGGTTTCCGGCTGATCAGTTTGACCTGGGGTTTCTTACCGCAGACACAAACCGGGAAACTGGGCGGGCATGTGCAGCCCTTGGAGGCGGCTGTCATAGCCGTTTTAACGATCCGGTCTTCCAGAGAATGGAAGGTGATCACTGCCATCCGTCCACCGGGATTCAAAAGAGGAATTGCGTCCTCCATGACTTTTTCCACAGAGCCAAGTTCATCATTTACTGCAATACGAATCGCCTGAAAGCTCCGTTTTGCAGGGTGTTGCTTTTCCCGCAAGGCCACAGCAGGCATCGCGCTGCGGATAATATCCACCAATTCCAGGGTGGTTTTAATCGGTTTCTCTTCCCTGCTGCGGCAGATCGCACCGGCAATCTGGGGTGCGTACCGTTCTTCACCGTAGGTGTAAAGGATCCGACGCAGTTCTTCCTGAGACCAGGTATTGACCACGATCTCTGCGTTAAGGGTATCTTCGTTGTTCATGCGCATATCCAGAGGTGCGTCTACCATATAGGAGAAACCTCGCTCACCGTCGTCCAACTGGGGAGAGGATACGCCCAGATCCAGCAAAATACCGTCCACACCGGGAATATTCAAATCTTTCAGAACCTGCGCAATCTCACAAAAATTGGAGTGCACCAGGGTTACATTCTTTTCGTAGGGGGCAAGCCGTTCTTTTGCCACCTCCAACGCAACAGGATCACGATCAATACCGATCAGCCGACCGGTTGTGAGATGCTTTGCAATCTGACCGGAGTGACCTGCGCCGCCCAAGGTGCCGTCCACATAAATGCCGTCAGGCTTGATATTCAAGCCGTCGATACATTCCTGCAAAAGCACCGATACATGATGAAATTCTTTCACAGTCCGATCGCCTCCAAAGAAGCCAACAGCTTTTCAGGGGTGAGGTTCTCCTGCTCAAATGCAGCAAACTCTGTTGCGTCCCAAATCTCTGCCTGGCCTGCCCGACCCACGATGATCACATCACGGCCGATACCGGCATAATCCAGAAGCGGCTGGGTCAGAGTGAACCGGAACTGCTTATCGGGAGAGCACTGGTTGGCATAAATGAAGATCAAACTGGTTGCGGCACTGCGCTGGGAAATGGGGAGGTTGTTGTAATTCTCGCCCAGAGTCTGCCAGTCGCTGCCGGTATACACTGTGAGGCAACGACGGCCACAGTTGACACCAACTGTCACATAGAAATCTTCACCCAGTTCATTTCGCAGTTTTGCAGGTACGAACAGACGGTTCTTGTCGTCCAGTTTTGCAGGGTATTTACCGATCATTGCGCTCACCTCCACTCCATTTTGCTCCATTTTTCTACCACTTTGCTCCACATAGCTACAGTATAATAGATGCTTTTTCAAAAATCAACACTTTTTTTGCAAAAAACCCGATTTTTTTCAAGAAAAAACCGGGTTTTTCGTATTTTAGAACACTTGTTTGATTATTCTGTAAAAAAGGATATTTTTTCCGCTTCCAAGCGGGCGGAAACAGCCTTTGGAACGGCGCTGCAACACAACAAAAAGTCTGATAGCGGACCTTCCACCTGCTCCTGGATTTGGCGCCGCATCTGGCGGGCGCCGTCCTTCCCTTTCACATTTGCTGCAAGCAATTCCGGCAGTTCCTTGGGTAAGCGCAGTGTCACGCCGCCGTTTTTTGAACGACTGCAAAGTTCCTGCAAATACTTATCCGCAATTTTGGAGTATGTCTGTTTTTCCAGCTTTGCAAAGGGTACGATCCGATCCAACCGTCCCAAAAATTCCGGTGTAAACGTACGGCGAAGCGCCGCATCTGTCTGACCGTCTCTGCCGTCTGGTTGGAAGCCCAAACCTTCGCTTTTGATCTCACCGCCCACATTGGAAGTCATAATCACAACAGCATTTTTGAAACTGACCCTTTGTCCGGTTGCGTCCGTTAATTCCCCTTCTTCCATAATTTGCAGCAGAATACCGCACACATCGGGGTGCGCTTTTTCCAATTCGTCCAGAAGCACCAGACAGTAGGGACGGCGGCGCACCGCCTTGGTCAGCTTCCCCCCTTCTTCATAACCTACATAGCCCGGAGGCGCACCAATCAGCCGCGCTACCGATTGCTTCTCCATATACTCGGTCATATCCAGACGGATCATAGCGTCTTTGCTGCCGTAAAGCTCCCGGGCCAGCGCCCTGCAAACCTCCGTCTTGCCCACACCGGTAGGGCCAGTAAACAACATACACGCCACCGGCCGGTTTTGATCCCGCACAGCAGACAACCCCCTGCGTATCGTAGCTGCCACTGCCTGCAGCGCTCTCTCCTGACCCATAACAGATTGCGCCAAGGTGGTTTCCAGTTGCAACAATTTCTCTCGTCTGTCGGCCGTCAGGCGTCCTACCGGGATTCCAGTGCGCTCTGAAACCGCCCAGGCAATATCTCCTGCGCCAACGCCTTTGTGCCGTCTGCCCTCCGGTTGCCGTGTCAACCGCTGCATTTTGTCCCGCAGCTGCGCTGCCTTTTCAAAGCGGCTGTCTTTTACCGCTTCCTGCAATTCCAGTTCCAGATCTCTTCTTGCACCGCTGCGACCTGCCAGCAGCTCCTCCAGACGGGCATGCGCCGCCCCCTCGTCCAAAAGGTCGATTGCCTTATCCGGCAGGTACAGGTCCGGCAAATACCGCACAGACAAGCGCACCGCTTCACCAAGTGCCTCGTCCGTGATATGCATATGGTGGTGGCGCTCCAATCCAGGCTTCAATGCCTTTAGAATCGCAATGGTATCTTCTTTGGACGGTTCTTCCACAGTCACCGGGCGAAAGCGCCGTTCCAGCGCCGGATCTTTTTCGATAAACTTACGGTATTCCTCCATAGTGGTTGCGCCCAACATCTGTAATTCTCCCCGTCCCAGAGCAGGCTTCAGAATATTAGCAGCGTCAATGGCACCTTCTGCCGCACCGGCCCCCACAATAGTGTGCATCTCGTCCACAAAGAGAATCACATCGCCAGAGCGGCGGATCTCCGCCAGCACGTCCCGGAGTCGTTCCTCAAATTCACCTCTGTATTTTGTTCCTGCCACCAGATTGGCCATATTCAGGCTCATTAGCCGTTTATCCCGCAGCTGAGGCGGCACATTCCCTGCCGCCATGCGTTGTGCCAATCCTTCCGCTATGGCCGTTTTTCCCACACCGGGTTCTCCTACCAGCGCCGGGTTGTTCTTGTTTTTACGGCAAAGAATTCCGATCACCGTTTCGATTTCCCTGTCCCTGCCGATTACCGGTTCCATGGAAAGGGATTTTTGTATAAGGTCCTCACTGAATTGCTCCAACAGTTTCGTGACTACCGCCTCCTTCTTCATTCTTCCGGGTGTCCGGCACCCCCACTGGGCATACTCCGCTGTGCGGGAGAACAACATCTGTGTATCCACCCCGCAAAATACTAACAGTTCCACCGCTGCCGAACATTCCAGCCGCAGCATGGACAAAAGTATATGCTGTTCATCTACCCTTTTGGACTCCAGCATCACTGCCTCAACTCCGGCACCCCGCAGGATCTGTCTGGCCTGTCGGGAAAAGCCCTGAGGCAGTGGCAGATTCGGTGTTCCCTGTCCATAACGCAGAACACATATCCTCTCAGCTATCTGAACATCAAATCCGGAAAACCGCAACAGCTGGCCGCAAAGGGAAGCGCTCTGTCCCAAACTCAACAAAATGTGAATGCTGCCCACACAGCTATGTCCCAGTTCCCGCGCTTTCCTTCCCGCATCGCTGATCAGTTGCCGTACACGATAAGCATATTGCATGGTATGCCCCCTTTATCGGAGGATTTTCCCACCGATGCAGGAAAAATATACAGAAGATAAAAAAGTTATTGCATTTTCAAAAATCCGTGTTAGAATAAACTTGCGGTCAGGATTTGGCCGCACTACTACACATAAATGGAGGAATAATCATGGCTTACATTATCACTGATGCTTGTGTTAAGTGCGGCGCTTGTGCTGACAACTGCCCCGTTGAGGCTATCTCCGAAGGCGAAGACAAGTACGTCATCGACGCTGACACCTGCGTAAGCTGCGGCGCTTGTTGCGACAACTGCCCCGTGGAAGCAATCGAGGAAGGCTGATTCTCCGACTTTGCTATCTGCCTGCGCTTTACCGGCGCAGGCAGCTTTTTTATGGAGGCCATTTATGGAAACTTTGCATAACGGGTTTACCCTGCAGCTATGTGAGGGTGCATTCCCCCTCAGCACCGACTCCATTGCCCTTTCCGGATTTGTGAAGCTGCCGAAAAATGCAAATGTACTGGACTTGTGTTCCGGTTGCGGCACTTTAGGTCTTTTGCTTTGCGCCAAAGATTCCGGGTGTAAGGTAACAGGTCTTGAAATTGATCTCAACGCTCATGCAGCCGCTTTGGAAAACGCAAGCAGAAATCATATAGAAAACCGTCTTTTCAGTATTTGTGCCGATGTGGAAACAGTACAGATTCCCGCCGGTCAGTATACTGTCTGTGTGTCCAATCCCCCCTACTTTACCGGCGGTCCTGTGAGCCAAACGTGTCCCGGTGCCAGAATGGAAGATACCCTCTCTCTGGAAACCGTCTTCCGGCAGGCTGCCAGAGGATTAAAATACGGCGGTGACTTTTATCTGGTGCATCGGCCGGAGCGGCTGGCAGAAATCTGTTCGTTGGGCAGTAAATATCAGCTGGAAGCCAAACGGCTTTTGCTTCTGCGTCACCGTACTGACGGTCCTGTCAGTTTGATTGTTCTGCAGTTCCGCAAGGGTGGAAAACCGGGTCTGAAGTGGGATGAAGAAAGTCTATACCACCCCGACGGCACACCCACCGACTACTACAAAACCCTTTATCACCTTCAGGAGGTGTAACCATGGCAGGTATGTTATATCTTGTCCCCACGCCCATCGGCAATCTGGGCGACATTTCCATTCGTTGCAAAAAGACATTGGAAGAAGCGGACTTTATTGCCGCTGAAGACACGCGTGTGTCATTGAAGCTGCTGAACCATTTGGGTATTCGCAAACCCCTTGTGAGCTACTACGAGCATAACAAATCCCAAAAAGGCAACGTGATCCTGGATCGCATTCTGGCCGGTGAAACCTGCGCATTGGTTTCCGACGCCGGTAGCCCCGCCATCTCCGATCCCGGTGAGGATCTGGTAAAACAGTGCGCCGAAGCAGGTGTTACCGTGTGCGCCATTCCCGGTCCTTGCGCGGTGATTACTGCCCTGAGTATTTCCGGTCAATCCACAGGTCGCTTCTGTTTTGAGGGTTTTCTGTCCACCGCCAAGAAGAGCCGAAAGGAACATCTGGAATCTCTTGTCAGTGAACAGCGGACCATGATCTTCTACGAAGCTCCTCACAAGCTTCTAAGTACGCTGGAGAGCATGGCAGAGGTATTTGGCGCAGATCGTCCCATCAGCCTTTGTAGGGAGCTGACAAAGCTCCACGAGGAGGTGGTGCGCACCACGCTGGGCGGCGCAATCGCTTTGTACACAGAGCGCGCACCTAAAGGCGAATTTGTACTGGTAGTTGCCGGCGCGCAACCTCCCGAAAAGGTAGCGTTTACCGCTGAAGATGCTGCCGAGAGAGTTGCGCAGTTGATGGAAGAAGGTCTGAGCCGCAAGGACGCGGTAAAGCAGACCGCAAAGGAACTGGATCTTCCTAAAAATGTAGTGTATGATGCTGCACTGAATGTGGAATAAAGAAAAGCCGCAGACATATTGTCTGCGGCTTTTTTCTGTTTCTGCTGCATAGGGTAATGCAGGAGGGATAGATATGATCATCGATTGGATCTTTACAGGGATCGTTTTGCTTGCGCTTTTGGGTGCGATCCTCACAGGAAAAGGCGGTGAACTGGCTGCGGCAGTTCCCAAAGGGGCGCAAGCCGGCGTCACTTTGGCGCTGTCTCTGGCAGGCTCCATCTGTCTTTGGACAGGTGTGGGAAAAGTTATGGAAAAAGTTGGTTTTACATCGTTCTTATCACGATTACTCCGTCCTTTTCTTAGAAAAATATTCCCTTCCACAAAGTCCGATCCCGTCCTCTCCGGGCATTTAAGTGCCAACATTTGCGCCAATTTTCTAGGGTTGGGAAATGCCGCCACCCCCATGGGGATCCTGGCTGCACAGCGATTGGCAGGCAGGAGAAAAGACGGAATTGCAAGCCACGAACTGTGCCGCCTGGTGGTGCTGAACACAGCGTCTATCCAACTGATTCCCGCCACTGTTGCAGCTGCCAGAGTCAGCCTGGGGTGCAACACGCCCTTTGATATTTTGCCGGCCGTGTGGGTTACCAGTTTATGTTCTGCCGGCATGGGGCTGACTGCGGCATTTCTTTTGGGAAAGGTCTGGAAGAAATGACTGACTATATCGTTCCTTTGCTTCTGTTCGGGGTTTGCGCTGCAGCACTTTACAAAAAGGAACACCCCTATTCCCTCCTCATAGACGGAGCATCAGAGGGCTTAAAACTTTTGGTGACACTCATTCCCACTTTGATTCTTTTAATGACAGCCGTAACTATGCTCCGCGCTTCCGGCGCTGTGGAAATCATCACAAAGTTTCTCTCCCCTGTTTTTACTTTCTTCGGAATCCCGCCGGAGACAGCAATTTTGGTGCTTCTGCGTCCCATCAGTGGCAGCGCAGCATTGGCAGTTGGCATCGAACTTATGGCAGAACATGGTGTAAATTCCCCGGTCGGCAGAACAGTTGCCGTTATGCTGGGGTCAACCGAAACTACCTTTTACACCATTAGCGTCTACTTTGGTGCTGCGGGTATTCAAAAAACACGATACGCCATTCCAGCGGCATTGGTAGCAGATCTTACCGGCTTTTTCATGGCGGCACTAACCGTGCGTTTGTTCTTTTAACGATTCGTTTTCCTCCGTCACAGCTTTCTTTACACAAGGAAGGCTATAAAAGAAACCCCGCAGACATTTGTCTGCGGGGTGTTTGAGCATAAAGCAAGAGGGATCAATTAATAGAATCTCTTCTTATTCTTACGGGCAGCTTCAGACTTCTGCTTACGCTTCAGGCTGGGGCTGACATAATGCTCGCGCTTCTTAACTTCGGCAATGACGCCCTCCTTGGCACAGCTACGCTTGAAACGGCGCAGAGCGCTCTCCAGAGATTCATTTTCCTTAACGCGAATTTCAGACATGGTTTTCCCTCCCTCCGATGGCATCCGGCTATTTCCAGGATGCGTTCAGGGCCTGCTTGCAGGCTAGAGTATTATACGCATT
>JAFYPO010000104.1 GCA_017547505.1 Oscillospiraceae bacterium | reverse complement strand
TGTCAATATGAGAACCTTGTTTTCTCTTTCTTATTTCATGCTGGCAACTATTCTCCGATCTGTTGTCTTTCTACTGTTCAAACCCCATCTTTTCTTAACAGAAATAAAAAGAGGAAGCCCAAAGCTTCCTCTTTTTATTTGGTACGGGCGACAGGACTTGAACCTGCACGGTTACCCATTGGAACCTAAATCCAACGTGTCTGCCAATTCCACCACGCCCGCATTTTATGAACTTATCGTTGGATTTTTTTATAATTCCAACTACCGGTCTGCCAATTCCCCCGTTTGCGGTGCCCGGCATCTTCGTCGGCGTCGGCGCGCCTTCCTCAGCTGCCGACCGCGGCACACGCTTTTGCTCTGCTTCATCTGCCACCGGCAGCGCAGAGCAACGCGGCCACGCCCGCATTTTGCGTCTGCATTATTCTACCATGCAGGTGCAAACTTGTCAACGAATTCCCTGTCGCATTTGTGCCAAATATATGGGAATATCCTCTTGCGGCAAGGCTTTTTTGTACATTTGTCCTTGACATAACACCCCTTTGAGAGTAAAATAGAATACGGTATAGTGTACGATGCGGCAATATGGTCGTATTGTTTCATGATAACCCGGCATTGACCGAGGGAAAGCGTTTTTTCGCCTCATGGCGTTTTGTATTATTTCAAAATTATATATGAGGCTTGAAGAGCGCTCACCTCTTTGTTTATGTCTATTTCAAAAAGGAGGTGTGCTTAAGATTATGGAAAAATATTTAGATATCTTAATCCCCGTCCTTGTAGGCGTTGTGACACTGGTGATCGGCATTTTTGTCGGTACTGCGATCCGCAAGCGTGTTGCCGAGCGTGAGATCGGCTCTGCGGAGCAGGAAGCCACCCGTCTGATCAACGAAGCCATCCGCAGCGGTGAAAGCCGCAAGAAGGAGATGCTCCTGGAGGCTAAGGACGAGATCCATAAATCCCGCACAGAGTACGAAAAAGAAGTAAAAGAGCGTCGCGCTGAGCTGTCTAAGCAGGAGCGCAGACTGCAGCAGAAGGAAGAGACCCTGGATAAGAAGGCCGAGAACTTCGAGCGTAAGGAAGAAGAACTGGCCAAGCGCATGGCAGAGGTTGCCGTAGCCAAGGAAGAAGCCGAGGCTGTGAAGAAGGCACATCTTGCCACCCTGGAGCAGATCTCCGGTCTGTCTCAGGAGCAGGCAAAGCAGCATCTTCTCAAGACCGTCGAGGAAGATATGCGCCATGACACCGCTATGAAGATCCGGGAGATCGAACAGCAGCTAAAGGACGAAGCTGACGAGAAGGCTCGTGAGATCCTCTCCATCGCCATTCAGCGCTGCGCCGCGGACCATGCCGCTGAGGCTACCGTGTCCGTTGTGCCTCTGCCCAACGATGAGATGAAGGGCCGCATCATCGGTCGCGAGGGTCGCAATATCCGCACCCTGGAGACCATCACCGGTGTTGACCTGATCATCGACGATACCCCCGAAGCCATCACCGTTTCCAGCTTCGATCCTGTCCGCCGTGAGGTGGCAAGACTGGCGCTGGAGAAGCTGATCGTGGACGGCCGTATCCACCCCACCCGCATTGAAGATTGCGTGGAAAAGGCTCGCAAGGAAGTGGATCGCACAATCCGTGAGGAAGGCGAACGCGCTTGCTTCGAGACCGGTGTCCACGGTCTGAATCCCGAACTCGTTAAGATTCTGGGTCGCCAGAAGTACCGTACCTCTTACGGCCAGAATGTTCTGAACCACTCCATGGAAGTTGCCCACATTGCCGGCCTGATGGCCAGCGAACTGGGTGTAGATGTGGCTCTGGCAAAGCGCGCAGGTCTGCTGCACGACCTGGGCAAGTCCATCGACCACGAAGTGGAAGGCAGCCATGTACAGCTGGGTGGTGACCTGGCTCGTAAGTACAAGGAAAATCCTGTCATCGTCAATGCCATTGAGGCACACCACGGTGATGTGGAGCCTAAGACTGTGATCGCAGTTCTGGTGCAGGCTGCTGATGCTGTGTCCGCTGCCCGTCCCGGCGCCCGCCGCGAGAATGTGGAAAACTACATCCGCCGTCTGCAGAAGCTGGAAGAGCTGACCGGCTCCTACCCCGGCGTCGAAAAAGCCTTTGCTATCCAGGCAGGCCGCGAGGTTCGCATCATGGTCAAGCCCGAGGAAGTTACCGAGGACAACATGATCATCATGGCAAGAGAAATTGCCAAAAAGATCGAGGCCGAGCTGGAATACCCCGGCCAGATTAAGGTCAACTGTATCCGCGAGACCAAGGCTGTGGAATTCGCAAAATAACACTTATGCCGCGAGGAAACCCTCGCGGCATTTTTTTATTCTTATCTGTAGGGCGGGAGCAAGCCCCCGCCCTACATTAGTATTTGAAAAATTTTTCTGTGTATGTTATATTGAAAGCAGATAATATTTTAAGGAGGACAACCTTATGATTAAAAACAGAAAAGTTGGACATATCGGTTTTGGTGTCAACGACATTGCGACCACCGCAAAGTGGTATGTGGACGTGCTGGGTTTCAAAATCATCGGTGAGTTTATGAGCCCCGACAATGAGCCTATCAAGTTCCTGCAGAACGGCGACCTGATCTACGAGATCTGGCAGCCCGCACCCGGCCAGACCGTGGACTGCCCCGGTAAGATCGACCATCTGTGCTTCGAGTCCCAGGACATCGAGGCTGACTACGCTTACTGCAAAGCCCAGGGTTACCAGTTTGAAGCAGAGGGTATTCAGGAGCTGCCTGTTTGGGAAAACGGTGTGCGTTTCTTCAAAATTATGAGCCCCTCCGGCGAACCTGTAGAATTCTGCCAGATTTTATAATCCACTTACTGCGGTCCCTGTTGCGGTGCCCGGCATCTTCGTCGGCGACAGCGCGCCTTCCTCATCTGCCGACCGCGGCCACTCGCTCAGGTCGCTGTATCCGCATTTAGCGGCGCTCCCATCGCTCCCCCGTAGAGTTCTGCCAGATTCTGTAATGAAATTTATTTTCCCGGAACGGTTGTTCCGGGAAATTTTTATTGCTTTATCCCCTGTTTTCGTGGTATAATGCGGAAAAAGAAAGAAAGGGAGGGCATTTATGGAACGATTGCTCACCTGCGCCATGGACATTG
>JAFYPO010000103.1 GCA_017547505.1 Oscillospiraceae bacterium | reverse complement strand
CCGAAGGCGGCCACGATTGCCAGGGGAATGACGCTCAAAAGATCGGTCAAGTCGTAAATTGCCATATGGACACCGGTGAATTTATGGAAAGCACCGTTGATACCGGCAAAGCCCACCACAGATTCCTGAGGACCGATCGCCTGCAGGTCTACCAGACTAACCAGCACGGTCCATACAACAAATGCAACCAAAAAAACGATTGCCGGGATAAATCTCTTGCTCTCTTTTTTCATTGTTCTGCCTTCCTTTTTTATATTTGGATTTCACCCGAAACCACTGTACCAAATCCCGATAAAAATTTCAAGAAACCTTTCGTCACAGAAAGGATACGATATGTGTCAATGGCGTTTTATCCACAAAAACACCTTGCCTCCCAGCAGCACAAACAGAAATGCCGCGCCATAGGGCTGCAAGCTGACGATAAACAGCAAAATTCCCACCGTGCTGAGCAATATGGACACCGCTGAGAGCCATCGTCCGGAAATGCCCGGAATCAGCAACAATACACCCACGATGGGCAAACTCAAAAGCACCGCATAAAATCCCAGCTGCAAATAACTTGCCGGTTGCGACAAGTTCCAAATCGAAACGCTCTGCACCGCCCCGGCAACCGTCTGCCGAAAGAAAGGCAGAAACAACAAGACCGCCACGATGCAGTCCAACAAACCACACATCCGGTTGCGCAGTTGCGCCTTCTCTTGCGCTGTCTGGGTTTCCGCTACAAGCAGCAACTCCTCGCCGGAGAGCAATTCGTCCACTGTCACCGAAAAGAGCTTTGCCAGTTGCTTCAGCGATTGAATGTTGGGATACCCACGGCCGGATTCCCACTTGGACACCGCTGTTCTGGACACAAAGAGCGCCTGCGCTACCGCTTCCTGGGTAAGACCATGGGTCTTTCGCAATGCTTGCAGCTTTTCATGAAACTCCACGTCCCGCGCTCCTTTCTGACACATCTTTCTGCTATTCTACCACTCTGGAAGGAGAAAATCAATCACCTGCTGCGCATATCCATAAGTTCCGAACTTAAGGTAAACTTTATTTTTTCCTTTTGCTTTCCAGAAATTTTTCTTGCAAAAAGTCCCTTTTCCCTGTATGATATTCATAGCATTATTAAGGAGGAAATACATATGAAGAAACTTATTTGTTTGCTTTTGAGCCTTGTGTTGGTCCTGGGTCTGTTTGCCTGCTCCGGCAATGGCAGCGAAGGCAACGGTGAAGGTACCGGCAACGAGGGTGGTGACAAGACCCCCGCAGCTGACTACACCGCAACCGAAGAAGAGAAGGCTGCTCTGGAAAAGCTGTACGAAGGTCTGCAGGTGCACCATGGCCAGCTCCACGATCACTCCCAGTCCGGCCGCCGTTCCGACGGTAAGGCTACTCTGCAGGAGTGGAAGGACAACATGCCCTCTGTCGGCATGGAATATGCTGCTCTGCTGGATCACCGTCAGACCGACCATATGTACCATGAAGATTGGTCTCACGAGTTGTTCATCTCCGGTACTGAGGCTATGACATACATCAGCGACCGCGATGCCAAGTACAACAAGTACCACTACAACATGATCTTCAACGACGTTAAAGACATGGAAGCTGTGCTGAGCAACCACATGAGAACCTATATGTTCGTGGACGGTGTATTTGATTATAACCCCATGAGCTCCACTGAGTTCACCCAGATCATTCAGGAAGTTCTGGCTTCCGGCGGTTACTTCGTCATTCCCCACCCCTACACCACCGCCATTGACAGCGCGCCCGAAGGCCACGAGGGTTATTGGTACAGCGAAGATCCCCTGGAGTACTACTTCTGCGACGGTATCGGCTATGAGGTCTTCTACCACATCTCCGACAACGAGAAGGCTCGTGACGAGCTGACCGCGCTGCACTACGAGCTGTACACCGGTCTGCTGGCTGCCGGCAAGAAGGTTTACGCTTCTGCCGGTTCCGATGTCCATGGCCTGCCCACCGACCGTGGTCTGTCCACTGTCTACTCCAGCCAGAAGCTGGACACCGCTTACATTGAGCAGCTGCGCAAGGGCAACTACACCGCAGGCCCTGTTGGCGTTCGTATGAGCATTGGCGAGACCACCATGGGTGGCACCGGTGATTTCAACGGCAAGCGCATTGTTGTTTCCGTTGGTGACTTCCACAAGAACTACGCAGGCGGCAAGTATCAGCTGAAGCTGTTCTCCGACAAGGGCGAGGTCGCTACCGTGGATCTTGCTTCCACCGACACTGCTTACTTTGCATTCGACGCCGATGAGAGCGCCAAGTTCTACCGTGTGGAAATCCACGACACCACTCGTGAGTACACGCTGCTGGCAATGGGCAACCCCATCTGGAACGACTAATTGAAAAAGACATCCCCGAAGCCTTACGGCTTCGGGGATATTTTTTAGATTTTGGAAGCGATGAGGATCCGACTTGCGATGATCAGCACCAACTCAATGCCAATGACCCACACCGCAAAGGTCGCGGCCGTAAGGGCATCAAAGGCCAGAAACAGAAGACCCAGAACAATTCCCACTACGCAAAGCACTGCGCCCAGGGCAAGCCAGATTTTACCACCCAGCTTATGGGCCTTATCCCACAGGTCCGGGTTCTCTCTCGTCTTTTTGTTGGAAAATGCCCATTTGCAGCTGCTATCTTTGGGAGGGCACTTGAGATAGAGGACACCCAGCACCAAAAGCAGCACCGGTCCTACCATCATCAGCACCCATGACCAGAATTTTAATCCGCTGACATATGCGCCGAGCTCCGGCAACATCTTATCAAAATCAAACTCTTTCAGGGCAGAGAATAGAGCATCCATTTACTTTTCCTCCAGGAACTTGTTGATCTCATGGATAAAGCCGTTCACGTCCTGGAACTTTCGATATACAGATGCAAAGCGGATATAGGCGACTTCGTCCAGGGGCTTAATCCGCTCCATGACCATCTCACCGATCCGGTCCGTGCTGACCTCCCGCTCCAGGCTGTTCTGCAGAGCCTGTTCGATCTCCATGGCAATGCGATCCAGATCGCCGGTCTCCACCTGGCGCTTATCGAAAGCACGTACCATGCTCTTGATAATCTTATTCTTATCAAAGCTCTGGCGGGAGCCGTCTTTCTTCACCACAATGATCGGCAGACTTTCCACGATCTCATAGGTTGTAAAACGACGCTGGCAAACCAGACACTCCCGGCGCCGACGGATACTCAAGCCGTCTTCAGAATGGCGGGAGTCTACAACTTTGCTTTCCTGGTCGCCGCAAAAAGGACATCTCATGGCAATCACTCCATATTATGTTAATTACTGTAATTATAACAGACAGATACCATGCTGTCCAGTTTTTTCTTGCCATCGAGGGGCAAATGGGGTACAATATAGAAAAATCCATGGGGAGAACGGCTTTTATGACACTATTCTTATCCTGCGCCTGGGGCGCACTTTATATTCTCTGCGCGGGACTTGGTTTTCTGGTAAGTCCTTCCGGTCCTTTGAAATTTGCCGTCATTCTTTTAAGTGTTCTCTGTTTTGTCCCCGGCGCGCTGCTGCTCTGGGAAGGCTGCAGAACAAAAAACCGCAAGATTATTCTTTCTGTACGGTGGGTCTGCATAGTTTCTCTTGCCTTGACCACACTTTTCCTGGTGGCATTTTTCCTTTGCGCCGCCTTTGCATCGGAAACTGTGGTCAACGGCGTTTTCATCGCTCTTGCCATCGTATCTGCCCCCATGTTCAGCGGCCAATACTGGGTTATAAGTCTTGCCCTGTGGGGCGGTCTGCTGTCTGCCACCTTCCTGAAAAAACTCCCCCGGTAAAAAAAGTCCCGATTGGTATCAATCGGGACTTTTTTTGGGATTTTTGCAGTTCTACTGCCAGTAGAGCGCTGTTTCTACAGGTGGGAGAACGCTTTTGCGCCCACTTCTCTTTTTTGGGGGTGGAGTACAGACAAAATGGCAATTATAATAACGAAGACCCGCCTGGCGGGGCATTTCTCTGAAGGAGTTTTTCTATGTCTTACAAAATTATCACCGATACTTGCTGCGATTTTCCTGCCCATATGTACGAGGAACTGAACCTGGGCGTTGTGCCCCTTTCCGTTCTGTACAAAGGACAGTATTATACTTCCTATTCCGAACAGTGGCTGAAGGATATGTTCGACGGCCTGCGTAGCGGTGAAAAAGCAACTACCTCCGCAGTCAACCCCGAAGGCTGGGCTGCCGTCATAGAGCCTGCGCTGGCCGCCGGTCAGGACGCATTGGTTCTGACCTTCTCCTCCGGTCTTTCCGGCACTTGCCAATCCGCAGTGATCGCCGCTGGGGAACTGGCAGAAAAATACCCCGATCGCAAGATCCGGGTGGTGGATACCCTGTGCGCCTCTTTGGGTCAGGGCCTTCTGGTATGGTATGCCTGCAAGAAGCGGGACGAGGGTCTTTCCCTTGACCAACTGGCAGACTGGGTGGAGGAAAACAAGCTGCACCTGTGCCACTGGTTTACTGTAGACGACCTGATGTACCTGAAGCGGGGCGGCCGTGTCAGCGCTGCCACAGCCCTGGTGGGTACTATGCTGCAGATCAAGCCCGTTCTCCATGTGGACAACGAAGGTCACCTGATCAATGTGGGTAAGGCCCGCGGCCGTAAGGCTTCCATTGAAGCTTTGGCAAAGAAGATGGGCGAGACCGCCCTGCCCGGCGCCAATGATACTGTCTTTATCTGTCACGGCGATTGTCAGGCAGATGCCGATTATCTGGCAAGCCTCGTAAAGGAAAAGTACGGTGTCAAAGAGGTCTTTACCTACTATGTAGGCGCGGTGATCGGTTCTCACTCCGGTCCCGGAACACTGGCTCTGTTCTATCTGGGCGAGCATCGATAAAAATAACGGACAACATCAAAAGATGTTGTCCGTTTCTTTTTACTTCATTTCCGGAGGTACAAAATCCAGGGTCAAGGTCTTCACATTGGTCTGCAGCTGGGTATACTTGACACCGGCTGCGTCCAACATACGCTTGGAAGCCAGGGTAGTGGGGGTAGTGGCATACTTATCGGAGAGGTAGTAGATCTCCCGAATACCGCTCTGAATAATCGCCTTGGCGCATTCGTTGCAGGGGAACAGGGCCACATAGAGCTTACAGCCACGCAGATCACGGCCGTTTGCATTCAAAATGGCATTCAGCTCCGCATGGACAACGAAGGGATACTTGTTCTCCTCGCCGTCACGGTTCCAGGGGAACTCATCGTCGGAGCAGCCCTTGGGCATGCCGTTATAGCCGGTGGAAACAATGATATTATCCTGGGAAACGATGCAGGCGCCTACCTGGGTGCTGGGGTCCTTACTGCGGCAAGCCGCCAGCATGGCAACGCCCATAAAATATTCGTCCCAGCTGATATAGTCTGTACGCTTCATAGGGAATCCTCCAAAACAAATTTGATAGACCCATTATAATACATTTAAGGGACAGAAGCAAGCTTCTGTCCCTTAAAATATGGAATTAATCGAAGAAATCCTTCAAAGTATCAAAAAATTTCTTCCGTTTTGGGGTAGCCTTTGCGTCCCAGGTGCCGTCCAGCTTCATAAGCAGTTCCTTCTGCTCCTTGGTCAGCTTGGTGGGGGTCTCCACCACGACATAAATGCGCTGGTTGCCGCGACGGGCAGGATTATGCACATTGGGAATGCCCTTGCCGCTCAGGACAAACTCCTTGCCGGTCTGGGTTCCCTCGGGAATGGTAAGCGTCGTCTTGCCGTCCAGTGTAGGAATTTCCAGTTCTGCGCCCAGCGCTGCCTGGGTAAAGGTAATGGGGATCTCGCAAATCACGTCCATACCGTTGCGCTGGAAAATGGGGTGACGGCGGATACTGACTTCCACCAGCACATCGCCGTTAGGGCCGCCGTTAATACCTGCGTTGCCTTCGTTTCTGACCCTGAACTGCATACCGGTGTCGATACCGGCAGGCACCTTTGCCCGGACAGTGTGCTTTTTACGCACCTTTGCCTTGCCGCGGCAGGTGTTGCAGGGATTCTTGATAATCTTACCACGACCGTTACACTGGGGACAGGTAGCGGTAGACTGAATGGCCATGCCCAGCATATTCTGGGTCACATAGACCTGGCCGGAACCATTACAACGGGAACAGGTCTCCACCTGACCGTCGGCGCTGCCGCTGCCGTGACACTCGCTGCAGTTTTCCACACGGTGGTAAGAAACTTCCTTCTCTGTGCCAAAGGCGGCTTCTTCAAAGGTGATCTCCACCCGGGCGCCCACGTCCTCGCCTCTGCGGGGGGCATTCCGGTTACGACGGGAGCTGCCGCCACCGCCGAAGAAATCGCCGAAAATGTCGCCGAACATATCTCCAAAACCGCCAAAGCCACCGAAGCCTGCACCCGCGCCGGCGCCTGCGCCGTAATTGGGGTCTACGCCGGCAAAGCCGAACTGGTCGTAGCGAGCGCGCTTTTCCTCGTTGGAAAGCACCTCATAAGCTTCACCCAGTTCTTTAAACTTTTCTTCCGCTTCCTTGTTGTCAGGATTGCGGTCGGGGTGGTACTGCAGGGCTAACTTGCGGTATGCTTTTTTGATCGCTTCCGGGCTTGCGCCTTTTCCAAGGCCCAATACCTCATAATAATCGCGTTTATTTTCCGCCATTGTCGTTACCTCTAAAGACACCTAAAAGGGGCGGCGTTGCCGCCCCTTTACAGGGTTAGTCTACAGTCTCGTAGTCTGCGTCCACCACAGTGTCGTCGCCGGGCTGTGCGCCGGGCTGACCCTGTGCTGCCTGTGCCTGCTGATACATCTTCTCGGTGATGGGATAGAATGCCTTCTGCAGTTCTTCCATTGCTGCCTTGATAGCTTCCAGATCGGTGCCCTTGTTGGCTTCCTTCAGCTTCTCCACAGCAGCCTGTACGGCAGCCTTCTCGTCCTCGGTTGCCTTGTCGCCCAACTCATTCAAAGTCTTCTCGGTCTGGTAGATCAGGTGCTCGGCATTGTTGTGGGTGTCCACTTCCTCGCGGCGAGCCTTATCCTCAGCAGCGAACTGCTCAGCTTCCTTCACAGCCTTCTCGATCTCGTCTTGGCTCAGGTTGGTAGATGCGGTGATGGAGATGTTGGCCTCCTTGCCGGTACCCAGGTCCTTAGCAGAAACCTTTACGATGCCGTTGGCGTCGATGTCGAAGGTAACTTCGATCTGGGGAACGCCACGGGGAGCGGGAGCAATGCCGCCCAGCTGGAAGTTGCCCAGGGTCTTGTTGTAAGCAGCCATCTCACGCTCACCCTGCAGAACATGGACATCAACGGAAGGCTGATTGTCAGCAGCAGTGGAGAAGATCTGGCTCTTGCGGGTGGGAATGGTGGTGTTGCGGTCGATCAGCTTGGTGAACACGCCGCCCATGGTCTCAATGCCCAAAGACAGGGGAGTGACGTCCAGCAGGACCACATCGTTGACTTCCTGGTTGATAACGCCACCCTGAATAGCTGCGCCCAGAGCAACGCACTCGTCGGGGTTGATGCCCTTGAAACCTTCCTTGCCGGTGATACCCTTAACAGCTTCCTGCACAGCAGGGATACGGGTAGAACCGCCAACCAGCAGGACCTTGTGCAGATCGCTGGGCTTCAGACCGGCATCGGACATAGCCTGACGGACAGGCTTCATGGTGCGCTCCACCAGATCGGCGGTCATTTCGTCGAACTTGGCGCGGGTCAGGGTCACGTCCAGGTGCTTGGGGCCGGTAGCATCAGCAGTGATATAGGGCAGGTTTACAGCAGTGGAGGTCATGCCGGACAGCTCAATCTTAGCCTTCTCGGCAGCTTCCTTCAGACGCTGCATAGCAACTCTGTCATTGGACAGGTCGATGCCCTCAGTCTTCTTGAACTCAGCAACCAGGTAATTCATGATTCTCTGGTCAAAGTCG
This sequence comes from Oscillospiraceae bacterium, assembly GCA_017547505.1. Taxonomy (GTDB): domain Bacteria; phylum Bacillota; class Clostridia; order Oscillospirales; family Oscillospiraceae; genus Faecousia. The sequence goes on along the minus strand of JAFYPO010000103.1, from coordinate 494 downwards.
TCACCGCCCAGACGGGTGTCGCCTGCGGTAGCCAGAACATCGAACACGCCATCGGAGATTTCCATGATGGAAACGTCGAAGGTGCCGCCGCCCAGGTCATAAACCATGATCTTCTGCTCGGTTTCCGTATCCAGGCCGTAAGCCAGAGCAGCTGCGGTGGGCTCGTTGATGATACGCTTTACTTCCAGACCGGCAATTTTGCCTGCATCCTTGGTAGCCTGGCGCTGTGCGTCAGAGAAGTAAGCGGGAACAGTGATGACAGCCTCGGAAACAGTCTGACCCAGGTAGCTTTCAGCGTCAGCCTTCAGCTTCTGCAGAACCATTGCGCTGATTTCCTGGGGGGTGTAACCCTTGCCGTCGATGGTTACATGGTAGTTCTCACCCATGTGGCGCTTGATGGAAGCGATGGTGCGGTCTGCGTTGGTAACAGCCTGACGCTTTGCAACCTGGCCGACCATACGCTCGCCGGTCTTGGAAAATGCAACAACAGAGGG
>JAFYPO010000102.1 GCA_017547505.1 Oscillospiraceae bacterium | reverse complement strand
TGTGGCCGGTGAGCCGGTGTACAACGCCAATGGCGCAACGTTCTATGTCCCCGTAAATGCAGCCGGCAAGGAGATCACCGTAAGTGTTACCGCAGCCGGTTATGAGGGTGCAGTGACCAGTAACGCCATCACTGCTGTTGCCAATCCCGCAGCCTTTAAGTCTATGGCCGGCATGCTGGGCGCCTCCAAGACCCAGGGCCGTGTATTTACCGACCCGGACAAGCCCACCGCAGTCCGAATTGAGTGGCCCGCTTGTGGATTTGAGTTCAATGTGAACGCAGAAGGCGGCAACATGAAGGTGCACTATGAGACCTCCTATGAGAGCACTTTGGCAGTGTTTGTAGACGGTGTCAAGCTGGAGCGTCCCACTTTGATGCCGGTGGCCAACGGCCACTATTTTGAGATTCCTCTTACTGCCGGTCAGCATACCATTAAGCTGCTGCGGGAGCTGGAGCCTTCTACTTATGTAGGCCAGAAGCAGATGCTCTTGGGTATTGAATTTGCGGGTACTGTGGAAGCTGCTCCTGCAAAGAATGATTTGTACATCGAGTTTATCGGCGACTCCACCGTTACCGGTTCCGGCTCTGCAGGTGAATTCCGCCCGGGACAAGGTTTCCTTGTGACCGACCACTCCAATACCAGCTCCTTTGCCTATCAGGTAGCTCAGGACTTCAGCGCGGATTATTCCATCGTGGCAAAGGGCAACTGCGGCTTCTGCAGCGGTGATGTGGCACAGAAAATCAGCATGACCGACGCATATGAGTATTTGTGGCGTTGGTCTGGCGAAGAGAAGTACACCTTTAGCCGTACTCCGGACGTGATCGTTATGAAGATCGGCGGCAACGATACAGTCTCTGCAGGCTTCAGCCTGGAACTGTTCAAAGAAGGCGCTAAGAACTTCATTCTCCGCCTGCGTGAGATCTACGGTGAAGAACCTGCTATTGTCTGGTTTGACAGAACTTCTACCGGCGGTTATACAAAGGAACAGTATGATGCTATGGTGGCGCTGCAGAAGGAACTGGGAGACAAGAAATTCTTCGTTACCAGCTTTACCTGGGACTTGGAGGGTGCAGGTCCTGCTACCGTGCAGATCGGCCTACCCAGCGCGCAGAACCATCGTGATCTGGCAGACCAGGTCACAGCCTATCTGAAAAACACAGTGGGCATTGGCAAATAAAAAATATCCCGGATGCTTGTGCATCCGGGATTTCTTTATTTGGGAAGGTGAATGGAAATGCCGTTACGCACCTGCATGAAGAGCTCTTCCATCAGCCGTGTTGTGGAGCGGGGAAGGGCGCGATAGTTTCTTCCCATCTTCCATGTATCCGCATCGGGATAAGATACCGGATCGTTTACCACTTCCGGATCCATAAATTCCTTGGCAGCGGGAATGGGCGTGCCGTAGCAGATCCAATCCATATTGCCACCGGCGATTTCCGGCTCACAAAGGAAGTTAATAAAGGTTTCGGCAGCTTCTTTATTCTCTGCGCAAGTGGGAATACACATGGCATCGATAAAGCGGTTGAACCCCTGCTCTTTGGGCAGATAGAAACAAAGATCTTCGTTTTCATCTGCCATGGTCAGATAGTCGCCGGCATAGTAGGGCGCGATCCAGGCTTCCTCGTTTTCCATCAGGTCAAATACCTGATCCATGATATACTGCTGTACAATGGGTCGCTGCTCTGCCAGCTTTTTTGCACAAGCTAACAGCTCTTTCGGCTCAGTGGTGTTGATGTCGTAGCCCAACATACACTGGGTAATGCAGAAAGCATCTCTGGAGTTATCGAACATCAGGATCTTGTCCTTATATTCCTCGTTCCACAGAAGCTCCCAGCCGGTCACATCTTCTTCGTCCACATACTTGCTGTTGTAGATAATACCCACAGTACCCCAGGAATAGGGCAGGGAGTAGGTGTTATCGGGGTCAAAGTCCCAACCAAGATAATCCTCATGGATATATTTAGCATTGGGAATGTTGTTCATATTCAGGGGAAGAAGCATATTCTCCTGAATCAGCCGGTCTACCATGTAGTCGGAGGGAATAATCACATCTACGGTGATACCGCCGTTTGCCATCTTGGCATACATGGTCTCGTTGGAATCAAAGGTAACATAGTTGACCCTGATGTTGGGGTAGCGCTTTTCAAACTCCGCGATCACATCGATACAGCCGTCGTTGCCTTCGGAGATATACTGTCCCCAGTTGTAGACATTGATCACGGTGCGGCTGTCGGAAGCGGTGCAACCGCTGAAAAGTCCAAGGGCCAGCACAGCGGCAAGGAATAAGGTAATACATCTTTTCATGGCTACCCCTCCTTACGCCCGTCTTGCGGCCTTCTGCTTATCCTGACGGATTTGCAGAAGATTCATGACGACCATCAGCACAAAGATCAAGAGGAACAGCATGGTAAACATGGCGTAGATCTTAGGTTGCAGTTGCTTCTTGGTGTAGTTGTAGATCTCTACCGGCAAGGTGATAAAGTCCAAACCGGTGACAAAATAACTGATCACAAAGTCATCAAGGCTCATGGTAAAGGCCATAATGGCGCCGGAAATCACGCCGGGCATGATCTCGGGGATCGTCACCTTCATAAAGGACTGGAAGGGGGTACAACCCAGATCCATGGCAGCGTCCTGTAAGGAACGGTCCATCTGCTGTAGCTTGGGCATCACATTCAAAATGACATAAGGCAGATTGAAGGTGATGTGGGCAATCAGCAACGTCCAGAAGGTGAGTGCGTTGCGCTGTCCCAGCATTTTTGTGCCTACAAAGACAAACAGCAAGGACAGGGAAATACCGGTGACAATATCCGGGTTGGTCATGGGAATGTTGGTCAGACCCATAACGGTCTTCCGCATGCGGGGCTTCAGGCTGTGAATACCCACAGCGGACACAGTGCCGAATACGGTGGCGATGGCGCTGGAGAGAACAGAGATGATCAGGGAGTTGCC
>JAFYPO010000101.1 GCA_017547505.1 Oscillospiraceae bacterium | reverse complement strand
GGCGGTGCTATAATCGCCATAACCCTAAGGGGAAACCAATGAAGGAGCGAAAAGAAAATGGCATTGTTTGATAAGCTGAAGAAAGTGGCCAACGACGTTGTGGAAAAGACAAACGCGTTCGTGGAGGAGCAGAAGCTGGAGGAACAGCTCACCGGCCTGACGGATGATCTGCAGAAAGCTTGGACAAATGTCACTGCGCCCAAGGAGGACGTGGCGGACCAGATCGAAAAGCTGGCAAAGCTGAAGGAGTCCGGCGCGCTGACGGAAGAAGAATTCAATCAGAAGAAGGAAGAACTGCTGGCAAAGAAATAAATGATAATAACCCCCGCCTAAGGGCAATGACATGCTAACTTAATGCATTGCCCTTAGGCGGGGGTTTCTTGTTAGTATAGGGGTGTGCAGTTGCGGACTACCGTCCACACAAGGATCAGCACAAGACAGGCAATATCGATCCAATCCGGTTTGGTGCGATAGGCAAAACGACCGCCTCTTATGTAATTGACGGAGCAGGTGGCATAGATTCTGAAAATATAGAGCATTTCCAGAGGGTACAGCAGATTATAATAGAACATGGTCCTAAAATCCAGCCGCAGCAGCGCCATGGTGGCCCGGGTATTGCCGCACCCCGGACATTGCAGACCGGTCAGCACATGGAAGGGACAGTAGACCTTAAACCCCAGAGAAACCAGCCAGGCCAGAAACAATCCGATGCCTAAAACGCCCAGGGAAACGCAGATAATTACGATTTTTCTCTTCATAAGCACAGTTCCAAATAAAAGATATTTAATATTATACCAAAAAAATTAAAAAATACAACCGCCACATAGCGACAAATGTTGACAAGGCATGAACAATTTGCTAAAATAGAGGTAGCCAAAATTCGAAAAGGAGGCAACTATTATGAACATCAAACCCCGCAATATCGTTACTGCAATCCTGCTGACCATCATCACCTGTGGTATCTACGGTATCTACTGGATCGTCTGCATGACCCGCGAAGCTGTTTCCGTTAAGGATCCTGCTGACAGCGCAATGCTGGAGATCATTCTGATGCTGTTCCTGCCCTTCGTTGGTGTGTACATGGTCGAGAAGAAGCTGGCTGAGGGCCTGAATGCTAAGGGCGTTGCTCACAACGACAACTCCATCCTGTACCTGGTGCTGGGTCTGGTCGGCCTGGGCATCGTGCCTCTGTGCATGATCCAGAACGATCTGAACAAGTTCGTCGGCGCTTAATCAAAGGCAATAAAAAACATCCGGGCGATTGCCCGGATGTTTTTTTGCTTTTCAGTATTAGCCGTTGACGTTGTAGTTCTCGCTCAGCAGGTTCATAGCCTTGCACAGCTTGTGCAGGTAAACCAGAGGACCGATACCGATCAGAGAACCCAGGAAGCACCAACCCCAGAAGGAACCGGCGCCGAAGCTGTAAGCGATACCGCGGCGGGACAGCTCGTTGCCGATACGGTCGGAGATGTTGTGGTACCATACCAGACCGCCGATACCAAAGGTAATGGGAGCGACGATGAAGGTCAGCAGCAGGAAGTTCATGGTCTTTCTGCCGTCGTATCTGGAAGCGATCACGTTAATGTCGCTGGAGATGCAGCAGAACAGAACCAGAGGATAAATACCCAGGGTAATAATGCTCAGCAGAATGGTCTTGATGAGACCTCTGTTGGTCTTCATCTGTTGGGCGGGTACGCAGTTAGTTTGGTTTTCCATAGTTTTCCTCCTAAAATATAATGGATAAATTTATTGTACCTGACAGAAAGACAAATGTCAACAGAAAGTTCACATTTTATTAATAGATGTCGCTTTTTGGCAAAGGTTTTTCGGGTCGTCGGGGGCGCCGACCCCTACGGCGGGAATGTGAGAGCATACCGTAGGGCGGGGGCTTGCCCCCGCCGAAATAAGGTCTGCATAGGCGGCGGGAGCAAGCCCCCGCCCTACAGAGGATAGTTGAACAATCATGTTGTAGAGACAGCCGCGGACGGCTGTCCATAAAAAAGCCACCTCAAAAGAGGTGGCTTTTGTTAATCCGGTGTGTATTCTGCAATATCCTCCAAACGGCAATCCAGAACAGCGCAGAGCTTGTTTAATGTTTTGGTTTCTGTATTTTCGTTTGCGCGTAATCTGCGAATCGTCTTGCTGTCAATTCCACAGTGTTCCCGCAAATAATATGTGGAGATATTTTTCTTCTCCAACATCTCCCAAAGCTTGTCAAAACGAATCATGTTACAACCTCCATATTGACATATCCATATTATGGGGGTTATAATCTATCTTATTAAGGGGATATAATCCCCATAATGGGAGGAATGAAAACGTGGAGTATACGACAGAAGCCTATTTGCGGCGGCAGCCTACTGAAAAGCTGGAAGCTTTTCTGAAAGATTATCTGGAAGGCAATCTGAAAGAAAATTTTGACAATGTGATCGGAGAGGTAGTTCAGGAACTTGCCCGCCGGAAAAAGGAAACACCGCCCAAGTAATGGGCGGTGTTTTTATGGGAATTTGTGTTAATTCAGAGGGATTTGGAAATGGGTGGGGAGCGTTTCGTCTTCGGTCAGTGTTCGGTACATGGCATAGGGCGCGCCGCCGGGGAGGCGGAGGATACCTTTTTCCGCGCCCAGCGCTTTCAGAATACCGGGAACCCAGCCGGGTTCGCCCAGAAATTCCTGGAAATAGAACATCTCGTCGTCCATGGCACCGCTGAAGACACAGCCTTCGCATACATAGAGCTTGCAGTATGTGGCAAGGAAATCCAGCATCAGGTCGCCTTCCTCCACAGCGCCCTGGGGAAGGAAAGGACGGCGGCGTTTGCTGTATTCGTCGGAACTGAGAACTGCCAGATCGGCGGGGGTGTCTCCGGCTTCCATGGTTACCCGGGTCATGGGACAGAAGGGGACATAGCCCATTTTCTCATAAAGTCCAAACAGCTCCCGGTTACCGGGTACCAGTACAGCGCCGGCATAACCCTGGGCTTGCAGCTTGGCATGGGTCGCGTCCATGAGGTCCCGGCAAAGACCCCGGTTGCGGTAGGCTTCGTCGGTGGCAACGGCGTAGATATAGGCGATTTTTCTGTCTTCCCAAATACAGTCGAACCAGTAGAGCATGGCGGCAAGGTTGCCGTCTTCTTCAATCGTCGCGCAGCGGTCCTCGCTGTAGGCCACGCAGAAGAAGTCGTCCAGGAAATCCTCGGTATCCCCAAAGGCCTGCTGCCAAAGCTGCTTCAGATCGTTAATACTCATAGCAATCCTCCAAAAGGCAGACCCAGCTTTTTTCGATCATGCGTTCCGGATTGTAGGACATTTTGGCTCTGCGCAGACCTTCCAGACCCATATCGTCCTCCCGGTCCAGCCAGAGAATCTCCGGGTACTTTTCGTGGAGGTACTGGGCAAAACCCTGGTTGATGGCAGCGTAAGTGCCGTCGTTGGCTTCCAGCGCCTTTTCAAAGTGAATATCAAAGGTGTCGTCGTTCAGGCGGGAGCCCATGGCCATCGCCAGAAGCTTGTCGCCCTCCATAAGCAGCAGACCCTCCATGCCCAGCTCTTTCCGGTGGCGCAGGGCCTTTGTCAGGGCAACCTGCTCCATCTTGAAATCCCCGTGGGGATTTTCCTGCAGACGCAGGGTGTACCAGGTTTCCACCATTTGTGTGACCATGGGCGTGTTCTCATCGGTGATGGGAATGAGTCTGCAATCGGGGTGATCGTTGCGGAAGCGGTTTAAGTGGTTGCGCTTCTTCTGGAAGCGGCGGCCTTTCAGCTCCACAAGATCCTCAATAGCGTACACATAGTCAAAGGCGTCCCGGTCAATGTGATAGCGGAAACGTCCGGGGAACAGCTGTTCCAGCATGGCGCAGTCGTCGTGGGTCAGACCGGTGAAGCGGCAGGGAATGCCCCGCTCCTGGGCATCGGCTATGATCGCTTCGATCGCCGGGGTCAGGTCGCCCGCGCCCACAGGGAACAGGTACACGCTTTTCCGGTTGAACTGGGAAAAGAATACCAGATGATCCCCCAAAAAGGCGGCTTTCTGCCGTCCCCATAAATAAAGGTTTACAAAGCTGTATTCACAGCCGCGCATGCCGCAGTTTTGCAAAATTGCGTCGAAGCGGGGCTTGTCCTCTAATTTCAAAGCCTGAAAATCGATCATATTCTCACTTCCTCGGCTTTAGTATACCAAAAAATCCTCAGGTACGCAACCACAGACCCAGGTTGCGTTTGCCAATGGCATAAAAAAGTGCAGTGCCGGCGGTCAGCAGTACCACAGCTTCGCCGATAGCCACATACAATGCGTTCAGCCAGAATGCGCCGCCTACATACATGGAGATCTCCCAACCCACCAGAATACCGTTGGTAATTGCCGGCAGGAGCAGGGCGAAAAGGGGATAGCCGAAGATCGTCCAGCGGCGGGTCAGGCACATGCCCCCCACGGCCAAAAAGGTTGCCATGGTACCCAGCAGGAAGTCCAGGGGCAGGGTGTGGGTGTAGCTGACATTAAACAGCAGACAACCCAGGGTCAGACCGGGAACGGCAGAGGGGGTAAAAAGCGCCAGAACGCACAAGGCTTCGGAAAAGCGAAACTGAATGGCCATGGAGGTGGTGCCGGGGAGCAGAAAATTCTGCAGATAGGTAAGCGCCACATACAGAGCGGCAATCAGGGCGCTGCGGGCCATAAAACGGGTTTTTTTGTTCATAGTATCACCTGAAAAAGAAAAAATGGGCACAGTCGTGCCCAAACAAAAAGTGGGCATAAACTGCCCACCCAATTCCCTAGTTTTGATTAGAGACAGGATGGTCACGAACTGTCTTATAGATTGTACCGGTATTGTAGCGGTTTCAAACCTTTTTGTCAAGTTCCGCCAGTGCTTTTTTTACGGCAATAAGTGCTTCCTGGGGGGTATGCACCTGCAAAGTGGCGGCTTCCATGGGACACATACCGTCGCCCTTGCGGTTGACGATATAGGGGACAAGCTGACCGTAAGCGGCAGCGATGCCCTCTTTTTCCAGAACCTCCAGCGCAGATTTGCTCATAACATTGGCGTATACTGCCTTTGCGCCCAGGAGGCTGTAGAGGTATGCGGTGGCTCTGCCCACCACCTTATCGGCGGCGCAGAAGCCTCTGCCCAGTTCGGGGTTCTCCAGCCAGTTCAGAAGAGGTTTGACACCACGCTGACGGCTGGTGGCGAGTTTGCCGTCCAGACAAAGAACGCAGGTATAGTCCTTTTCTGCCAGCTGTGCCTTTGCGGTTTGCAGATCCATAAGCCCCCTCCTTTTGCTTGTTATAGAGTTCTCCTGCGATTATAGTTCCGAACGAAAAGAAAGTCAACTTTCTGCTTTCCTTTTGGGAAGAAGCGGGGTATAATGGAGAAAAAACAACAGGAGGCGATCCTATGACCCTCACAAAAGAACAGAAAACTGCCTTGGATACGGGGTTTGCCCGGGCCTTCGGCTGCGTGCCGGAGCGCTATTTTTCTGCCCCCGGCAGAACGGAACTTTCCGGCAACCACACCGACCACCAGAGAGGCCGGGTGCTGGCAGGCGCGGTGGATCTGGATATGGTGGCGGCGGTAAAGGTAAACGGCACAAATACCATTCGCGTGCTGTCCAAAGGCTATCCCATGTGCATTGTGGAACTGGACAACCTGACCCCTGTGGCGGAGGAGATCAATACCACCGCAGCGCTGATCCGGGGCGTGGCTGCCAGATTTGTACAGCTTGGTTGCAAAATGGCAGGCTTCGACGCCTATATGGAGTCCACGGTGCTGCCCGGTTCCGGTCTTTCCTCTTCTGCCGCCTTTGAGGTGCTGGTAGGCACGATTTCCAATCGTGTGTTCTTCGGCGGCAAGCTGACCCAGCCGGAGATCGCCATGGTGGGCCAGTACGCGGAAAATGTGTTCTTCGGCAAGCCCTGCGGTCTCATGGATCAGATGGCCAGTGCCGTGGGTGGTATGGTGACCATTGATTTTGAAGATCCCAATAACCCTGTGATCCGGCCGGTGGACTTTGATTTTGCTGCCTGCGGCCATGCCCTTTGTATCATCGACACCCGTGCCAGCCACGCGGAACTCACCGATGAGTATGCCGCCATTACCCGGGAACTGAAGGGGATCAGTGGCTATTTTGGAAAAGAGGTTCTGCGGCAGATCCCGGAAGGGGAGTTTTATGGAGAAATTCCCGCGTTGCGGGAGCGGTTCGGCGACCGGGCGGTGCTGCGTGCGATCCATTTCTACGAGGAAAATGCCAGGGTAGAACAACAGGTGACGGCGCTGGAAAAGGGAGATTTTGCTACATACCTGTCCCTTATGAAAGAAAGCGGCTATTCCTCTTATATGTATTTGCAAAATGTGATCCCCACCGGTGCAACCGGAAAACAGGAGGTTGCGTTGACCCTGGCTTTGTGCCAAAAGCTGTTGGGCGGCCGGGGCGGCTACCGCGTCCACGGCGGTGGTTTTGCCGGCACGGTGCAGGCCTTTGTGCCGTGCGATATGCTGGAGCAGTTCCGAGCCGGCATCGATGCTGTTTTGGGCGACGGCGCTTGCCACATTCTCTCCATTCGCAAAGACGGCGGCGTGGAAATATAAAAAGAAAACCCCCGATCGAATGATCGGGGGTTATTTGCGGTTTTAATTACTTAGCACCGGCGATCTGAGCAGCGACCTCAGCAGCGAAGTCCTCTTCCTTCTTCTCAATGCCTTCACCCTTGATGTAGTGGATAGCATCGACGAACTTGACGGAACCGCCCAGCTTCTTGGCAGCGTCAGCAATGTAGCCGGCGACATCGCCCTTGAACAGGTCGGAACGGACGAACTCCTGCTGCAGCAGGCAGCTGTCCTTGTAGAAAGCTGCGATCTTACCGGCAGCGATCTTCTCCTTAACAGCAGCGGGCTTGGAAGCCATCTTGGGATCGTTGTCCATGAGAGCGACCTGCACAGCCAGCTCCTTGTCAACGTCAGCCTGAGGCACCTGAGCCTTGTCCCAGTACTTGGGATTCATAGC
>JAFYPO010000100.1 GCA_017547505.1 Oscillospiraceae bacterium | reverse complement strand
GAATGGGAATTTCTTTGTTGGGTTTGGAATTTTAATAAGACCAAACGAAAGAAACTATACAGTTTACTGGAGCAGAATTCCGATAAAACAATTCATATATTCAAAAGCCGCAAACAAGTCAAAGCGTTTGTAAGGTCCTTATAAGAAAACCCCTCGTCTTTGGACGAGGGGTTCTTTTTATTTCTCATAAAGCTTGGGGAAGGTGCGTTTATCGGGGCGATACAAAAATGTGTATGCCACAGTAGCCAGCAGACCGATCCCCACAAAGATCAACCAAAGCATGCGGTAGTTGCTGCATGTTAAAATCAACATGAAGCTGATAAGATATTGGGTCAAAGAGGAGAAGATGGAGTGTACGACACTGGAGATACCACCCACACGACCGCGGTGAGATGCCGGTATCCGGCGGGAGGCGTAGGGGTTGGCACCCAGAACTGTGACAACTTCACCCAATGTAAAGACGAACATGCCCAAGAACAGAATGCCGGTGATATTGCCAACCGAGAACAGGGCGATACCTGCAATAAACAGCAATAGACCAACGATAGTCTTTGGAATTTCTGTCAGTTTTTTCAGTAATACTGTCAGAATCGGTGTAAAGAGAATAACCACAAAGCCGTTTAAGGAGTTGAGATAACCGTAGAGCGTTGCACCGGCTTCTGCAAGACCCTCTTTTAACTGTAGCGGAAGCAGAAGACCCATCAGATTTGCCGGCATGGAAGCAAAACAGCCCACAATGAGCATATAGAGCAAAACAGGGCGCTGCTTCAATATCGTAGTGACAGGCAATTTGTCATCTACCGGCATTTCGTATTCGCTGTAGTTTTCTTCCAGAGAAGCGGTATCCTCTGTAATTGCATTTTTCTTATGTACAAAGAAAATGATCAAAATGGTGGAAGTAAAATCCGCAAGACCGTTAATTAAGAATGCCAGACGAAGATACTTTTGGAACAGCAAACCGGCAACACTGGCGCCTACGATATATCCTAAATTGAATCCAAGATAGGAAAGGGAATAGGCTTTTTCTCGTTGCTTTGAAGTGGAGTAGTCAGCGGTGAGCGCATCAAAGGCAGGGCCTTCAATGGTCTGGAGCAGACCTGCCAGGAACAAAATACCAACAGTGCCAATGGAGACAGGCAGGATCGCAGCCAGAAAATATAGGCTGACACTTAAACAGTCAAACAGGATAATAATACTTTTTCGGCTGAACTTATCTGCCAGCTTGCCGCCCAGGATCGACGCGGGGAAGGAAACGACAGAAGCGGTAGCAATGATCATGGTAGAGGTGCTGTCGCTCATGCTCAGCTTTGTTGTCAGCAGAAAAGTCAGCATGGGCCATACAAAGGAACCCATAGCGGTAACCAGTTTGCCGATGAACAGAATGTAGATTTCTTTCTTCAATCCACCGTACTGGGTAATCAGTTGTTTCATAATAACTCCTAGCGGTTCTTCCACCGCAATACAGATTGAATGCCCTCAATCAGCGCACAGATATCCTGCTCTGTGGTTTCCCGGGAAAGGGAAACGCGGAAGGAGCTGTCAATAATCTCGGGTGACAGCTTCATTGCCGTCAGCGTGTGGCTGCGATGGCCTTTGGCGCAGGCTGAACCGGCAGAAACACAAATCTCAGCGTCCTGTAAAATGTTGATCGTGTTTTGTGTCGGAACACCGGGGATCGCCAGATTGAGAATATGGGGCGCTTGGTGGCAGCCGTTGATCGCCACGCCTTCCATCACACTGATTTGCTGTACAAGACAGTCCAGCATTTCCTTCTCTCTTCGGGTATCTTCCTTGAAGGTGATACGACCGGCTTCACAAGCTGCGCCAAAACCCAGAATGGCTGGCATCGCCTCCGTGCCGCTACGGTAATTGTTCTCCTGCCCACCGCCAATTAACAGCGCAGGGAAGGACTTTAACCGAGGTGTGATATAAAGCGCGCCTACGCCCTTGGGTCCATGGATCTTATGGGAAGAAATGCTGATCAGGTCAGCACCCAAAGTCTTTGCCTGGAAGGGAACTTTCAGGAAACCCTGTACCGCATCGGTGTGGAAAATGGCGTTGGGACACATTTTGTGGGTAAGCTTTGCCATTTTATCAATAGGCATAACCGCACCGGTCTCATTGTTGACCATCATAACGGAAACAAGAATCGTATCCTTGCGTAATGCAGCCTTCAAGGTTTCCAAGGTAATCTCGCCCAATTCGTTGGGCTGCAGATAAGTCACCTCAAAACCTTGCGCCTCCAGCTCTTTCATACAGTTCAACACCGCGTGATGCTCAATGGCGGTAGTGATAATGTGCTTGTTCTTTTTTCCAAAGCGCTTAGCGGTGCTCATGATAGCCCAGTTGTCAGCCTCTGTGCCACCGGAGGTAAAGAAGATCCGATCCGGTTCTGCACTCAGGGCAGCGGCAACACTATACCGCGCGTTGCGAAGTGCTTTTGCGGTTTCAAAGCCAAAACCGTACAGTGCGCTGGGGTTGCCCCAAAGCTGGGTCAGGGCAATGTTCATCGCCTCCACAGCCTCTTTGCAAGGCTTGGTGGTGGCGGAATTATCTAAATAAATCATAGAAATCACTTTCCTACGCAGAAACGTTCAAAAATTCTGGCGGTAATATCCTCGCGAATCGTGGCACCGGTCACTTCACCCATAGCCTCCATAGCTTCTTCCACATCGGTCAGGACCGCATCGGGTGTCAGACCCAGCAGCAGACCCTGCAACGCTTTCAGCATAGCTTCATAGGAGCGGCGAAGAGCATCAAATTGACGCGCATTTGTCAGCACAGAACCGTCGCAAGGGGAACTTCCGGCAAACATTTCATCTACAAGATCAGCTAAAAGATCCAAACCTTCGCCGGTTTTTGTGCAAACGTGAATGATATTCATAAAAGGTAAGTCGCCGGGAACGACCACATTACCAAGATCGGATTTGTTGATCAAGGCGATGGTATTGGGCGCGTCTAGACAGACATTGATAACTTCCCGGTCTTCCTCCGTAAGAGGCTGAGAACCGTCACAAACGTACAGTACAAGATCAGCGTTCTCCACCGCTTCTTTGGAGCGCGCAACACCCATAGCTTCAATACGGTCCTCGGTCTGGCGGATACCTGCGGTATCAATCAGCCGCAGTCGTGTGTTACCCAACATTACCGCTTCTTCCACAGTATCTCGGGTTGTTCCGGCGATCTCTGTGACGATCACACGCTCGTAACCTGCCAGAGCATTGAGCAGGCTGGACTTGCCAACATTGGGCTTGCCGACAATGGCTGCAGAAACACCCTGCTTCATAATCCGACCTTGCTGGTAGGTCTGCAAAAGCGCATATAATGCCTTGGCATCTGCTCGCAAAGTTTTTTCATAGTTTTTAAGACCGAAATCTTCAATATCCTCATCAGGGTAATCCAGGACAGCGTGGAAATGGCTGCAAAGGTCTACCAGATTGTCGTAAACAGGGGAGAGCTTCTTCTGCAGCACACCGCCAACTTGTCCGGCGGCATTGGCGGCAGCTTCTGCAGTTTCCGCTTCAATCAGATCGATCACTGCTTCTGCCTGGGTAAGACCCAGCTGACCGTTGAGAAAAGCACGCTTGGTGAACTCTCCTCTGGTGGCGGGCTTTGCACCGGCGAGGAACAGTGCCTCCAAACCGGCTGCCAGAACGGCAGGGGAACCGTGACAGTGGAACTCTACTGTATCCTCACCGGTATAGCTGTGAGGGCCTCTGGTGTACACGGCCATACAATTATCGATCGGTCTGCCTTCTTTATCGTGGAGTGTTCCCAGCATCAGTTTCCTGTTGGGTGCTTCTTCCAGAGGTAAACCGTTATTTAATGTAAATATCTTTCCACCGATTTCAGCACAGCCGTCACCGCTGAGACGCAGAATACCGATAGCGCTGACCTGATTGCCGGTAGAAACGGCAGCAATTACATGAGACATAATAACCTCTCCTGACGCAATTTGAACCATTATAGCACATACATTATATAAAAAGCAAACCAATTCCACATAAAGTATCCGTTTCCGGGCAAAATATTCCGGAGGTGAGCCTATGGAGAAACTGGGATATTCCGGAGAATTGACAGATCAGAACATATCCTACATTTTTCGTGATGCGGCAGACTTTATTCGCAGGGAGCTGAAATGCGGCGCAATGACGGTGTATGCCTATGCGATTGACGGCTTAATTGCTTCTGCATACGCATCGGATTATATCTTTAAGCCAATTGTGCAACAGTTGCATGCCGAAACTATGGAAGAACTCTATAACAGGGCCATGAATGGAGCTATTTATAATAATGTGGCAGTTCCTTGCGAGGATCCTGACAAGGCGGCATTCTTGTTGGTAAACGGATTTTGCGTTGTGCTGTTTCCGGAAATTGGTGCAATCGGGTTTGAAGTCAAGACACCGGATAAACGGAATACCAACCCTCCGGAGGTGGAGAATACTGTCAAAGGCGCCAAAGACGGATTTGTGGAAACGATCCGTTCCAACACCAGCTATATCCGTCGACATCTTCGCTCTCCGGATCTCAGGATCTATGAAACACAGGTAGGAAGGCGCTCTTTGACCAATGTGAGCCTTATCTGGCTGGAGGGTATTACAAACCCGCAGTATGTGCAAAGAATGAAAGATCGTCTGGGGCAAATAGAGATTGACGGATTGCTTACGCCCTCTTCTGTGGAGGAGTATGTCAGCGGATCCCGGGCAACAGCTTTCCCAATGCTCCAGTACACAGAACGAACGGATCGCTTTTGCCAGGGTATTCTTGACGGCCGCGTTGGCCTTTTTGTAGATGGAATCCCAGTGGGGTATTTAGCACCGACGGATCTTATGTATTTAATGGAGAGTTCCGAAGACCGGGGCAGAGATTATATGACAGCCTCTGCAATTCGGATATTACGGTATCTGGCGTTGATTACCGGTCTTTTGCTGCCTGCACTTTATATTGCTGTGGCGTCTTATCATCAGGCTTGGCTGCCTCTGCCGCTGCTTCGTTCTATTATAGAGAGCAAGGAAAGGGTACCTTTTACGACGACCGCGGAGGTCCTGGGACTGTTGATCGCCTTTGAATTATTGCAGGAGTCCGGAATTCATCTTCCGCAAGCCATTGGTCAATCTGTCTCTATTGTGGGTGGCATCGTTATGGGTACAGCTGCGGTAGAAGCGGGTCTTATGTCCCCAATTGCATTGATAGCTGTCAGTGTTGCTGGAGTTTGTGGCTTTGTACTTCCTAACAGAGATCTGGCGCAGGCAGTGCGTGGCTGGCGTTTTGTGATTGCTGTACTGGCATCGTTTGGCGGTATCTGGGGCGTGTTGGGCGGCGCGGGAATTCTTTTGCTGCATCTTCTGTCCCTTAAAAGCCTGGGTGTTCCGTATCTGATTCCAAATCGCGGTTTGGAGGAAGGTGGCGGTATTCTGCGCCTGCGCTTAAAGAATATGAAGTTTAGGAATAAACAGTTGAATCCAAAAGATAAGAGGAATCAAAAATGAAAAGAAGTTTTCTCTATATGTTGATTCTGGCGGTAGTCCTGCTGCTTCCTGCAAAAGCCACCGATGTAGGGAAACTAAGACCGGTGCAGACCATAGCGGTGTATAAAGCCGGTGCAGCCTATGTGATTGAAACAGATACTGAAGATATTGGTAGGGGGGAGAGCCTGTCTGCTGCAATTGAGAATCTGAAAGCAACAACGCCGGCGACCATCTACTTGGATACTGCGCAGTATTTGCTTGTGCGTGACGAGACACTTCTGGACATGTTAAAACCATATTTGAAGGATACTGTCCGTGTTTGTCAATTTAAGGGGAAACCACCAATGGATCAAGTGTCAAAATTTTTGTCTGCCCATGCCGAAAAAGTGACATTGGATAACTGGGAAAAAGGCAATGGGTTACCATTGTTAGATTGCACAAAAGGGCGTCTCGAATTTTTTGTAAAATAGACAAAAAACTTGTTGACAATTGGCAAATGGTTTGCTATTATAAGCGAGCGCTTTTCGCAGGAAACGCGCAACATGAAAAACAAGAAAAAATTTGCCGAGAATTGAAAAAAGTTCTTGACAACCCTTGATCTTCGTGTTAAACTGAAAAAGCTCTCCGCAAAACGGAAAGCAACCTGTACCTTGTAAATTGAATAACGCAAAGACGAACAAACACCTTGGACAATTTATTTATGGATTGTTTAAGTATCGATTTTATCGAATTAACAGCCAACGAAAATTCTTGAGTAATATTTGCTAGACAAATTATTC
>JAFYPO010000099.1 GCA_017547505.1 Oscillospiraceae bacterium | reverse complement strand
TTACCCCCGGTACGGTTACGGAAAGCTGCATGCTTGACGAGAGCCGCAATAACTACATGGCTTGTATTTACGGCGACGGCAAAGGCTTCGGTCTGGCTTTCTGTGACGTTTCCACCGGTGCATTCTTTGCTACTCAGTGCGCCGATGCCCAGTCTGCTGCCTCTGAACTGGGTCGTTTCTCCCCTTCTGAGGTTATCCGTGGTGGCGAGGGTTGCAGAGATACCGTTTTGGAAGATGCCCTGTTTTTACGACTGAACTGCTGCGTAGACGAAGGTCGTCCTGAGCAGTTTAATTATGCTGAAGCGCAATCACTTTTGGAAAAGCACTTTGGTCAACCGCTTGCCAACCTGGGTCTCACCGGCCTGCCCTCCGCTGTGATCGCCAGCGGCACACTTTTGCAGACTTTGATCTTTGTGCAGAAGAACGATCTTGCGCATATCCGTCAGCTGCAATACTACTCTACCGGACGCTTTATGGAACTGGATATGGACGCCCGGCGAAACCTGGAACTGATTGAAACCATGCGCAGTAAGGAGAAGAAGGGCACGCTCCTTTGGGTGTTGGACAAGACCCATACGGCTATGGGCGGCAGAATGCTCCGCAGCTGGCTGGAAAAACCCCTTCTGGATCCTGTGGAGATCGGTCGCCGCCACAGCGCTGTGGAAGAACTGGTAAATAATACTGTTTGCCGCGGTGAACTGGTGGAAGCGCTGAAAGATGTGACCGATCTGGAGCGTGTCATGACCCGTGTCGTCACCGGAACTGTCAACTGCCGGGATCTTCTGGGCCTTGCCAGAGGCTTCCGCGCTTTACCTGCCGTCAAACAGTATCTGTCCCAGCTGGACAGTTCCATGCTGAGAAAGCTCTCTGAGGAAATTGACCCTCTGACCGAGTGTGCAGACCTGATTGAGAACACCATCGTCGACGAGCCACCCCTCACCGTGCGGGAAGGCGGTATTATACGCAAAGGTGCCAACGAAGAGATTGATCGTCTTCGCGATGTTATGGAAGTTGGTTCCGGCACCATTGCTGCCATCGAGGCAAGCGAGCGGGAACGCACCGGCATTCGCACCCTAAAAGTTGGCTATAACCGGGTTTTCGGTTATTATATTGAAGTTTCCAAATCCTTTATTGACCAGGTTCCTGCTGAGTATATTCGTAAGCAGACCCTTACCAACTGTGAACGCTACATCACCCAGGAACTGAAGGAACTGGAAAACCAGGTACTTACTGCCAAGGATCGTCTGACAGCTCTGGAGTACCAGTTGTTCACAGGTCTGCGGGAATTTTTGGCAGACCAGGCAGCCAGAACACAGATTTCTGCCAATGCTGTTGCTGCTGCTGATGCATTGTGTTCCCTGGCTACTGTTGCGGTAAAACGGAATTATTGCCGTCCCGAAATCACGCTGGACAACGAAATCCACATTGTAGACGGTCGCCACCCGGTTGTGGAGCAGGTGCTGAAGGACTCTCTGTTTGTCCCCAACGACACCGATCTGGGTTGTAATGACAATCAGGTTTCCATTATCACCGGTCCCAATATGGCCGGTAAATCTACCTACATGCGTCAGGTTGCCCTGATCGTACTGATGGCGCAGATGGGAGCTTTTGTTCCTGCACGCAGCGCGCGGATTGGCATTGTGGATCGGGTGTTTACCCGCATCGGTGCAAGCGACGATTTGGCCTCCGGACAGTCTACCTTTATGGTGGAGATGGCAGAGGTTGCCACTATTTTGAAGTACGCAACCGCCAAGAGTCTTTTGCTTTTGGACGAAATTGGCAGAGGTACTTCTACCTACGACGGCATGGCTATTGCAAGAGCTGTTTTGGAATATGCCGCAAGTCCCCGTCATTTGGGTGCAAAGACCTTGTTTGCCACACACTACCATGAACTCAGCGCCATTGAGAACGAACTGCCCAATGTGAAGAACTACAATATTGCCGTAAAAAAACGCGGTGATAAAATGATCTTCCTGCGTAAAATCGTCCCCGGCGCTACCGATGACAGCTACGGCATTGAGGTTGCCAAGCTTGCAGGTATTCCCAACGGCGTAATTAACCGTGCAAGGCAGATCCTTCAGGAGTTGGAAAGCGAAAGCGGCAAACAGCCTGTTGTTGTCGCTGCCGCACCTGCCGATGAGCAGATCAGCATGCTGGATCTGCGTTCTCAGCAGATCGCGGACGCCTTGTCCGGTTTGCAGGTTGAAACCCTCACCCCCATTGAAGCCATGAATGAGCTTTACAAGTTAAAGCAGATGCTGAATTAATATGAATAAATTAACTGTTAAATTTACATTGTGGGAAACCATTTTGGGTTGGTTCTATATGGCTTTTCAGCTTGTGATCCTCCCCGTCATATTGGTTTTTGCAAACATGCTGATCTTCAGGGAGCGGTTAACTGACACACAGATCAACTTTGCTTACTTTCTGGTGAATTTTCTGTTTGTCATCGCGATTTTTCACAAGTCCCTGATCGCCTGCTGCAAGATTTCCCTTGCCAAGCCCTGGAAGACCATTTCCTCTGCTATTTGGGCCTTCTTCCTGTATTGGGGTATGAGCATTTTTATTTCATCGCTGATTCTGCTCCTGTATCCTGATTTTAACAATGTAAACGATGCCGCCATTCAGGAAATGGCTGACAACAATTTCATTCTTACTGCGGTTGGCGTCGTGTTGCTTGTGCCGATTGCGGAGGAATTTTTCTACCGTGGTCTGATTTTTCAGGGGCTGTATCGTAAAAATCGTGTTCTGGCCTACGCTGTTTCCGCCATTGCATTCTGCGCTCCCCATGTGATCGGTTACATTGGCCAGTACGGTGCATTCCACCTGATTTTGTGCTTTATCCAATATCTGCCCGCCGGTATTTTTCTTGCATGGGCCTATGAAAAAGCAGATTCCATTATTGCGCCCATTATTATGCATACTCTGATCAATTTGATTGCTGCGGGTGCTATGTTTGTGAGGTGACATCTCTTGCCGAAAATTATACAGTTATCGCCCCATGTGGCGAACCTGATTGCCGCAGGTGAGGTGGTGGAACGTCCCGCCAGCGTCGTAAAAGAACTGTTGGAAAATGCAGTGGACGCCGGTGCGTCTTCTGTCACTGTTGAAATTCGTGACGGCGGCATGACCTTCCTGCGAGTCACGGATAACGGCTGCGGTATGTCTGAGGAAGACGCAAAAACAGCATTTTTGCGCCACGCGACCTCCAAACTGCGCAATGCCGAGGATTTGGCAGCTATTGTCACTATGGGTTTCCGTGGTGAAGCACTGGCTGCAATTGCTTCTGTCAGCCGCATTGACCTGCTGACCAAAACTGCAGGTGCTATCAGCGGCACAAGCATTACCCTGGAAGCAGGTAAAATTCTGGAAGCAACGGAAGCAGGTTGCCCCGAAGGCACTACGATTATTGTGCGGGATCTGTTCTTTAACACCCCTGCACGCATGAAATTTATGAAATCCGACACCGTGGAGGGTGGCAGAGTCGCTGCAGCTGTACAGATGCAAGCGTTGGCGCACCCCCAGGTTGCATTCCGCTTTATCCGGGACGGCAAAGAGGTTCTCTCTACCCCCGGTAACAGTGAATTGGAGTCTGCGGTTTATTGTGTATATGGCCGTGACGGCGGCAAAATGGTAAAAGTGGACAGCCGTTGGGAAGGTTACACCCTCACCGGCTATATCTCCAAACCATCAGACGCCAGACCCAGTAGAAACCTGCAGACTTTCTTTGTCAACGGCCGTCCTGTCAAGTCACGTCTGTTGATTGCCGCTTTTGAGGAAGCCTATCGCAACCAGATGATGGTGGGTAAATTTCCTGCCTGCGTGCTGCACCTTACGCTTCCCGCCAATGCAGTGGATGTGAACGTACACCCGGCAAAAACGGAAGTAAAATTCCTGAACGAAAAGGCTGTTTTTGATGCTGTGCATTACGGTGTTCTGGGTGCTTTGAATAAGACACCGGATCGCCCTCAGGTCCAGTTCAAGCCCCAGGTTGCACCTGCCAAACCTGTTGCACCGCAAACGACAACAAAACCTGCTACACCTAAGCCCCAGGAATTTTTCCGCACCATGACGCCCCAGGAGTTCAAAACATTCTCCGGTGTTCTGCAGGACGCACCCCAGCCGAAAAAAGAGCCTGCTGCAGCCGTTGCCGCCGCCGTTGAACGCAGTAAACCCCTGACCGTTCAGCAAAAGCCGGTATTCCCTGCACCTTTGCCCCCTATGCCCATTAAGGAACTACCCCAGGAAACAATCCAGGAAGAACCGGTGCAGGAACAGCTTCCCATGCCCAAGGAGACCCCCTGGCGTATGGTGGGTGAACTGTACAACAGCTATATCATTGTGGAACAGGGAGAAGATGCCTACCTGATTGATAAGCATGCCGCCCATGAGCGCATTCTGTTTGAGAAATTAAAGGCAAATCAGGAGATCATCGCCTCTCAGACGCTTCTTTCTCCCATTCCCTGCCGTATGAGTCCCGATGAGACGGCTATTCTACTGTCCAACCGTACCCTTCTGCAGGAGCTGGGATTTGAAATTGACGAATTTGGCGACAATACTGTTCTGGTACGCCAGGTGCCTATGGATATTCGTGCTGAGAACACCGCAGATACTCTGGAAGGTCTGGCAGCAGATCTTCTGAACGGCCGCCGCGAGGGCGCAAATACAGTACGGGACGAGATCCTGCACACGGTTGCCTGTAAGGCAGCCATCAAAGCCGGTTGGCATACCGATGAAAAAGAGCTTGCTGCGCTGGTGAGAATTGTTATGGAGCGGGACGACCTGAAGCATTGTCCTCACGGCAGACCGATCTGTGTATCTTTGAGCAAAAAGCAACTGGAAAAACAGTTTAAGAGAAGTTGATGAAAAGAAGTAAATTTGCAATCGTTATGCACACGGCAACATTTGTTTCTGCCGTTCTTATCGTAGTCTTTACCTGTCTGCACTTCTGTACAGAGCATGGCTGTTGGTTTCCGCTTGCCATTACATGCGGAACAACCTTTTACCATTTTGGCATGCGTTTGCTGGTGGGGTCTTTGGTCCCTAACAGGTTCTGCTGGCAGAGCAAGTGGTTCCGGTCATTTCCCTGGGAACAGAAGCTCTATAAAAGACTGGGACTGAAAACATGGAAGAGGACGATTCCTTCCTATAATCCCACGCTATTTTCCATGAAGGAATATTCGCCGGAACAGATCATTGCACACATGTGCCAGGCAGAGGTTGTGCATGAGATCATTGTCGTGTGCAGTTTTCTGCCTATTTTCTTCTCGTTGGTAGTCGGTGATTTTCCGGTATTTCTGATTACTTCCCTTCTGGCAGCCGGATTTGATCTCATCTTTGTGTTATTGCAAAGATTTAACCGTCCCCGCTTGGTTCGGATTTTACTAACAAAGGAAAGGAGTTCCGGCAATGTCTAAGATTATTTGTGTTGCCGGACCTACTGCATCCGGCAAAACCGCGCTTGCTGTAGAATTGGCAAAAGCATTTAACGGTGAGGTCGTATCTTGCGACTCAATGCAGATCTACCGGCACATGGATATTGGTACCGCTAAACCCACCTTGGAGGAAATGCAAGGCATTCCCCATCACATGCTGGACGTAGCAGATCCACAAGAGGATTTTTCCGTCAGTCGATATTGTGAAACGGCCACGCCGATCGTGGACGACATTGTTGCCCGTGGAAAGACCGCAATCATTGCCGGCGGCACCGGTCTTTATATGGACGCTCTTATTAAAGGCAACAGCTTTGCCCCCTGCCCTTCTACCGGTATGCGTGAAAAGCTGGAAGCGCAGGCAGACAAAGACGGCATGGAAACGATGCTGCAGTTGCTTCATTCCATTGATCCGGAGGCAGCCGCGCGGTTGCATCTGAAAGACAGAAAGCGCGTGATCCGCGCGTTGGAGGTCTATTACGAAACCGGAGAAACCATTACAGAGCACAACCGAAAAACTCAGGAACTCCCGCCACGGTACACCCCCATATGGTTTGGTCTTGAGGATGAAAACCGCCAGACGCTGTATGACCGGATCGACCGCCGTGTGGACAAGATGCTGGACGATGGTTTAATCGCGGAAATTAACCGGTTACTTGCCATGGGTATTCCAAAAAAATGCACAGCCATGCAAGCTATCGGCTACAAGGAATTTATTGATGCGCTTGACGGCATTTCAACTATGGAAGAAGCTGCTGCCCTTGTACAGCAATCCTCCAGACGGTATGCCAAGCGCCAGCTGACCTGGTTTCGCAGAAATCCCAATATGAATTGGCTTGTCCGACGTGATGGTGAAACCACAGCTGAAATTCTTATACGCGCACGACAGGTTTTGGCAGATTCTGACAACTGAATAATGCTAGGATATAGGTATCCCAAAGCCCTAAGAAAGAAGGTATACATATGTCCCAGCAAATCCATTTACAGGAAGCCATTTTGCAGGAAGTTACTGAAGAAAAAGTACCGGTGACACTATTTCTCATGAATGGTTTTCAGCTCCGGGGTACCGTTACCGGCTATGACAGCTCTGTAGTGGTATTGGTTACTGATGGCAGACAGCAGATGATTTACAAGCATGCCATCTCAACCTTAGCCCCCATTCGGTCTCTGAAAGCCGCAGCAGTTACTGCCTAGCAAAAAGCGACGGAGCAAATGCTTCGTCGCCTTTTGTTTTTTAGAAAGAAGGAAACAACTATGTCTATTGCTGAAAATATTACCGCTATTCGCGCCAAAATTAACGCTGCTGCCATTGCAGCAGGCCGGGACCCCAAAGAGATCCTTTTGTGCGCTGCAACAAAAATGAATGACAGCGACAATGTCCGCGCAGCCATTGCTGCCGGTGTGGATTGTTGCGGTGAAAACCGGGTGCAGGAACTGACTAAAAAGCTATCAGAGAATGCCTATGAAGGCGCACCTGTGCATTTTATCGGTCATCTGCAAACCAACAAAGTCCGTCAGGTAGTGGGCAAAGTGGATCTTATTCAGAGTGTGGATTCTCTCCGTCTTTTACAGGCAATTCAAAAAGAAGCTGCAAAGCAGGAGATCATGCAGGATATTTTACTGGAAATTAACATTGGTAATGAGGAAAGCAAGACCGGATTTACGGTGAAGGAAATCTATGATCTTCTTCCCCAAATTTCCGATTTTCCCAATATCTGCGTCCAGGGACTCATGGCAATTCCCCCAATTTGTCAAAATCCGGGAGAAAACGACAAATTTTTTCAAGAAATGTACAACCTTTCTGTTGACATAACGGCAAAAAAATACGATAATATACGAGTAAGATTTTTGTCTATGGGTATGTCCGATGATTTCCAGGACGCCATCGCATGCGGCTCTACCATGATCCGTGTGGGAACAGCGATCTTCGGTGCCAGAGATTATACCCAATCTCACTAACTACGATTTCAAATTTAGGAGGATATAGAAACATGAGCATTTGGGATAACATTAAGAAGTTCGCCCAGCCCTATTCTGACGACGACTACGAGGACGAAGCATACGAAGACGAAATGGACGATTTTGTTGAGGAGCCCCGTGAGACTCCCCGCAAGCGCCGTCCCTCTCCCTTCGCTACTAACAACGACGATTCCTATACAGCTCCCGCTGCCCCTGCTTCCGGCTTCAGCGGTCAGGTTCTGAACATGAGCTCCGGCAAGCAGGAAGTTGTCCTCTTCCACGCAAGATCTTTTGACGATGCCGCTAAGGCCGCCGATGAACTGCGCAAGAAGAAGGCTGTTATTCTGAACATGGAAAATGTTGACAAGGGTCTGACCCGCCGTGTCGTTGACTTCCTCTCCGGCAGTGTTTATGCACTGGACGGCGGTGTGAAGAAGGTCGCACAGTCTACTTACCTGTTCTGCCCCCATAACATGGAAGTTGTGGGCGATCTGGAGTCCATGGGCGCTGAGATCGAAAGCTACATCTAATTTAACAAGGAAGGTCTACTATGTTTACACCGCAACAGATTGATCAGATTTCCTTCAGCCGTGCCACCTTCGGTGGTTACGATATGCAATCCGTTGATGAGTTCCTGGAGCCTTTGACCGAAGACTATGTCACCCTCTACAAGGAGCATGCGCTGCTCAAGAGCAAGATGAAGGTCCTGGTCAGCAAGCTGGAAGAATACCGCAACAACGAAGCAAGCATGAAGGACGCCATCGTCAATGCGCAGAAGACCTGCGACATGATGGTCAAGGAAGCAGAGGCAAAGTGTGCCGCTATGCTGAAAGAGGCCAACAATGCTGCGATTGAGAACGCTAAAAACGCTGACTCCCTGATTGCCGCGGAGACTGCCCGTGTTGAGGAAGCCCGCCGCGCTGCTACCATGAAGATTGAAGATCTGCAGGAACAGCTGAAAAGCTGCATTCAGGCTCTGGATCGCATCAAAACCGCAAATGCTCCCACCCAGATGAGTCAGGCAACTGCTGCCTTTAATCTGGAAGAAATGGAAGCTGTTGATTCCCAGGTCAGCACTGCGGATATGGTAGCCAGTGAGATTGAAGCAAATCTGCAGGCACTGGTGGGTACCACCGAGGATACTGCTCCCAAGGCAGAGCCTAAGCACCCCACCCATGATTCTACCACCAGCCGTTTTGCCAACCTGCAGTTTGGTCCTAATTACGACCCCACTGCTAACAAATAAGCATAAGCAAAGAGAAGGACACGTGTGTCACTCACCCTGTAATCAGAGAGTTGCCGTTTGGTGCAAGGCAGCCGGGACATGACGCATATCACCTTTGAGCTGCGCACCGAAACTTTGGAAGTAGGCTGCGCCGGGTACGCCCGCTATAGCGTAATCGAGTGCTGACATTTGTCAGAACAAGAGTGGTACCGCAGAGGTATATTTACACCTTTGTCTCTTGCACAAGAGACAAAGGTGTTTTTTTATTACGAATATTATATGGAGGTTTATTCCAATGGAGTATAAAAACACCATTATCACCCCACAGACGCCCTTCCCCATGAAGGCCGGTCTTCCCAATCGCGAACCGGGCATGCTGGAGCGTTGGAATGAGACAGATCTTTACAACGCTATGCTGGAAAAGAACAAGGATCTGCCCCCCTTCGTTCTCCACGACGGCCCTCCCTTCTCTAATGGCTATATCCACATGGGTCATGCCCTGAATAAGACCCTGAAAGACTTTATTGTCCGCAGCCATGCAATGATGGGCTTCTACACTCCCTATGTACCCGGCTGGGATAACCACGGTCTGCCTATTGAGCGCGCTATCGAGACTTCCAAAAAGAAGCTGAACAAGGACATGTCCGTGCCCGAGTTCCGTACTGCTTGTGAAGAATTTGCTGAGGATTTTATTCAGAAGCAGATGAGCGGCTTCAAGCGTCTGGGCGTTGTTGGTGATTGGGAACACCCCTATCGCACCATGGACAAGCACTTTGAGGCACAGGAAGTAAAGGTCTTTGGCCGTATGTTTGACAAGGGCTTTATCTACAAGGGTCTGAAGCCTGTTTCCTGGTGTCCTTACTGTTCTACCGCTGTTGCAGAAGCTGACATTGAGTACAAGGACGATCCCTGTACCACCGTTTATGTCAAGTTCCCCATGAAGGATGATCTGGGCAAGCTGGCTGGTTTCGATCTTTCCAAGACTTTCTTCGTGATCTGGACCACCACCATCTGGACGCTGCCCGGCAACATGGGTATCAGCGTACACCCTCGTGACAGCTATGCGCTGGTAAAAGCCGATAACGGTGAAACCTATATCATGGCAGAAGCTCTGGTGGAAAAGACCATGAAGGCCGGCGGTTTTGAGAATTACGAGATCGCTGCAACCTATCCCGGTCAGTTCTTTGAATACATGGTTGCAAGGCACCCCTTCCTGGATAAGACTTCCCTGCTGATGACCGCCGATTACGTCACCATGGACTCCGGTTCCGGCTTGGTACACACCGCTCCCGGTTTCGGTGCGGACGACTACCAGACCTGCATGCGCTATGGCATTGATCTGGTCGTTCCTGTAGATGACCATGGTCGTCATACCGAATATGCCGGCAAGTACGCAGGTCTCAAGACCGAGGAATCCAATCCCATCATTTTGGAGGATATGAAGGCTGCCGGCGTACTCTTCGCTTCCGAAGACATCGTCCACTCCTATCCTCACCACGACCGTTGCAAGAAGCCTACCATCTTCCGTGCTACTCCTCAGTGGTTCTGCTCTGTGGAATCCTTTAAGGATCAGGCTGTTAAGGCTATTGAAGATGTCAAGTGGTTCCCTGCGTGGGGTGAAGATCGCATGGTCAGTATGATCCGTGAGCGTGCCGACTGGTGTATCTCCCGTCAGCGCCGTTGGGGTCTGCCGATTCCTGTCTTCTACTGCAAGGATTGCGGCAAGCCTGTTTCCACCCCCGAATCTATCGAGAAGATTTCCAAGCTGTTTGACGAATTCGGCTCCAATGTATGGTTCGAAAAGGAAGCTATGGAACTTATCCCCGATGGCTTCACTTGCCCCCACTGCGGAGGCAAGACCTTCGACAAGGAAACCGACACTCTGGACTGCTGGTTTGACTCCGGTTCCACCCATTTTGCTTCCCTGATGCACCGCACCCCCGAGCTGTGGCCTGCTGACGTGTATCTGGAAGGCGCTGACCAGTACCGTGGTTGGTTCCAGTCCAGTCTCCTGACCTCTGTCGGCGCGCTGGATCAGGGCGCTCCCTTCAAGCAGGTCTTGACTCACGGCTGGGTGGTTGACGGCCAGGGCCGCGCTATGCACAAATCCTTGGGTAACGGTGTTGATCCCGCTGATCTGATTAAGGATTTCGGCGCAGATATTGTCCGTCTGTGGGCTGCTTCTTCCGACTACCACGCAGATGTGCGCTGTTCCAAGGAGATCTTTAAACAGATTGCCCAGAACTACCTGAAGTTCCGTAATACCGCACGTTACTGCCTGGGTAACCTGAACGAGTTTGATCCCAACAATCTGGTTGCTCCTGATGAGATGGAAGAACTGGACAAGTGGGCAATTTCCAAGTTGTCCGAGCTGACCGGAGCTGTTCGCCAGGCTTACGATAACTACGAATTCCACGTGGTTGCCCATGCGATCAACGACTTCTGCGTTGTGGAGCTGTCCAGTTTCTACCTGGATATCATTAAGGATCGCCTGTACTGTGAAGAGAAAGACGGTCTGCGCCGTCGCTCCGCACAGACCGCTCTTTTCCTGATCGTAGATGCTCTGGCAAAGCTGTTTGCACCTATCCTTGCTTTCACCTGCGACGAGATCTGGCAGGCAATGCCTCACCGCGAGGGTGACGATGTTCGCAATGTTCTGCTGAACCAGATGCCTACCGGCGGTTTTGCAGGTTACACGCTTCCTGTCGATGCCTTGGCAAAGTGGAATCTGATCATGAAGCTGCGTCAGGACGTGAACGGTGTTCTGGAATTAGCTCGTGCGGATAAGCGTATTGGCAAAGCTCTGGAGGCTCATGTCAGCCTACAGAGCGACGACACAACCCTGAAGGCTGCATGTGAAGGTGTAAACCTGAGTGAGATCTTCATCGTCTCCTCCTGTGACTGGGAGGCTCCTGTTGAGGGCGCCGCCACCGGTAACGGCACGAACTTCCCCGGTTTGACCATCGGTGTTACCGAAGCCAGAGGCGAGAAGTGTCCCCGTTGCTGGATGCATTCTCTGAAGGCTAACGAAGAGGGTCTGTGCCCCCGCTGTGCTTCTGTCATTTCCAAGATGGATTTGGACATCTAATATGAATAAAAACGGCTAACTCTCGTGAGTTAGCCGTTTTTTTCTGTATTTTTTCATAAAATATCTTTACCCATTCTCAATATTGTGGTACACTAAAGGACAGTTATTATCAGGGGGATCACAATGAAGCTTCGCAAAGAATTTTCTTTTAATCGGCTTTCCTTACCGCTGGCATTTTTGCTGCCGGTTTTCGGCATATTTGCCGTTATGATTTTCAGAGGTTTTATCCCATTTGGAGAAACCTCTATGTTATATTCCGATATGTACCACCAGTACTATCCCTTTTTTCTCAGTTTCCGCCGTGCGCTTCTGTCCGGTGAAAATCTGCTAATCAACTGGGATATAGGCCTCGGTGTCAACTATCTGGGTCTGATTGCCTATTATGTGGCATCTCCGTTAAATCTTCTCAGTATATTTGTGCCGGAGAACTTGCTGCTTTCCTATTTTTCCCTTTTGATGCCTATCAAATTGGGTTTTGCAGGTCTCTTCTTTGCAATTTTTCTGAAAAAGCTGTTTCTCAAAAATGACATTTCCATTGCTATCTTCGGTTGTTTTTATGCCCTGTGTGCCTGGGCTTTGGGCTACCACTGGAATATCATGTGGCTGGATACCTTCGCGCTTCTGCCCCTGGTCGCGCTGGGAACAATCAGCCTGTTACGCGATAACAGATTTATTCTTTACACCATATCCCTGTTCTTTTCCATTGTCGCGAATTATTATATTGGCTTTTTCACTTGCATATTTATTGCGCTGATATTTATTTGTTATGAGATCTGCCGTTTCCAGACAGTCAGTAAATTACTGAAAGACCTTTGCAAAATGGCTGTTTTTTCTCTGCTGGCTATCGGCATGACCGCTTTTCTGGAACTGCCCGCTTTCATGGCGCTGCAAACAACCCAATCCAGCATCAACACCTTCCCCCAAGGCTTTTCACTGAATATTGCCGATACTAATACTTGGGCAGGTCTTTTCGAAGCCATGCGGCAGGTCGCCGGCAACATGAACGGCGGACTTGCTCCCAATTATAAGGAATGGGACGCTCTTCCCAATTTATACTGCGGTGTCGCATCTGTTATGTTGGGATTTCTGTTCCTGACTCAAAAGCAGATCCGTATTCGGGATAAGATTTGCACAGTTCTAATGTTACTCTTCCTGAACCTCAGCTTTATTCTCCGGCAACTGGATTATATCTGGCACGGTTTCCACTTTACCAATATGATCCCTTATCGGTTCAGCTTCCTTTACAGCTTTGTGCTGCTGTATATGGGCTATCGTGCCTATCTGCTCCGCCGCAGCTTTAAGCTATGGCAGGTAATCACTGCCGGTATCCTGAGTTTTGGCATTCTTTTTTGTGGAAAAGAGAATACGTCATTCACCTTCTGGGCATACAACAGTATTTTTATTCTACTGTATTTCCTGATTCTACTGATTCCCCACCTGTATACTGTTCCGAAAAACAGTACAAACAATGAGCTTCTTTCTATAGCGAAAGCCCGTCGTGACAGACGGCAAATCAGTAGTGTTCTGCTGCTTTGTGTGATGGGTATGGAACTGATTTTGACTCTTGTAAATTTCGGGATTGACTTCACAGGAACTGTGGTCAGTGACTACCCCCGCGGCACCGATAAGTCTGCAATCATGATTGAGTACATGAAAGAGCGGACAAATGAACCCTTCTACAGAGCTGAGGTCGATCAGACGCAGACCTTGAATGACGGTGCACTGAATGACTATCACGGCATTACCACCTTCACCAGCTCTGCCAATGTCAATGTGACACAATTCATGCAGGCATTGGGCTTTGGTGCAAAGAACACCTACAACCGTTACAGTTTCTCAGACAGTTCCCCTGTTTCCAATCTGTTTCTGGGATTACGCTATATGATTGACCGTGACGGTTTAACGGAGGATCACCCCTATTTTGATACAATCCACAGCTACGAAAACGTATATTTGTTAGAAAACAATGCTTACCTCCCCATTGGATTCTTAGTCGATCCCCAAATCTTAAGCATTGACTTCCCGGGTATCTACCATGATTTAGAGCAATCCAACGGTAACTGGAACAAGTTAGCCTTCCAAAACAAATTATTTAAGGCTGCAACAGATACCGGTGAAGATGTATGGTCCATGATCAATGGCAATCATCTTTCTGTATCAGCCACCAATGTTGCAATCTCCAATTCTACAGAAATCGATAGTTACAACTATACCGCCAATTCTGAGGGCGGTACCGTCGTTTACAAGTACGTTGCCCATACCAAGGGTTATGCCTGTATTGATCTTTATATTGGTCTGTACAACTCCAACTACGGCGCCAGAAACCGCTTTTCTATTTGGAAGAACGGTGTAGAACTGCAAAACGGCAATTATAGCCTTTCACAGCTGTATGGTGTAACTCAGGTAGATACCGGTGATGTGATCGAACTACAGGTGGAATGCGCTGGAGATGAACAGGGTTATATCATCGCCCACGCTGGTATTCTGAATGAGGATACCTTCCGAACTGGTTATGACATGCTGGCTGCCTCTACTCTGAAGTTAGATACATTCACCGGCACCTATATGGAAGGCACTATTCATTGTGACCGCAACGGTGTTCTATACACCTCTATTCCCCAAGACGGAAACTGGATTGCAATGGTGGATAATGAACCTGCTGAACTGATCAAGATTGGCAATGCCATGGTCGGACTCCTTCTGAGCGAAGGCGAACACACAGTACGTTTCCTATACAGAAACTATGATTTCACCATAGGTTGCGGAATCAGCATCATCTGCGCCGGCACATTCCTGACGATATGCATTATCTCACAGAGAAAGCGATATAAAGCTAAATTCTGCAGCTAAAAACACCCCCAGGCTTAAGAGCCTGGGGGACAATACTGTAAATCTTAATCTCCTGCGCGCCGGAAGTTGCCATATTGCAATAAGAAAACCTCCACATTACTGTGGAGGTTTTAGTGTTTGCGTTACCTATCTTCCCAGGCAGTCGCCCGCCAAGTATTGTCGGCGTACATGTGCTTAACTTCTGTGTTCGGGATGGGAACAGGTGGACCCAC
>JAFYPO010000098.1 GCA_017547505.1 Oscillospiraceae bacterium | reverse complement strand
GCGGGTGTAGTTCAATGGTAGAACACCAGCCTTCCAAGCTGGATACGCGGGTCCGATTCCCGTCACCCGCTCCACAGAAATGCGCCAGTAGCTCAGCTGGATAGAGCAACTGCCTTCTAAGCAGTAGGTCAGGGGTTCGAGTCCCTTCTGGTGTGCCACTTTTATGGTACGGTTTTTCAGGACTCGAATAGTTAAATGCAACGCGGGCGAGCGTTGCCGGCGAGGGCTCGACCGAGCCGAACCTTGATTTAACGAGTCCCTTCTGGCGTGCCACTTTTCAGCAAACCGAATATGGTGGGTGTCGCCAAGCGGCCTAAGGCCCCGGATTGTGGTTCCGGTATTCGTGGGTTCGAATCCCATCACCCACCCCATAAAAAAAGACAGACCTTCGGGTCTGTCTTTTTTTATGGGCCGTGTGGGATTCGAATAATGTAAATGCAATATGCCTGACGGCATATTGCCGCCACCAGTGCAAACACTGGTGGCTACCTTAACTTGACGAATCCCTCACCCACCCCTTCTATTTGCGGAGGGTTTTTGCATGGGGTGGGAGAGATTCGAATAATCTAAATGCAACGCGGACGAGCGTTGCTCCCGAGGCCCGCCGAGAGAAACCTTTGACGATACCTTTCTGAAATAATTTTTGCATAATTTCTTGCAATCTATTGACATTCTTGCAAGATTTGATACAATCAACTTGTTCCTAAACCACTTAAGTACAAGAGAGGTGCGGTTTTTATGTTGTATCGTGAGGAAAAAGACTCCATTGGCACCAAGCAAGTGCCTGCAAATGCCTATTACGGCGTACAGTCCCTGCGCGGTCAGGAAAACTTCCAGATCACCGGTCAGCGGTTGCGTCCGGAATTTATTGAATCTCTGGCACAGATCAAAAAAGCCTGCGCCATCTGCAACTACACTGTAGGTGAACTGGACGAAACGATCAAAAACGCCATCTGCCAGACCTGCGATGAGATTCTGGAAGGCAAACTCCACGACCAGTTTATCTGCGATCCCATTCAGGGCGGCGCCGGTACCACCGCCAATATGAACGCCAACGAAGTTATCGCCAACCGCGCTATTGAGATCTTGGGCGGTCAGCTGGGCGACTATTCCATCGTACACCCCAATGACCATGTCAACCGCGCCCAGTCTACCAACGATGTCATTCCCACCGCAGCGAAAATGACCACCATTAAGCTGCTGAGAAAGGCCATCGAAAAGATGGAACTTCTGAACGAGGCTCTTTTGCAGAAAGCTGCGGAATTCCACAACATTATCAAGATGGGACGCACCCAGATGCAGGACGCAGTGCCTATCCGTCTTGGCGCAGAGTTCGGCGCTTACAGCAAGGCCATCACCCGCGACATCAAGCGTCTGAGCAAGGCTATGATCGGTATGTCCTCCATCAATCTTGGCGGTACTGCCGTGGGAACTGCCCTGAACGCCAACCCCGCATATGTGGACGCCCTGGCTCCCACGCTGTCTGAGATCAGCGGTCTCCCTCTGAAAAAGGCCATCGACTTGGTGGACGGCACCCAGAATCTGGACACTTTTGCCTTTGTTTCCGCCACCCTGAAGACCTGCGCTATTTCCTGCTCCAAGATCGCCAACGATCTGCGACTCATGTCCTCCGGCCCCCGCTGCGGCTTTGAAGAGATCAATCTGCCCGCTATGCAGAACGGCTCTTCCATTATGCCCGGCAAGGTCAACCCCGTTATTCCTGAGGTCATGTCTCAGGCCGCCTTCTGTATCATGGGCAACGACGTGTGCATCACTATGGCAGCCGAAGCCGGCCAGCTGGAGCTGAACTATGCCGAGCCTGTGCTGTATCACAAGCTGTTTGAGTCCATCATCGCCCTGACCGGCGCTGTGGACACCTTCACCGTCAACTGTGTTTCCGGTATCACCGCCAATGAAGAGCGTTGCCGGGAACTGGTGGAGGGTTCTGTGGGCGTGATCACCGCCATTTGCCCCACCTTAGGCTACACCGAATCCGCCGACATTGCAAAGATCGCCATTAAGACCGGCGAATCTGTCCGCGAAATTCTCAAGAGCAAAGACATCATGACCGAAGAGGAAATTGACCGTCTGCTGGACCCCGAAACCATGGTATAAAACAAAATAGCACCCGACCAACCGTGTCGGGTGCTATTTTTCTTTTCTTCCAATTAAATAATCCGCGGTCACCTTATAGAAATCACAAAGTTTAATCAAATCTTCAATCCGTAGTTCTGCCCGGCCTGTTTCAATATGATTGTACCCCTGCTGACTTTTATTTATGATCTTTCCTACTTGCGCCTGGGTAAGATCGTGATCCTCTCGCAACCCCCGCATCCGTTCACGATAATTCACAGATTCACCGCCCTCCTGCGTTTTGTTCTATGATAACACACTCAAATTTTGAGTATTGACATTTACTCAATATTTGAGTAGTATTATCTTGTCCACATTTGTGGTACAAATAAAGGAGGAACCGATATGAAAAGAATTACCGCTTTGCTATTATCCGCAATTTTGTTGTTTGTCTTTGCCGCTTGCACGGTAGACACTCCCATAAAAATTGACAACACGCCCCAGCCGACCGACAACAGGGTTGAACTGCAGGAAGAAGAAAAAGACCCCGTATTTCAGGTGGGTGAAACTGCACAGTTGGACGGTGTAACCGTTTCTCTTGTGGAGGTTGCTGAAAATGATGGCTCTAAATACAACAAGCCTGCCGATGGCAATGTATTTGTTCTGTGTGAGTTCGTTATCGAAAACAATTCCGACACAGAGCTGAATGTTTCTTCCATTTTGAGTTTTGAAGCTTACTGCGACGACTATGCTTGTACCTTTAGTCTTACCGCTCTGATGGAAAAAGGAAATAAGAACCAATTGGACGGCACGGTTGCCCCCGGAAAAAAGTTTAGCGGTGTTATCGGCTATGAGGTGCCGGAAGACTGGCAAACTTTAGAAATTCATTACACGCCTGATGTTTTGAGCAGTAATGAAATTGTTTTTGCTGCAACAAACGAACAATAAAAAGCACCCCCGGAACGATCCGTTCCGGGGGTTAAATTTTACTTTTTGGGGTTAATGCGGTTTTCAATACGCTCCAGCGCGTAGGCCATTTTGTCGTAGGTCTCTTTGGCAACGCTGTCGATATAGCCGCCTTCAAAGGCCGCCATAGCCTCCTTGATGCGCATGACGCGAATGGGTTTTTCCTCTTCCACCACCGTGAAAATGGGGGTGTAGGAGAAGCCAACGATATTGGTCTTGCCGGTCTTGTGATTCTTGGTGATCTCCAGATCCAGCACCACGGAATATTCCGAACCGGAACGGTCCGCATCACCGGCAAAGTCGCCCAGCGAATACGCGGTAAACTTTCCGTCTTTCAGCTTCATTTGCTGCACATAGTGGGAATGGGTACCGATGATGGCGTCCACGCCGTTTTCATGCAGCAGCGTTTCGATCTCCAGCTGGGAGTTGCTCAGAGTATCGTTGAACTCACTGCCCCAATGCACCATGGCGATGATCATATCCGGCTCTTCCGCTTTTGCGCCGTTAACAACGTCCAAAATAGCCTGTGTAGCCACCTGCTTGTAGGTGCTGGCGTAATCCTCGTACAGCACATTCACGCATTTTTCACTGCCGGCAGGCAGCGCCATGCCGTCCATACCCTTGGTAAATGCCACAAAGGCGATCTTCACGCCGTTTGCCTCGCAGATCAGATAGCCGCCACTCTCTTCCCGGGCAGCGTTGCTGTCATAAGCGCCCAACGGCTCCATACCTGCCGCGCGGACATTCTCCACGGTTTTGGCCAGGCCGGATACACCCTTATAAATAGAATAAGAGTTGGCGATCTGCACCAGGTCTACACCAGCGGAAGAAAGGTTCTGCATCAGGGAAAGGGGTGCCGACTTGCTCTCGCCATAAGGCTCGCCGCACAAAACGCCTTCGAAATTTACAACGGAAATATCCGCGTCACCCAGAAGGTGGGCAATATCCAAAAACGTCTCGGTGTAATCCCGCTCCATACCGCCGGCGTCCACCAGCTTCTGGGTCACATTCAGGTCACCCACCGCCGCTATATGGATCGTGGAGAATTGCTCGGGATCTGCGGTGGTCGCCTCCGGCTTGGATTCTTCTTTTCCGGGTGTTGCGGTGGTCACCCCGGGTTGGGGTGTTTCCTCCTTGCCGGGATTTACAAAGACAGCGATCAAAACGGCGCACAGAACAAGCACAAATGCCGCCAGAACCAGCTTAATGATCAGCTTTTTCTTCTTTGCCTCCTGCCGGCGTTTCCGTTCCTGCCGACGTTGTTGGTACAGTTCTTCGTCAAAGGCCATTTCGATCCCCCCTTTTTCTCGTTTTTCCTATTGTACACTATTTTTTTCTGTTTAACAAGTCCCCTTTACACCCGGGTGCTTTTGGGTTAAAATAACAAAAACGGAAAGGAGCGATGCATATGTTCCGAGACAAAGAAGAAGAACTGGCCCGTCTGGAAGAGCAGCTTCTGGAGGACGAACCAGCAGAAGAAGAAACCGAAGAATACGAAGAAGATTTTGAAGAAGAGGAAGAGGCCTTCCTGGAAGAACCCAGCGGAGACACCTCTGACTACAAGAACTTTGCCAACGACTACGGCCATGTGGACGCCTACAATGCCGACAAGGCAGATCTGGATCTGGAGGATTACTCCGAAGAAGTCTACACCCCCTCGGAAACCCGGAAAGACAACAAGCTTTTGTACACGATTTTCCTGCTGCTTGCCGCCATTTTCCTTGTGCTGGCATGGTGGGTCGCGCGCTATACGGGGGTGCTGTGATGTATTACGGAAAACCGCCGGTGGGTCGGTTCGCGCCCACCCCTTCGGGAAGAATGCACCTGGGGAATGTGTTTGCCGCCATGATGGCTTGGCTGTCCGTACGCAGCCGGGGCGGCTTTATGGTGCTGCGCATGGAGGATCTGGACACCCAGCGCACCAGTGAGGAATACGCAGAGGTGCTGCGAAAAGACCTGCAGTGGCTGGGGTTGGATTGGGATTTCGAGACTCCGCCCCAAAGCCAGCGCACGGAAGATTACGAAGAATATTTTGAAAAGCTGCGGGACATGGATCTTCTGTATCCCTGTTACTGCACCCGCAGTCAGCTTCACAGCGTCAACGCGCCCCATCTGTCCGATGGTACTTATGTGTACCCCGGCACCTGCCGCAACCTCACGGAAGAAGAAAAAGCCGCCTACCAAAGAGAACCTGCCTGGCGGGTGAAAGTGCCGGACAAGCTGTGGAAATTTACTGACTTGGTTCAGGGCCAGTATGCGGAAAATCTCATTAAGCACTGCGGCGATTTTGTAGTCAGAAGGGCAGACGGTGTCTTCGTCTACCAGCTGGCGGTCACCGTGGACGACGGTGAGGCGGAGGTCTCCGAGGTGGTTCGCGGCATGGATCTTCTCAGCTCCGCGCCCCGGCAGATGTATCTGCAGCAGCTGTTTGGCTTCAAACACCCGCAGTACGCCCATGTGCCAATGCTCCTTGCACCCGACGGTCGCCGCTTAAGCAAGCGGGATAAGGATCTGGACTTGGGGGAACTTCAAAAGCATCTGCGACCGGAAGACATCTTAGGCTCTTTGGCTTTCAGCGCCGGACTTTTGGAAAAAGCACAGCCCATTTCCGCCCGGGAACTGGCAGGGGAGTTCCAGTGGGAAAAAGTATCCCCCGAAGATATTTATCTGGACGCAAATATGCTTGCAAAATATCTTTAATGTAGTATAATAAGGCTGATTTTACATAATTTGGAGGATTTTTCCTATGGCAAAGAAACCTGTTTTGGTAGTTATGGCCGCCGGTATGGGCAGCCGTTACGGCGGTCTGAAGCAGATCGATCCCGTTGGCAGCCAGGGCGAGGCAATTCTGGACTATTCTCTCTTTGATGCCCACGAGGCCGGCTTTGAAACTGCCGTTATCATTATCAAAAAAGCGATCGAAAAGGATTTTATGGAGACCGTGGGTGAGCGATTGAAGAAGTGCCCCATGGAGATCCGCTACGCCTTCCAGGAGATGGAGAAGATCCCCGCAGGTTTCTCTGTTCCCGAAGGCCGTGTCAAGCCCTTCGGCACCAGCCATGCTGTGCTGTGCGCCAAGGACGAGATCGACGGCGCACCCTTTGCTGTTATCAATTCCGATGACTACTACGGCAAGGGCGCATTCAAGGTAATTTATGATTATCTGTGTACTGCCAAGGACGGCGATATGTTGGACTACTGCATGGTGGGTTACCTTCTGGGCAATACTGTTACCGACAACGGCTCTGTTGCCCGCGGTGTATGCCAGGCCGATGCCAACGGCAACTTGGCTGACATTGTGGAGCGCACCAAGATCGAAAAGTATGAAGGCGGCATTCATTTCACCGAAGACGACGGCGCTACCTGGGAAGATCTGACTGCCGACACCATCGTTTCCATGAACATGTGGGGCTTCACCCCCAGCTTCCTGGAGGAGATTGAAAAGCAGTTCCCCGACTTCCTGGCAAATGCCGTACCCCAGAACCCCATGAAGGCCGAGTTCCTGTTGCCCCGCAGTGTGGACACCCTGCTGAAGGTAGGTAAGGCAACCGTGAAGGTTCTGAAATCCGCCGACAAGTGGTACGGCGTTACCTACGCTGCCGACAAGCCCATGGTGGTGGCCGCGCTGGCTGCTTTCCGGGAAGAAGGCAAGTACCCCGACGGTCTCTGGAAATAATAATTTGCCCCGCATCTACAAAGATGCGGGGTTTTTCTTATGCAATTTCGTCGTACAAAAGCTGGATATTGATATCCACATTACCGGCAATGCCGGGGACAGTTCCCGTATTGGTATACTGCCACATATCCACCTTGTAGGGGAAATCCATGCCACCGGTATATTTGGCAAACCAGAACGCGCAATCCTGCACTTCCTCAATATAGAAAAGATCCCGGTGCAGATCCCCATTGAAATAGATCATGCTTTCATGACCTGCCTGACGGATCCGGGCAGCAAAAGCATTCATACAATCCGTCAGAGTCTGGGGCTCCACATTGGCGGTACGGGCGGTTTCACCGATATACTCCCAGTCGTACACCACCGGCATAGTCAGTTCCCAGCCCTGTGTCTTCTCCAAAACATACTCCGCTTCTTCCACGGCTTCCTCCGTGGAGATCGCCTGAGAGAAGAAGTAAGCGCCCACGTCCAGACCGGCCGCCTTTGCGCCTTCATAGTTCTTCTGGGCTTTGGAGTCGTCATATAATCCGCCGGCTTCGCCGTAACCGCGGCCGCCTATGCGAATAATCGCAAAGGTAATACCCGCATCTGCCACCGCCTGCCAATCAATGTCCCCCTGAAAACCGGACACGTCAATGCCCAATCGGCTGGGCATGGCTGTACAGGTCATATAACCGTCCACCAGCACAAAATCCTCCGCTGTCACCGCGGTCTTGGGCGGAGGCGGCAGCGTGGTGGGAACCGTAGGTTCTGTGGAAGGTTCTGTGGCCACCGTCTGCTGCGGCGCTTCCGGCGCGGGTGCTTCGGCATACAAATATTGGTATAAGCACAAGATACCAAAGGTCAATGCCGCTACCAGCGCCAGGATCAAAACCGAGATTAGAACCCAAAAAAGGATTTTCTTTCCCATACTCATCCCCCGTAACCCTGGGGGTTCTTACTCTGCCAGTTCCAGGAATCCCGGCACATATCCGCAAGGTTCTTTTCTGCCTTCCAGCCCAGCACTTCGGCGCTCTTGGCAGGATCTGCGTAGCAGGTGCCGATGTCGCCGGGACGGCGGTCTGTAATCTCATAGGGAACAGCAACTCTGTTTACATCAATAAACGTATGGACCATATCCAACACACTGTAGCCGGTGCCGGTACCCAGATTGAATACTTCACAGCCGCTGTTTTCCAGCACATACTTCACTGCCGCCACATGGCCCTTTGCCAGATCCACCACATGAATGTAGTCCCGGACACCGGTGCCGTCGGGGGTGTCGTAGTCGTTGCCGAAAACACCGAGTTTTTCCCGTCTGCCCACCGCCACCTGGGTGATATAGGGCATCAGGTTATTGGGGATTCCTCTGGGGTCTTCGCCGATCAGGCCGCTTGCGTGAGCGCCGATGGGGTTAAAGTACCGCAGCAGGCAAACGCCCCAGGCAGGATCTGCATTGGCCATACCGGAGAGGATCTGCTCGGTCATGTACTTTGTCCAGCCATAGGGATTGGTGCAGTTGCCGGTACGGCTGGTTTCTTTCAGCGGCATCTCGTTGTCCGCCGTATAGACCGTGGCGGAGGAGGAGAAAATAATCTTCTGTACACCGCATTCTTTCATCACCTTGGTCAGTACCAGGGTGGAATTCAGATTATTATCATAATATTCCCAGGGCATTTGGACGCTTTCACCCACAGCCTTCAGACCTGCAAAATGGATCACGCAGTGGATCGCATTTTCCTTAAAAATTCTGCGCAGAAGCTCTGCGTCCCGCACATCGCCTTCATAGAATTTAACCGTTTTACCGGTAATTTCCCGCACTCGTTCCAGAGAAACCGGATTGGAGTTGCACAGATTGTCTACCACGACCGGTTCATAGCCGCTTGCCAGCAGTTCCACACATGTATGAGAGCCGATATAACCGGCGCCGCCGGTAACCAAAACCTTCATAAAGACCTCCCATAAAAGGAATTTTCTGCTCTCATTTTACCGAACCCCGACAGAAAATGCAATCTTAATTTGCCTTCGCGCTTTTTTTCTTGCTATTTTCTTTTATACAAGGTATAATTAAGGTTGAGTTAGTGTGTCTAGTTTTCTCGGCAGTTCCTGCCGTTATTACGATTTTGGAGGAATCAATATGGATCCTATTTATGTAACCGGACACCGCAACCCGGATACCGACTCCATCGTTGCCGCCATGGCCTATGCCGCCCTGCGCAACGCTTTGGGTGACCGGGAATACGAGGCTGCCTGCCTGGGCCGCGTTTCTGACGAGACCCAAATCGTGTTGGACCGTTTCGGTTTCAAGCCCCCCAAGCTGATCACCAATATGTACACCCAGGTGCGGGATCTGGACTTCGATACCCCGCCTCTGCTGTCTGCCGCTGTGACTGTGGGTCGTGGCTGGAAGGTACTGCAGCAGCAAAAGCACCTGTCCTCCGTTCCCGTTGCCAACGAGGACGGTACTCTGTACGGTCTTCTGTCCCGAGAGAATGTTGCCGGCTATAATATGGCCGCTATCAACTCCGCCTATCTGGAACAGGTGCCTCTGTTCAACGTGCTGTCTGTGCTGGATGGTAAGGTTCTCAACGATGCCGGCGAAAGCACCGACTTTATCGGCGGCGAGATCTGCATCGCTCTGCCCCAGAATCGGGAAAATCTGCTGTTCCAGTCTTCCAACTCCGTTGTTCTCTGCGGCGATCAGCCGGATATTCTGAAAAGAGCGTTGGAATTGAATGTGAACTGCGTGGTCCTTTGCCAGACAGAGATGCCGGAGGAGCTGCGGAATCTGCCTACCAAGACCTGCGTAATCACCACCCCCCTGGACGCTTACCGCGCCGTGCGCCTTCTGTTCCAGGCTGCCGCCATCGGCAACATCTGCCGTACCGAAGGCATCGTCTGTTTCCATCTTAATGACCGTTTGGACGATGTGCGTGAGCGGGTTCTGGAATTCCGCGACTCCTGCTATCCCATTTTGGACGAAGAGGAAAAAGTCGTGGGTATGCTGACCCGGTATCACCTGCTCCGTCCCAGAAGAAAGCGGGTCGTCCTGGTGGACCACAACGAAGCTTCCCAGTCCGTTCCCGGTCTGGAAGAGGCGGATATTCTGGAGATCATCGACCATCATCGTTTGGCAGATATCCAGACCAACAATCCCATTTATGTGCGTAACGAGCCGGTGGGTTCTACCAATACCATTATTGCCGGCATGTTCCAGGATCGGGGTCTTATGCCCTCCGAGAAGATGGCCGGTATGATGGCCGCCGCCATTATCTCCGATACGGTTATGTTTAAATCCCCCACCTGCACCGATCGGGATCGCCGTACCGCCGAGAGAATGGCAAGAATCGCCAATGTCTCTTTGGAAGAGCTGGGTCGCGATATCTTCTCCGCTTCTTTGGGTAATAAATCCACAGAAGAGCTGTTTATGTCCGACTTCAAGGAGTTCCACATCGCCGGCTATGACCTGGGCGTTGCCCAGATCACCTGTATGGACAGCCCCGCTATGCTGGAGCGTAAGGACGAGTTCCTTGCCATTATGGAGCGCTTGACCAAGGAAAAGGGCTTCTCCATGATGATCTTGATGCTTACTGACGTGCTGTTGGAAGGCACCCAGCTGATCTACCTGGGCAACGACGAAACCATTTCCCAGGCCTTCGGCATTCAGCCCAGAGGCAACTGTCTGTTCCTGCCCAAGATCATGAGCCGCAAGAAGCAGGTCATTCCTATGCTGTCTGCACTCTGGGGTTAATCATAATTGTAGGGGGCGGCCTCCCGGACGCCCCGCAGGCAAATTCTTCGTTTGTAAGAAGGATAACCTTGCACCGTGCGCTGTATGTAGATTTATTCACATTTTTATGTTAAAGTTTTGGAGGTCAGT
>JAFYPO010000097.1 GCA_017547505.1 Oscillospiraceae bacterium | reverse complement strand
CTTATGACGAACTGAAGAAGAATAAGAAGGCATATGCCGAGAGCTTTAAGGTGCAGTACGGCAACTGTGACCCTTTTACTGCCAAACGTTTGGCTGAACCTTACGGCAAAGAGTTCATTGTTCAAAATCCTCCCCAGAAGCCTCTGACCACAGAGGAAATGGACGCGGTTTACGATCTTCCTTATATGCGTACCTGGCACCCCAGTTACGCAAAGGCCGGCGGTGTTCCTGCCATTGAGGAGGTAAAATTCAGTCTGGTAAGCAACCGCGGCTGTTTCGGTGCTTGTTCTTTCTGCGCCCTTACATTCCACCAGGGTCGCATTATCCAGACAAGAAGCCATGAATCTATTATTAAAGAAGCAGAGATCATGGTAAAAGACCCGGATTTTAAGGGTTACATTCATGATGTGGGCGGACCTACCGCCAACTTCCGCCACCCGGCTTGCGACAAGCAACTGACCAAAGGTGCTTGCGGTGGCAGACAGTGTCTCCACCCCACCCCATGTAAAAACATGAAGGCCGATCACTCCGATTATGTGGCGCTGCTGCGGAAACTGCGGAAAATACCCGGTGTGAAGAAAGTCTTTGTGCGAAGCGGTATTCGTTTTGACTACCTGCTGGCTGATAAGAAGGATACTTTCTTCAAGGAGTTAGTGCAGTTCCATATTTCCGGTCAGCTGAAGGTTGCGCCGGAGCATGTTTCCGATGCGGTTCTTGCTCGCATGGGTAAACCTAGGAACGCTGTCTACAATCGGTTCGTGGATAAGTATTTCGCCCTAAACAAGCAATATGGCATGAACCAGTTCCTGGTGCCTTATCTAATGTCCAGTCACCCCGGCTCTACCTTAAAAGAAGCTATTGAGCTGGCAGAGTACATTCGGGATATGGGGTACAATCCGGAACAAGTACAGGATTTCTATCCTACCCCCTCTACCCTTTCCTCTGTCATGTACTATACCGGTCTGGACCCCAGGACAATGGATCGGGTCTACGTGCCTACTGACCCCCATGAGAAGGCAATGCAGCGGGCGCTGATTCAGTATCGCAATCCCAAAAACTATTATCTGGTGCGGGAAGTACTGCTAAAAGCACACAGAGAGGATTTGATCGGTTCTTCTCACAAGTGCCTGATTCGGGCCGTGCCTCCCAGATCCGGCAACCAAAAACCGTTGCCCAAACGTCCTCCGGTAAAACCAACCGCCAAAGGCAAAAAGCCACCCCAGAAGAAGAAAAGATAATCCAATTACACGAGGTATCCACCCGGATACCTCGTGTTCTGTTTTGTTCCTTAGTGCATAAGATGTTTTATACATCTGTAATTGAGGTGGTACTATGGAACACGCAAACAACACGATCACAGTAAGGGGCAGTTTAGAGGCCCTTCCCCAGTTTTCCCACGAAAACCACGGACGAAGATTCTATCGGTTTGTCCTGCAAGTCCCCCGCCTGTCCGGAGTCGTGGACAGCCTTCCGGTAATTGCGGAGGACTCGTTGATCTTTCCCCTCGATCCCTGTGGTGGAGAAATGATATGTGTAACGGGACAGATCCGTTCCCACAACGAAAAGTGTGACGGCAGACGCAGATTGGTCATCTTTATATTTGCTTCTGCAGTTACAGTGGAGGACGGCGACCCCATCAATGATGTGATGCTGGAAGGACCGCTGTGTAAAGAACCGGTTTACCGCCGTACGCCATTGGGTCGGGAGATCTGCGATGTCATGCTTGCAGTACCCAGGCTCTTCCATCGAGCGGATTATCTGCCCTGTATTCTTTGGGGTCGTACCGCTCAGGAAATTTCCCTTTGCCATACCAGTGACCGTATCCGGATCTACGGAAGGTTACAAAGCCGCGTTTATACAAAGATCACAGAGGACGGTCCTGTGGAAAAAACCGCTTATGAAATTTCTGCCTTAACTGCCGAATTTCTCCCGGAGGAGGAATAGGAAACCTCTTTTCTTTCTCCGTATTCTGTGCTACTATAGATGTAGAACATACGGAGGCACGACAATGAAAGAGAAAGTAAATGCTATTATTGAATTGTTGAAAGAACAATATCCCGACGCGCTGTGCGCGCTGCAGTACGAAAAGGATTACGAACTGATGATCGCTGTTCGGCTGTCTGCCCAATGCACCGACGCGCGAGTCAACATGATCACACCCGCGCTCTTTGCCGCATACCC
Organism: Oscillospiraceae bacterium; assembly: GCA_017547505.1. Lineage (GTDB taxonomy): Bacteria > Bacillota > Clostridia > Oscillospirales > Oscillospiraceae > Faecousia. The sequence goes on along the minus strand of JAFYPO010000097.1, from coordinate 1,246 downwards.
AACATTGGAGGCAATGGCGCACGCTGATGTTGCTGACGTGGAGCGATACATACACTCCTGCGGTTTTTACCGTCAGAAAGCAAAGGATATTGTGCTGGCCTGTCAGATGTTGATTGAGAAGTATGACAGAAAAGTCCCCGGCACTATGGAAGAACTTTTGCAGCTGCCCGGTGTTGGCAGAAAGACAGCAAATCTGCTGTTGGGTGATATTTACGGCACTCCCGGCAGTGTGGTATGTGACACCCACTGCATTCGCATCTGCGGACGTTTAGGGCTTTCTCAAGGGAAAGAGCCGGAGAAGGTGGAACGGCAGCTGCGCGCCGTCCTGCCCCCTGAGGAGAGCAGTGATTTCTGTCATCGAATCGTACTGTTCGGCAGAGATATTTGCACCGCAAGAAAACCGGATTGTGTCCGGTGTCCCCTGTCCCACTTGTGTAAAGAGGTTACAGGTCAATAAGGTCTAAATCCCCCTTGTCCACATATTCTAGGACAAGGGGGTGATTTTTTGCCCAGAAAGATGCCCATATTTTACAGTGCTATTCTCCTTACCGGTGTCAATCTGCTGCTGCGCTTTGTGTCCACCTCTTTTCAGGTATTTGTATCAGGCAGGATCGGAGCAGCTGGGATCGGACTTGTGCAACTGGTCATGTCCGTGGGAGCTTTGGCAATGACAGCGGGAATGGCCGGTGTGCGAACCGCCACTATGTATCTTACCGCAGAGGAACTTGGAAAAAAGCGCGCCAACAATATTTCCTGGGTACTGTCCGGAAGCTTCCTCTACAGCATTCTGTGCAGCGGTATTATCGCAGGCGGAGTATGCCTGTCAGCTCCTTATATTGCAAGATTCTGGATCGGTGAACCGGCAACAGTCTCTGCCGTTCGTTTGTATGCCGGTTTTCTGCCGGTTTTCTGCCTTTGCGGTGTCATGACGGGGTATTTCACCGCCGCCAACAGAATTGGTACATTGGCTTTGGTGGAAGTGGCTGAACAGATTCTCTCCATTTGTATTACCATGCTTCTGCTGGTGCTTTGGGCAGGAAATAATCCTGTAAGAGCTGCTAGATGTTTGATCTTTGGCAGCGGTCTCGGTGGGTGTATGACTCTTCTGTGTCTTGTGGTACTCAAAGCAAAGGAGCGGGCACCCCACGGACCGAGAATTGCCGTAAGGAAACGTCTCTGTTCCGCTGCACTGCCCCTTGCCCTTGCCGATGACTTGAAGGCCGGTATATCCACAACGGAAAACCTG
>JAFYPO010000096.1 GCA_017547505.1 Oscillospiraceae bacterium | reverse complement strand
GTCATGCAATCCTGGGTTGCCCAGCGGGTCGCAACAACAGCTTGTGGATAATACTTTTCCCTTGCCGTTTCCGGCACTTTCCACCCAAGACCCGGTTTGCCGGTGCGGTGTCCGCCGCCGCCCAGCAGCAGCACTTTCCCTGCACTTCGCAAGGACAGGCCATTTTCTCCGCAATCCAGATACATACCCTCCAACGCCCCCGCATTTTCCAGAGCGATCACATAGGAATGCTGCTGGTACAGCTTCAGAAAATACGATCCATGCTTGTTCAGAAGCGGAAAATGCGTGGCGATAATGATCCTGCGGGCGGTAATCGTTCCCTTTTGGGTTTGTACCCGATTTCCCAGAAATGCCAAGGCTTTTGTGTTCTCAAAGATCTTCAGATCCCTGGCAAGGCATGCCGCCAGCTTCAAAGGGTGAAACTGACCCTGATTTGCCATGCCCAACGCCCCCGCCACCGGAAAGGGCAACGGCAATTCGTCCTTCCAAATATAGGGGATCTGTAACTTTTCACAGGCCTCTGTTTCCTGCGCCAGTTCCTGCAAGCTGCCGGTGGTATAAAGATAACTGCTCTGCGCGCTGAAGTCGCAATCTGCCTTTTTTGCCAGTTCTCCCAAATTTTCCACCGCTTCCCGGTTGGCCTGAAAGTACCGCTTTGCCCGTTCCGGACCGAACTTGCGCAGCAGCTTTTGGTAGATTAGTCCGTGCTGTGCCGTAAGCTTTGCGGTGGTGCGACCGCTGACACCGGAAAACAGCCGGTTTTGCTCTATAAGGGTGCAATCCACCCCCGCCCGGGTCAGCTCATAGGCGCACAGAAGCCCCGCCAAACCACCGCCTACCACCAGCACATCGGTCCGAAGATCCCCTTCCAAAGGGGCAAATCGGGGCAGCTGCACCTCTTTTTCCCAAACAGACGCCATCTTGCAAAAACTCACTCCCGCCTTTTCCATGATAGGCTTATTTTCCCAGTTTCTGCTAAAAATATGCGCTTTTATTCCGCAAAGAGCATGCCGGATTAAAAATCCACACCCTTCCTGAGTCTATAGCCGCAGTCCGGACAATTGGTGGCATTTTCCTCCCCATAGAACAGTCGGCCGCAGCGGCGGCAGATATGGAAGGGTCTGGCATGGTGATACAGCAGCAGTTCCTCTGCCAGACAACATGCCGCATGCTGTAAATCTTCCTCCTCAAACGCAAAATACTTATGATTCACATAGTTCTGCGCGCTGGCTTGCAGCTGAATTGGCATTCGTTTTTTATACGGCAAACGCCGCAGAGCGTCCTGTCGAAAGACCAGATCAGACAGTTCATGCAAAACCGTTTCTTCCGGCATCAGCGGTTCATTTTGCAAAATCTTTTTCCAGATTCGAGCAAGTGTTTCGCGATTCAGACCGCCGTCATCGGAGGATTGCACATAACATCTTCCAATCTCCCCCAATTCTCTGGGAGCCTGCGCCGTTACCACCATTTTTCCATCTTTGCATGCGTAGTAATGCTCAGCGATCAGAGTGAGTTGCTCCAGGAGCTTTTGGCATCTTTGCAAAAAGATTGACAGATCCTGTTCTTCCCATTCCACAAAATACTGCTGCGTTTCCTCCCCGCGTACGAGAGTCACTTGACCGCTGTTCCGGCTTTCCTCAAACAACTTACATATATGCCGGGAAACAGGATCCCACACCATAGTCATTCCTCCTTTTAGACATAACTCCAGTATAACAAGGCAAATGGGATATAAACAGGACATAATTCCCTCTTACCCGAGGAAAAACCTTGTTTGTCCTTCTCGTACAAGCACATCCCTCTACCCTGTAATGTGCTTATTTCGCCAGTTTTTCCCGGAAATATACTGCCTGCAGAGGATACCGCCATTGTTTTAGTTCTGTTTCCGTGTGGCTTGCAAGAAAAAAGACCACCCGATGGGTGGTCTTTTTAGGCGTTATTTACTGCACATAGGAGATGAGAATATCTACCACAGCGCCGTTTTGGCTGCCGTTGATCGGCAAGCCGTTTTTGCTCAGGGCGTTGATATTCTGAAGCGTGATGGATTCGATCTCCCCTTCGATATCCTCTTCGATATTCACCACAAGCTGACCGGAGCTGCCTGCCATGATCTTCACGTTGCCATAACCGTCCACTTTTCCAAAGTAGGTGGAAGTGGTGGTTTCGATTACCACCTCCGCAGGAGATACCCAGCCAAAGGCGTAGTCGCATTCATCGCTGTTATTTACCTTGATCACAAAGCGGTTCGACAGCTTTTGATTGACGGTGAACACAAGGCCGTCATGGGTGGCGCTGCCACTGATTTTCACCACCGCAGGCGCCGTGGTTGTGGAAGGTTCTGTAGTGGCAGTTGGTTCTGTAGTGGACTGTGCTGTGGTATCCTCCTCCGGGTCCAACTGGGATCCGTTATCGGCGGAAATATTTGCAGAATTGCCCGGCGCAAAGTCACCGCTGCCGGATGTATTTCCTGCACCGGTCAAAAGCGCAATCACCACAAGAACAACTACCAGCACCGCAGACAAGGCCAACACAACGGCCGGCCAGCGGCTCTTTTTCACCGGCACATTGGATTTGCTCTTGAGAACCGTTTTAATGGCCCGCAGGTCGGATTCGTAATCATTGGTTTCAAAGTAATAGATTCCTTTGATCACGGCGGTGGTTATGTAAAGATCCTGACAAATCTCCGCAAACTTTTCCGGTGTAATCTTCAGGTCTTCGTTCTTGATCACCGCAAGGGTGTGATAACGCACAATATTGCAAGTCTTCTCCAGTTCTTCGATCTTTTGATAAACCAGATCAATATAGGGTCGGCCCTTGGGGTCGGTTACATCCTTGAAATACTGAAGGAATGTCACGCAATCAATAATTGCTTTCTTCAGAAAATAAATGTTGCCCTTCAGCTCATATGCATTTTCCGTGTTGGCAGCATCCAGGCCAAGGTGGTGGACAAGGTTGCGATTTGCGATCAGGGTGTCGCAAATGGCAGAAAATACGCTTCTTCCCCGCTCCTTCCGGGGCAGGTTGAAGGCGTCAAACACCGGGGTGATCAGCACGGGGGACTTGAGATAATTTCGCACATCTCCCTCTTCTTCCCGGAATCGGAAGATCTTAACGATGCCCTGGAAATCATTATTGAAAATGGTCTTCTGGTCAACCTTTACAGTAGCCAGCTTAAATTCCAAGGCTACCTCCTGTTCTTTGAATTTCGCAAACCACTCTTTACCCATAACCGAGTCGATGGCGTATGCGCCGCAAATTGCGGTTAGCCGCTCGATCTCACTGATATAGGCCGTGTAATAGGCTCGGTACTGCGCTGCAAGGTCTTTATGCATAACATCACCTCATGATTTGATAAGCACATTTTAACAAATTCTCCCTAAAAAATCAACAAACATGAAACACTTTCTTTTCTTAACTGCGCACCCGGCGTCTACAGTCAAAAAAAAGAGTTGCATAGTGATCCAACGCCGGCACTTCCCGTACAATATCCTGTTATAAGGGCGTTTACGGGATATAAACAGGACATAATTCCCTCTTGCTTGCAGCGCCTTGCAGGGTGTATAATAGTTGCACATTCGATTCCTTTTACAGGAGGTATTCCCATGGAACTGAAAAGCGGTTTAATCCAGGTGGAGAAAGCGAAAGAAGCCTGTGATGTATACTGTCCCATTTGCCACAAGGTACTCCATCTGGAGGCCGGACAGGTAATCCCCCGCTGCTGCGGCAAGCTGATGGAGAAGAGATAAACAACCGCCCCGGCAAAGGATAAAACAGGCTTTTTGGGGGAATTCTGTAGAATTCCGAGAGAAAATAGTGACATTTTACCCTATTTGTGGTAAGGTAGTGGCATAAAACAACTTGCGAGGCATTTTTGTATGAAACAGTTTCTGCAAAAACTGAAATCCGAAACGCTCCGGGAAATGCTGGAGGAGTACCGCTGGCTGATCCGCTGCAGCTGGCAATACAAACGGCAGATCCTCTGGTATCTGATGATGGGCGTTTTGGGTACGGTCATGAGTCTGGCCGGCAGTATCCTAAGTAAATATATTATCGATGCGGTTACTGGCTACGACAGCCACAGCATCATAATTGCCCTGATCTTTTTTGTTCTGATGCAGCTGTCTCAAATTATTATCCGCGCCGTTTCCAGCCGCATCAGCACCAAGATCAGTATCGAGGTAAATCAAAAAATTACCGCTCAGGTCTACAACACCCTCTTAAAAACAGACTGGGAGTCCCTTTCTGCCTATCACTCCGGCGACCTGTTGACCCGGGTGGGCGGTGATGTTTCCACGGTGTCCGCCAGCGTTTTGGGGTGGATCCCCGATCTGTTTACCCGGCTGTTGCAGTTTATCGGTACCTTTTGCGTAATCCTCTATTTCGACAAGACCCTGGCATTTCTGGCGCTGCTCACCGCGCCTGTCACATTACTTATGAGCCGTTACGTGATGCGCATGATGCGCCATCACAACAAAAAGATGCGGCAGTTGAGCAGCGATATGACTGTATTCAACACAGAATCCTTCCAGAATATCCAGATCATCAAAGCCTTTGACCGCACAAACACCTATACACAAAAGCATCAGCAAATTCTTTCCCAGTACCGGGAGGCTTCTTTAGACTACAACCGGTTCTCCATTCGGAAAAATACTGTGATGTCCCTGGTCGGTACCGTGGTGGCGCTGGTTTGCTTTGCATGGAGTGTTTACCGTCTTTGGTCGGGCCATATCACCTACGGCACGGTCACACTGTTTTTGCAGCTGTCCGGTAGTCTCGGCGCTACCTTCTCCGCTCTGGCGGGCATGATCCCCAGCGCTATCAACGCCGCCACCGCAGCCGGTCGTATCATAGCCATCACCCAGCTGCCTCAGGAGGACCCCGGCGACCCGCTGGAAACAAAGCATTGGTTTACACAGGCGGCTGCGGACGGTTTTTCCATACAGGCACAAGATCTTTCCTACTGTTATGAAGATGGCACGCAGGTGCTGTCTCATGTGGAATTTTCCGCAGAAAGCGGACAGATCATTGCCCTGACCGGTCCTTCCGGTGAAGGAAAAACCACCTTGTTAAGACTGTTTTTAGGCATTGTGCAACCCAAAGGTGGCACTTTGCAGTTGGTAGGTAATGCGGATACGATCCCTGTCGGTCCCGCTACCCGGTGTCTGTTCTCCTATGTACCGCAGGGCAACACGCTGTTTTCCGGCACCATTGAAGAAAATCTCAAGCTGATTCGCCCAGACGCCACAGACGAAATGCTGCAAAAAGCATTGGACATGGCCTGTGCAACAGAATTTGTTTCTCAGCTGCCTATGGGCTTGCAGACGCCTGTGAAGGAGCGGGGCGGCGGTATGTCGGAGGGTCAGCTGCAACGGCTTTGC
>JAFYPO010000011.1 GCA_017547505.1 Oscillospiraceae bacterium | reverse complement strand
GCAAAGATCGGCAAAGTTTCTCTGGCAAAGAATGTGACCCTTACCCAAGCCATCGCTCTGGAAAATAAGGCGCTGACCATCGATGTGGGCAGCAGCACCCTGTCCGGCGAGACGATCGCAACTCTGGGCGCAGGTGCAACCTTTACCATTGTGAGTGACGGTGGTGAGTTGGATGGTCAGCTGGTGCTGGCAGCCGACGGTGCGACCATTACTGCCAATTGCCCCATTACTTTGGAAATGAACGGTAATGATGCAACTGTCAATGCTTCTAACGTGACCCTTACCGACTCCGCTACTAAAGAAGGTGAACTGGGCGGCAAGATCTACGGCAATATTTCCGTGGCACAGACTGTTACCAAGAAGGACGGGATTTCCTATGTGGCAATTCCCGGTTCTGACGGAAACAGCGATTACTACACAGCAAACGCAGTCCGCGTGAAGGTGAAGAGAATTAATGTCCGTCCCGGCACCGCAGGTCTGTATTATGTGACTGAGGTAATCTTCAACCGAAATGTTGCTGACCTGGGTGCAACCTACGGCGTAGCATTGAGTCTTGTGGATAAACCCGGAACAAACTTTGCTGCCGACGAGGATACTCGCTGGACCAGCTTTACCGCACCTACCGGCGCCAACTTCGCATCCACCGGCACATCCTGCATTATTAACAACATCATGAAGAACGACGGCTCTTCCGATATCGAGAATTCCAGCCGCGGTGGAAAGGAGATCCATGCTAACGCTTATGTGAAGACCAAGGTTGGCAACGAGGATATCGTGGTTATGATGGAAAATGTTGCGGATGTGAACTACAGTCTGAAGACCGTGATGCAGGCACTGGATGCTTCTGTAAAGGCTTACGCGGAAGGCACTGGCGAACTGTCCGAAAATGCAGCGAAGGCTGTGAGTTTCTATGAAGCTTGGGAGGGCGCTATGACGCAGAACGGCTGGAACCTGACCAACATGGCATTGGCTCTGGCAAAGAAGAACGGCAACTAAGGAGGAACGCACAATGAAGGAACTGTATATTTCTCCCGAACTGAACGTGATCTGCTTTGCTCCCGTGGAGCGCTTGGCGACCGACAATGAACTTGTGCAGAACGAGTTGCTACTGGACATCAGCGTCTACGGCGCAAATGAGCCCGGTGCCAGTATCGAAGACGACGACTTCGGCTTGGATATTCTGTAAAACTGATTAACCCAAGCACAGACGGGTAATGTGCAAAATGAAATGGCCGGCCCCTTGGGCCGGCCGTTTTGTATTCGCTTGTTTTTGAGGGTAGATACCCTGGAATGTGGATTTCTCCTTCCATTGACAAGAAAATTGTTCAGGGTTATCTTAAAATATTATGAGGTGAGGATATGGAACTGCAAGGAAAAAAGATAAATTTTTTAGGTGATAGTATTACCGAGGGCGTAGGTGCGACCTCTCCGGAAACTGCCTATGTGGGTTTGTTCGCAAAGTTGACCGGTGCAGAGACCTGCAATTACGGTATCAGCGGCACCCGGTTTGCCCGGCAGAAAACACCTTCAGAAAATCCTCGATTCGATATGGATTTTTGCTCCCGTGTGGAGGAAATGGATCCGGATGCAGATGTGATTGTGGTCTTTGGTGGCACAAATGACTTTGATCACGGGGATGCTCCTTTGGGAGAAATGGAAGACCGGACAGTCTGGACTTTTTACGGTGCTTGCCACACGATCTTCTCCAGCCTGATCGAAAAGTACCCCGATAAACCCATTGTAATCATGACGCCTCTGCAACGGGTGTTGGAGCCGGAGCAGGTGCTGGAATTGAGAACCTATGTGCAGGCAATCCGGGAGGTGGCGGAGTTTTATTCACTGCCGGTGCTTGATCTGTTTGCCACTGCCGGCATCCAGCCTTTGGTACCGGCGCAGAGAGATCTGTATTTTGCAGATACAGTTCATCCCAATGATGCAGGACATGTGCGAATTGCCAACAAATTAATGCAGTTTCTTGCAGTACTGTAATGCTGTGAGAGATTGAAAACGACCGTCCTTTTGGATGGTCGTTTTCCTATTTTTGACAGGGGAATGAAGTATAAAAAAGGGTTTTTCCCCATTGACAGATGTTGTATAAACATGGTATTCTTTATCTGTATATTTAATTGTATTTTGCGTTATATCAACCTTTGACATAAAGTGATGTATATCTGGTCAAAATTCAGAAAACAGCAGGAGGTCATTATGAAAAAAGCAATTGCCTTGGTTTTGGCTGTGGCAGCTATGCTGATGTGCATGGCAGGCTGTGACAGAGAAACCGAACAGGTGCCAACCGATACTTTACGGCTGGAGAACGGTGTTTTGTGCTGGGATGCTGTAGAAGATGCTTCTTATTATGAGGTAGACCTTGGCAGTGGTGCAACACAAGTTCAACAGAATGCATACAGCATTGTGGATGAATGCGAATATGTGGGAGAATTTTCTGCTTTGGTTACTGCGGTAACTACAGAAGGTGGGCGCAGCATTGTGGGCACAATGGATATTTCTGTCCAGATGCTGAGCAAACCGGTCATCAGTGTTCAGGAGAAAGACGGAAAGCTGTATTTTACATGGGAAGCTGTGGAAGGTGCATCCGGTCACTCCTACCATGCCTATGACGGAGCAGCTATGCAGACTGCACAGGCAGACAGCAACGGTGTTTTCTGGGTAGAAATTACCGATACCTTTGAGCAATTGATCCAGGTAACAGCCCATGGTTCATCTTCCGGAAATCAGGTGCTGCTGACCAGCCAGGATTATTTCCAGTATTCTACGGATCGTGTGTTCGATATGACCAAACTGGCGCAATACCGCTGTGTGTACACTGCAGGCGGTGCGACATTGGAGATGTTTGAGTTCGGCACGACCCTAACCCAGGGTGTATGGGATTTGGAACTTACCATGTATGTGATGGACAGCAAGGGCCGTAGTGTGCAGGGTAACGGAGGCTGGGGTCGTCGAATTTTCGATAAGAAGAATCGGCTGTTCTGGTTCTGCGAAACACCTCCCAACGACAGCTGGCCAGATGCGGCGAATACCATCCCTGCTTCTGATGAGGCTATTAAGAGAACAATCGCCATTGACGTTAACCGCCATGGCAATGCCTATATTCCTTTCTACGAATTCAACAAGAATGAGATGGTCGTCATTGTGGATGCTAAGTTCCAGGGTAAGTCCATTCTGAACAAAGCCGGTGGTGTGCCTAATGTTGAGCCTGAGGTGGAGAAACTGGATGTAGATAAAGCGGTCAAGAATGCTATAGCAGTCTATCAGGCTGATGGTCACTACTACAACGAGCCTGGAATAGACAACAAGATATTCAATCTGACATTGAATACTAATCTGCCCGACGGACAGCATATTGTAGATATTTCTTACTATCTGTGCAAGACTGATGGCGGTCCGGTATATGACAATGGCCAATGGGGTCGTCGTATCGTAGACCATAACCGTATTGAAAAAGGCCCCTACTTCTGGCTGAATGAGTGGGATATTGGTGGAACATTCCCAGCACAGAAAATTCCTCTGCCTACGGAAAAGGCAAATATGCGCCATACCGTGGATGTGAAGAATGGCAAGTTTACGCTCACATTCCTGGATTTTTCCAAAGATGAGATGTTTATCATTAACAGTATTAAGGCGGTGGAAATTCCTAAAGAAAACGGTGTTTTTGTTGCAAAGGGACTTTGGGAAGAACAGTTTGATGTGACTACCACATTGACCGGTGTGCCTAGATATGTAAATGTATCGTTGGAGGTTACTTGCCGCATTAGTGACCTGGAAGGAAATTCCCTAAAAGGTAAGGGCCAGTGGGGTCGACGCATTGTTCCCGATAGCAAAACACCTATCTGGTTGACCGATGCAGCGGTGGAAGACTATCCCGAAAGCTATGATACATTACCTACCGCGGATGAATTATATACGTTCAATCTCTTTGTAACGGAAGTTACTCGACACGGCGTGGTTACCCTTAATATGCATGACTTCAACGTGGGTGAAATGGTGGAAATCATCAGCATCCGCCATGAAGGCGAGCTGGTGATGGGCACAGAGGTTCCGGAAAAGGAGCAGGTAACCGCATATCTGGGCGGCTTTGCTGGTTGGGGAGATCGGTTCATTCCCTTTACTTTGACCCAGGAGACCAAGGATCAGCTGGATGGCACAAGTTGGTTCAGCACCAAGGATACTAGCGGTTATGATAAGTGGACTAAACTATCTGGCACTATTTTGGTAGATGGTAAGTCCAGGAAAGCGGACATTACCGTTACCTCTACGTATGAATTGATTATCGGCGATCTGCCGGGTTGGCAAGAAAAAACCATGACCATTACGCTGCCAAAGGATAATGTGTATACCTTGTATCAGGTAGGCAACGGTGGCGGAACACTGAAAAACGGCGGCACACTCCGCTTTGGTCATACCTATGAGATTCAAGTGAATAAGGGAAAGGTAAAAGTTGTCTTTGAGGCAGACCCCAAAGAAAAGATAACAGCGCAGCTGACAGACTACCAAAACTGGAGTACTGACAATGAGATTCCCTTCTTTGTATCCGATTCCACGAAGGTCGCTCTGGAAGGAACCAGCTGGTTCAAGATGGGCGCAGGAAGTGGCAGTGCTTTGTGGGCAAAAGCAATCGGTAAGGTGTTGGTTGATGGTAAAGAACAGGAGTTGACGATTATCATTGCCAATGACGGTGGCTTCTGGATCAGCGTCTCCAAATGGAAGACCAAGAACATAACCATCGTGCTGCCTAAGGAAACTGTGTTTACGCTAAGTCGGGCTTCCAGTGGAGGTACACTAAAAAACGGCGGCGAGATTCGCTTTGCAGCTAGCTATGAGATTCAGGTCAAAGACGGCGTTGTGACCCTGACAGAAAAATAAACTACCTTCGGAAAAGGAGTATGTTATGAAAAAGTTATTTGCTTTAATTCTCGCAGCAGCACTGCTGATCTCTATGATCGGCTGTGGCCCTGTTGCCGATGTTGAACTGGAAGAAAATAAGACCCAGTTGATCGTGGGTATGTCTGACGGCGGTATTGGTACCGAGTGGATGGAAAGACTGATTGCAGCTTTCGAAGAAAAGTACAAGGACTATTCCTTTGAAGAAGGCAAGACCGGCGTACAGGTGGTTATTGGTTCCAAGAACCGTACTACCATGCTGGGTGAAACTCTGATTGATATCATTGGTACTTCAGAAATTAAGGACGAGGTGTTCTTTACTGAGGGCGCATACTACAATCAGTTTGTAGAAAAGGGCCTGCTGTATGACATTACTGAAGCAATGAATTCGCCTTTGACCGAGTTCGGTGAAGATAAGAGCGTAACACAGAAAATGAGCAAGGATACCCTGGATCAGTTGACTATGGATGGCAAACTGTATGCTGTACCCTACTGGCGTAGCGGCTACGGCATGGTTTATAATGCAACCTTGTTCAACCAGAATAGCTGGTACTATGATGCAAATGGCAACTTTACCGATGCCAAGGGTAACCTGGGCACCGGCCCCGACGGCAAGCCCGGTACTTATGATGATGGTCTACCCCGTACTTACGATGAGTTCTTCACTCTGTTGGAGCGAATTGAGAAGGATAACTGTACTCCCTTTCAGATGGCAGGCGCCAGCGGTGACTATTTCTCTTGGCTCATTGGTCAGATGGCAGCAGATGTGATGGGCTATGAGGATGTCCGTCTGAATTTTGACTTTAACGGTACAGCAACCTTGGTCAAGGAAGGCACCATCGATTGGGATAATATGACTTATGAGACCGAAGAAGTGGAGATCACTCCCGAAAATGGCTATGAGCTGGCTCGCCAGCCCGGCTTGGTTCATGCACTTTCTTTTGCACAGAGATTGATGCAGAATACCAAGTACTACGATCCCAACAACTGCCTGTCCGGTTCTTTCAAGATTGCACAGTCCCAGCTGGAGTTCGTGCGTAACCCCACTATCAGCACCAAGAAGAACGTGGCGATTATGCTGGACGGCGTGTGGTGGGAAAACGAAGCTATCGCTTCCTTCCGTGAAACCTACGGCAGCAATGCGACCAAGTACGATTCCACCATGGAATATAAGTGGATGGCACTGCCTAAGGCTACCGAAGAAATGGTTGGCAGTGAGTCCCTGGCAGTTAATGTGCTGTACTCCTACGGCTTTATTAAGTCTAATATCGCACCTGAGAAGGTGGAAGTAGCAACCAAGTTCCTGCAGTTTGCACATACCGATGCTATGCTGGCAGATTTCACTGAAACCACCGGTATTTTCAAGCCCTTTGAATATCCAGTGAATGAGGAAAAACTCACATCCTTCTCTAAGAGCATGAAGGCATACTTCGATTCCAGCATTGCAGTGGATGCCTTGAGCAATTGCGATTTGTATCGTTCCGCTCCCGCAGATTTCTGGGTTGCCCGTTGGCTGCGTTCCAAGTATGCGGATGACCAGCTGCCCTACGAGATCATCAGCAGTGTTTTGGTAGAAAAGAACGGTTCGGAATACCGCTATGATGCAGAAGATCTGTACAACGGTATCGTCAAGTACCGTAAGGATTTCCGTTGGGGTCAGTATAGTTCCGTGATTGGATGATTTCCTGAAGGAAGGAATTTAAAATGAGAGAGTTACTATCCCGGCTTTGGGAAGGACTTTGCGACTTTCTCTATGATACTAAATGTGCGTTGTATCATAAAATCGTGAAAAAAGATCCCAATAAGCCGTTGCGTATGGAAACACAGCGCCGCAAGGATATGGTGTTTTACATGTGCTTTATGGCGATCCCGGTGATTCAGTTTTGCATCATGTGGATCGGTGTGAATTTCAATAACATCCTCTTGGCATTTAAAGAATACGATGCCGACATGAACTATACATGGACGCTGAACAACTTTAAAGATGTTTTCGAGAATCTGCAGACAGATAAAGAAGTGCAGCTTTCTTTGCAGAATTCTGTGTTGTTTCACCTGTTGACTACAGTTATCAGTTTGCCCACATCTTTGTTCATTTCTTTCTATTTTTATAAGAAGTGGAAGTGGGCAGACCAACTGAAGCTGATCCTGTTTTTGCCAGCGATGATTTCTAGTGTGGTTACTGTGACTTGCTTCTACTATCTGGCTGACCGCGGCTGGCCGATGCTGATAGAACTGTTGACAGGAAAAACAGATGAGTTGGGTTTGTTGGTAAATAACAATACACGACTTCCTGTGTTGATCGGTTACAATGTGTTCTATTCTTTAGCAGGAAGCTTCTTGTTTTACAGTAGTGCCATGAGTGGCATCGATAGTGCAATTTCCGAAGCTGCTCAGTTGGATGGCGCAAATATCCTGCAGGAGTTTTGGTATATTACATTGCCTATGATCTTCCCTCTGCTGACAACTTTTATCGTCGGTGGCTTGGCAGGTATGATGATCGGCGATCATGGTATGTATGCCTTCTCCCAGACCGGCGGAAATGCAGTGCCCACCATGGGTTATTACTTTACCTTGTATGTGACCCAGGATGGTGCGGAGCGGCGATATCCCTATTTCTCCGCACTGGGTTTGGTGCTGACGGTTATGACTTGTGTTATTGTGTTCAGCGTTCGAGCTCTTCTGCGGCGCTATGATCCCTTCAATGAGAATACTGGGGATAGGAGGCGTGGCATATGAAAAAACAAAGAACAGGTCCTAGAATCAAAGAACCCAAAGGCGCAAAAGTCATTATGGTGTTTCTTGTAATCTATGCCGTATGCTTGATATTCCCCTATACCATCGCTGTAAACGGTGCTTTCCGGGATTGGGGCTCCTTTGTGGACAACATCTTTGCCTGGAAAGATTTCACACTGGAAAACTTTAAGAAGATCTTTACGGAGTTTAACTACCCAGTCACCATGGATAACGGCATGCCCGGAAAGTTCTACTTTGTCGGACTGCTGATCAACTCTGTTCTGTTTTCTGTTGGCTGTGCGTTTGCATCCAGTACTTGTCCTTTGATTGTGGGTTACTGCACAGCCCGTTTTCCCAATGCTTTCAGCCGGTTTGTGATCAATCTGGTCTATGTGCTCATGGCCCTGCCTATCGTGGGTACCATTGCATCCGAAATCCAGATGACACAAAACCTTGGCATTTATAACACCATCCCCGGCATGTGGTTTTTGAAATTTAACTTCCTAGGTATGTATACCCTAATCTACCATGCCAATTTCAAGTCTATGGCCAAAGAGTATTTTGAGGCGGCGTATATGGACGGTGCAGGACACTTTACTATCTTCACTAAGATCATGGTACCCATGGTGTCCAAAACCTGGACACTTGCATTCTTGCTATCCTTTATCGGTTTCTGGTCTGATTACGGCACACCGTTGTACTTCATGCCGGATAATCCCACGCTCTCTCTGGCACTCTTGAATTTCAACAAGTTGCCGGGATCTATTGAAACCATGCAGCTTGCTGCTGCACTGCTTTTGGCGATCCCCAGCTTGACATTGTTTGTTCTCTTTAGAAAGAAGATCGTCGGTAATATTCAGACAGGAGGTATCAAGGGCTAATGAAAAGAAAAATGTTAACTGTTTTGTTGGCAACCTTGCTGGCTGTGGCTGTGATAATCCCATGTATTGCGGACACAGTTTCGGATAACTACCCCTATGTAAAAAACGGAAAAATTGATCAAACCGGTTATTTTACCTTAGAGGGAGCAGAGGTGTCTGCGGAGGAGGAGGGATTGGTATTTACCATGACCGGCGATACCGCAAAGATCACCTTTAATAAGCCTTTGGCGGCAGATGGATTTTCCGTTGGCTGGAATGCTAAGAATGATAAAAAGCAGCGTCTGGATAGAATTGCGGTGACAATTACGGACATCGAAGATCCGGATTGTGCTCTGCGCATGAACTTTGAAAAGATAAACGATACTGCCAGTTCCCTGAAAATTAACAATGATAAATTAGCATATTTGATTCAGGGTTCCATGTTTAAAGAAAATGAGCGGGATATCAAGATCATGTATACCGCTGCTGACAGCAATATCACCGATGGCGATACCACGAACATTTCCGTTTTGAAAACTGTAAGCGGTGATAGCTTCAGAGGATTTCCCGGTCTGGCGGTGAATTTGACACTGGAATTGACTGGTAAAACCGGCGCAGTATTTTGTTTGAAGTCGCTGAATGGCCAGCGTTTCGGAACAGCGTTTGAAAGAGATAATGTTGAGCCGATTTTGTGCCTGCCTCAGTTCTCCAAAAAGGTGCTGTATAATTCCGTATTCCAGTTGCCTAAAGTAGACGCCTACGATGTGCTGGCAACAGATGTAACCATGAAGGTTTCTGTGAAGAATCCCGATGGCGAAGTTATGCGGGACACGGAAGGAACTCTTCTGGAGAATGTTGACGGTCGCAAGGATTACAAGATCAAGCTGGATAAGTATGGCAGCTATCAGGTCAATTATGTTCTCAGCGATGGCACCAATCAGACACTGCCAATGGGTTATCGATTGACGGTTGCTGATGAGGGTGCGCCTGCAATGGAATTGGCGGAGTCGGTGAAGGTGTTAACGGTTGGTCAGGAATATGTGTTCCCCGTTGCTACGGTTACCGACAACAGCGGTGCGGGGTGTATTACATGGATCAATGTAAGACACCCGGACGGCACAATTACCTGCGAAGTGGAGAAATTTACGCCGCAGGAAGCCGGTATTTATACTATTACCTATACTGCAATGGATGAATTCGGCAATATCACTCGGTTGATGGCAGAAACTTATGCAAAGGAGGGATGACTGTGAGCAAACCGAAAAGAATCGTTGTGCTAATCCTTTCCTTTGTGCTTTTGTCAGGCGTCCTTTCCGGATGCGAAAAGGAAGAGGAGACCGGCACGGTGCAGATTCCCGAAGATCTGCGGCAGACTTCCTATAACCAATCCCAGAAGACTGCGCTCTCTAGTGTGGATTTTTTGAAAGACGGCAAGAGCGATTATGTGATCGTCATTCCGGATGAGGCGGATGAATACGAAACCGTCGGTGCTGAGGACCTGCAGCTGTTTGTGGAGAAGGCGTCCGGCGCAAAACTGGAGATTGTGGCAGAAAAAGATGCACCTAAAGATGGAAAATGCATATACATCGGTGCAGTAAAGGCTGCCGATGAGGCGGGCATTATGCCTACCTATGAAACCACCAAGCAAAACGGCTACCAGATCAAATTGGTAGGTGATGACTGCTACCTGAGGGGATATACTTCCATGGGTAGCCGCAATGCGGTTTATGAGTTTTTAGACGAGGTTGTCGACTACGAGATATATGCCTGGGATGAAATCTATGTGGCAGATGTAAAGACTGCAAAAATGCCTGCCTTTGACAAGGTGTATCAGTTGGTTTTCGATTGGCGTAATGCCAACTATGGTGATCAGATTCGTATTAAAGGTGTAAGTGCTCGTATGCAGCTGATTGGCGGTGAAGAAGTTTTTGTAACAGGCAATGTAAACCATAACTCCTTTACCATAGTAGACCCCTATGTCTATGACTTTACTTCTGACAAATATAAGGATTGGTACTCCCCCGAGACAGAATCGGTGGCAGGTAAAACCTATCCTGTACAGCTGTGCTACTCCAACGAGGAAATGATGGAGCAGTACATCAAAAATCTGATCGACATGGTGAAGGATGCTCCGCAGCCGGCTATGATGATCGGTCAGCAGGACAATCACGGTTGGTGTACTTGTGATGAATGTGCCGCGCTGAAGGAAAAATACGGTACTAACGGTGCGGTTATGGTGCAGTTTACCAATAAGGTACAGGCGGCATTGGATGCGTGGTTTGCGGAAAATAAACCCGGTGTCCAGCCTACCAGATTGGTTATGTTTGCTTATAATGCGACTGTTGAAGCACCGGCAAAGTTCAATGAGTCCAAAGGAAAGTGGGAACCCATTGATGAGACGGTGAAACTGAACGATAATTCTTCCGTTATGATTGCCCCTGCGGGACATACATTTGATAAAGCTATTGTGGACACAGACTTAAAGGATCCTTATTCCCTGCAAGGCACGATTGCCGGTTGGGCATCGGTTACCAAATACCCCTTTGTCTGGATGTACACGCTGTACTTTACGGGTGACGGCGGTATGCTGATGGCAGACACTATTGAAATCGTAAAGAAAAATTATCAGTATCTGCGGGATATCGGTACGCTCTACTTGATCGACCAATCTGAGCACTATGCCAATAACTATTCTGCATGGGGTCATGTAAAGGGTTATGTAGGATTGAAAATGAGTGCTAACCCGGAATTGCATGTGGGTGAACTGTTGGACGATTTCTTTGTAAACTATTACGGACCCGCAAGCGACATCATGCAGGCTCTATTTAATGAGCAAAGAGAGTATATGACCTACTTGATGAAGCAGGATCCTCTCAGTACAGCAAAGATTGGCAGCCAGCCTCAGACAACAGATTACTGGAAATACAACCAGTTACAGCATTACTTAGGTCAAATCAATCAAGCTTTTGAGGCAATTAAGCCTTTGGCAAAGACGGATCCGGAACGTTACACCAAGCTGTATGATCGCATTTTAACAGAAAGCGTACAGTATCGTTATTTGACACTGCAACTTTACTACATGGAGTACGAGGATCAGGTGCTACTGCAAAATGAGCGAATTGCACTTAAGAACGATTGTGAACGCTTAGGCATTACCAGGGCATCCGAACAGATTTCTATGAAGACTATTTACGAGTCTTGGGGCTTAGGCTAAAACAGGAAAGGAGCAAAATTATGAATAACAACATTTATAAGCGCGTCCTTTCTTTGATGCTGAGTTTGGCACTATTGGTATCCTATGCGCTTGTACCCATGAAGGTATGGGCTGAGGATGCAAATATTCAGTTGACCTTC
Organism: Oscillospiraceae bacterium; assembly: GCA_017547505.1. Taxonomy (GTDB): domain Bacteria; phylum Bacillota; class Clostridia; order Oscillospirales; family Oscillospiraceae; genus Faecousia. Next base: position 489 of record JAFYPO010000011.1, on the reverse strand, counting down.
AATCAAGTAAATGATTCTGGTCACTGGTACTTCGGTTCCGATAAAACCGAGGATGATTTAGGCGCAGCCTACGATGGATTTTTCTATGTGCCTGCAGAGGTAGACGGCAAAGCTGTCAATGTATGGCTGCAGCATTACGGTGATGGCAACCTCATTGTTTACGGTCATGTGATTCTGGACCCCTCTACCGGCAACCCGGTGACTCCCATCGAAAGCTTTAAGATCACAGCTGGGGCGCAACTGATCCCTACCGGTAACCCTCCCAGCAAAGCGCAGGTAACCGGTCGAAATGCATTTGTTTTTGCAAAAGATTTTGAGGTTGTAAAGAAGAATGGTTTATGGATGGCAGTGGAATCTGTTGACCTGTCTTTTGAGAAGGTCAACAACGGCCACTGGTATCTTGCAACCAATAAGACTGTTGCTGAACTGGGTGAGACCTACAGCGGTCAGTTCTGGAAAGTGGCGGCGGATGTAGATGGCAAGGCTGTC
>JAFYPO010000095.1 GCA_017547505.1 Oscillospiraceae bacterium | reverse complement strand
TTAATCCTTCAGATTGAACGCTTCCTTCAGATCATCGATCTCTTCTTTGGAGATGTGAACGATGTCGCCTACAGCGGAGGCATTGATAATAGAATGGGCGGTGGACTCCATGACCTCCAGGCGGTCAAAAGCCTGCAAGAGGCTGCTACCCGTAACAATGACACAATCGTTTTCAAACATGGCAGCCGGGGTGACCTCGCCAAAATACGCGGCGGTCTCCTTGGGCTGGGTATAGTTCTGACCGTAGGGCATACGCTTTACGTCCCGCAGCAAGATATAGCTTTCGGGAATGGTGCGGGGGTCAAAGACCGTATCGGTGACCGCAAAGGCCATGGCGTGGACAGGGTGTGCCAGCAGCACCGCATTGATTTCCGGGTGTGCCTTGTAGATCTCGTCATGCAAGGTGACGGCCCGGGAGGGAACCTTGCCCACTTCCTTCATACCGGCCTTCACACGCACCAGATGCTCCTCTTCCAGATAGGCGCGGTCCATGCCGTAGGGGGTGATCAGGAAACTGCCGTCGGAAAGACGGACGGAGTAAGTACCGTGGGTAGCGGTGAACAGACCCTGTTTGTAGGAACGGCGGATCAAAGTGATCATATCCCGGCGGGCAGCCAGTTCTTCCACAGAGTGGGAGCTGGGAATAAAGTCGTCCAGCTTCAAATGGTTTGTGGTCTGGGAAACAGTATAGTCAGCCTTATTCAGGCGCTTGGGCGTGCCGATGCGCTTTGCCAGGATTTCCAGATTGGCAGTGTACTCCAAAGTCTCAAAACGCTGGAAGGCGGTGTACATATCTGCAGCGCCGATGCAGACACCGTGGTTTTCCAGCAGAACGATGTCACAGCCTTCGGCAAAGCATTTGCCGATGTTCTCACCCAACTGGTCGCTGCCGGGAACGGCATACACGGCGATCTTCACCTCGGGACACATTTTCTGCACAGAGGGCAGAAGGTCCAGATCGGGAATCTTCCGGGCAATGGAAAAGGATACCAGAGCCGGAGGGTGCGCGTGGAGCACAGCCTTCAAGTCAGGGCGCATCTTGTAGACAGCGGCATGGAAGGGCAGCTCAGAGGAAGGACGGTGGGGGCCTACCTGGGTGCCGTCGGGCTTGACGCAGATAATATCGTGGCGGCTAAGGGTGCCTTTGTCCACACCGGCGGGAGTGATCCAGATGTTGCCATCGTCGTCCATAATGGACAGATTACCGCCGGAGGTGGTGGTCATACCCTTGTCGTAAATACGCTGCATGAACATGACCAGTTGATCAGCAGGGTGGATATACTTGAGATTCATAACAGTACCTCCTATGATGATAAATTCTACTCATAAAGTACACCATAAACCACAGAAAGTCAAGCCGCGCAAGGACTTGACGAAATTTACCGATGCAGTATAATAGAGGAAAAAAGGGGGATTTTTATGAAAATCATTGCAACAGAGAAAGCACCCGGCGCCATTGGCCCTTACTCTCAGGGGTATGTGGTAAACGGCTTTGTTTACACCTCCGGCCAGATCCCGGTAGATCCTGCAACAGGCGAAGTGCCGGAGGGTATTACCGCCCAGACCGAGCGCAGCTGCCAGAATGTGGGCGCGGTGCTGGAAGCGGCCGGTGTCGGCTTTGAACAGGTGTTCAAGACCACTTGCTTTTTGGCAGACATGGGAGATTTTGCTGCTTTCAATGAAGTTTATGCAAAATACTTTGTGTCCAAGCCTGCCCGCAGCTGCGTGGCAGTAAAGACCCTGCCCAAGGGCGTTCTCTGCGAGATCGAAGCGATCGCAGCAAAGTAAGAAAAAGGAAGTGCCAAAAGGCACTTCCTTTTATTTTTTGTTTTGCGGTTGGGGTTTGGGGGTGCGGGTCACATTCCGGTACAGAAAAATATCGTAGGCGCGGGTGACGGTGAAGGTGTCGTGGCGCACATAGTCCGAAGCGGATTGCTTGAAACGGACGGATTTCAGTTGTCCTTTCAGCACAAAACAGACGATGAGGGCGATCAAAAATCCAATCAAAAGACACACCAGCGCAGCTCCAACAGAGGGAAGGGTTATGGCTAACATTCCGGTACCTCCTTACAAAAATCCCAGCACCCGGCCGAGAATCAGAATGATGGGTGTGGCAACGGCAGTCATGCCAAAAAGCCAACGAAAGAACGCTTTTTTGTCCATAGGCAGGTCGCCTGCAAACTTACCGGTCTGGCCGTTCATAGCAAAGGTGTAGAGCTGATCGTTCCATTTGGTGGTCAGCAGCCAAACCGGGAACAGGGCATATTTGGCAGTGCCGTTTTTTACCTGCAAAGCGGTATGTTCCGGGATTACCGAGCTGTAGCCGATCACCGTGGAAGCAAAGGTGTCCTGCGTGCTTCTGCGGATACGGTCGTTGGCTCGCTCCATACTTTGCTTTGCGTCCACATCGTACTTGTCTGCCAAAAAACCGGCCAGATAGGCAGTATGAAAATCCACAGCCTGGGAAAAGTCATAGGGTTCCAAAGACTCCATCAAATCGTCGGGCATTTTGGAAGAACCGTCCACAGGAACTTTGGCAAAGGACAGAGAACCTGCGCGGGAAACCAGGTAGTGGCGGGTCTCTGTGTAGTTGTACCGGCTGTCGCTCCAGAAACGAACCCGGGTGGCCCGGTAACGGAGATCGGCGGAAACATCGGCATCAAAGAGCCAGAAGGGGACATAAATACCCTTGATCTCTTTTATGTAGTTTTCATCTCTGAAAACTTTGGGCAGCAGCTTTTTGCCCTTATAGTGGGCAAGCAACGCGTTCATGGCTGCCTGCTTATCCAGTTTGAAGGGGATCACATAATCCGGCTTCAATGCGCCGTCCAGCCGCTCCCCCAAAACCACAGGATTGCCGCAGTAGGGGCAGTGGGTGGCAGCGGTGTTGGCGTCGGTGATCAGTTCGCCACCGCAGGATTGACAACGGTAGGCGCACAGGGTCTGCTGTTCGCTTTCCTCAAATTGGCTTTCCGAGGTCTGCCACTGCATACATTCCGGTTCCGGGGTGGTCATGGCTTCCCGGTATTGCTCCAAAGCTTCCGGCTCAAATTCCGAGTCGCAGTAGGGACATTTCATGTTTTGGCTTGCGCTGTCAAAGGTGATGGCGCCGCCGCAGCAAGGACATTGATAGGATTGCATTGTGGGCATAGATGTCACTCCTTTCTCCGGCATTTTTCTAAATTTATCATACCAAGGATTCCGGAAAAGCACAACGGTTTTTTCTGGAAATCTCCATTGAAAGAATTGAGAAAATGTGATATAAAGAAAGAGAATTAACCGAAAAAGGGGAGAGACCATGGAAAAGTCTATTCAGGAATATCAGGATAAGATCAACCGTGTGCTGATTACGGAAGAAGAGATCAAGGAAAAGGTCAAGGAAGCCGGCAAGCTGATCGATGGCTTGTATGACGGAAGACCCATTTTGCTTGTGAGTATTCTCAAGGGCGCTTTTGTGTTTATGGCAGATGTATGCCGGGCTGTGAGTGTTCCCTGTGAGATCGGCTTCATGTGCGCAAAAAGCTACTATGCCGGCACAGAATCCGTGGGCGCGGTAAAGATCACCATGGATCTGGAGCAGGATATTTCCGGCTACCATGTGGTGATCGTGGAGGATATTATTGATACCGGCCGTACTTTGAAGGACGTGGTAAACCTTCTGAAAGCCAGAAATCCGCTGTCCCTCCATGTGCTGACCTTGTTGGACAAGCCTTCCAGAAGAGTTGTGGAGTTTACGGCGGATTGGACGCTGTTTACCATTCCCGATCATTTTGTGATCGGTTATGGTCTGGACTGCGCCGAGTATTACCGCAATCTGCCCTATGTTGCGGAATACGCAGAGGGATAATATGAAAAGAAATACATTGAAGGATACTTTTCTGGCAGGAACGCCTTTTAAGTATTTCCTTGTGTCTGTCCTGCTGGCCGGTCTTGCTTTCGGCTTGAACCGGGGTATGCTGGATAACTATCTGGCAGAAGTTATCCATATGGGGGAGATGGACAAGGGTATTACGGAATTTTTCCGGGAACTGCCGGGCGTTGCTCTGATCTTTATTCTGGCAGCCTTTTACATGCTGTCTGCCGAGGCGGTCTTTAAGATCGGCGCGCTGGTTATGATGATCGGCATGGCTATGCATTCTCTGCTTCCTCCTGACAAGGTGCTAATTACCATTGCTATTTGCACTTTCTCTTTGGGTGAGCATTTGCAGCTGGGCATGAAGAGCGCCATCTCTTTGCAGTATGCCCGACCCGGTAAGGGCGGCGAAGCCCAGGGTGTGCAGAACGCCTATAATCAGATCGGTACGCTGATCGGCTACCTTGTGATCGTTGCGGCCTTTACCCTGATACCCGGCAAGCAGCCCTACAGCTGGTTCTATGCCCTGGGCGCGGTACTCCTGGGGGTCAGCGCCCTGATGAATACCAAGCTGAAAAGTAAGAGTACCGTGGACAGCCACAAGAGAAGATTTTACTTCCATAAAAAGTACATAAAGTATTACATGCTGGAAATGTTCTACGGCGCCAGAAAACAGGTGTTCATCACCTTTGCGCCCTTTGCATTGGTGCGTTTTTATGGCGCAAGCACCGCGACAGTGAGTTTGCTGTTTGCCATTTCTGCTGTGGCATGCTTTTTGTTGGCACCTCTGATCGGCAAGATCATCGACAAGTTGGGATATAAATTCGTTATGGTGGCTGATACCATCGTGTTGGTTTTCGTGTGCCTGATGTACGGCTTTGCCCACCGGATCTTTGGCATGGAAGTGGCCTTTATTGTCTGCTGTATCAATTATATCCTGGATGCGGTGATCTCTATGGCGTCCATGGCGTCCAATGTGTATGTACAGAAGCTGTCGGACAATGATGAGGAGATGAAAGCCACCATCTCCACCGGCGTTTCCATCAATCATGTAATCTCTGTGCTGATCGCCCTCTTTGGCGGCTGGATCTGGCAGACGTTGGGCATTGAAACCCTCTTTATCGTATCGGCAATTTTGGGCCTTTGCAACAGCGCCTACGCCGCTTCTATTAAAAACGTGGAAAAAGCATAAGATAAACCGGACTGCCCAGGGCAGTCCGGTTTCAATGTATACAAAAATAGCTTGGAAAATGCTGTATGTTTGTAAGGTTTTGCTCTTGAAAGTTATGATTTGCGGTGCTATGATACGAGCGAATTATTTATAAAAGAAGGCGTATTGATTTGGAAATCTATTTGATTTGTCTGGCGGTTGCCATGGTGGGCGGTCTGATGCTGTCCCGTTTGACAAAGTTGCTGAATTTGCCTGCTGTTACGGCATATCTGATCGCCGGTCTTTTGCTGGGACCCTTCTGTCTGGGCGCTGTCAAGCTGCCCGGCTTCGGCTTCAACTCTTTGGAGCAGGTGGAAGCGCTGTCTGTGATCACCCAGGTGGCATTGGGCTTTATTGCCTTTACCATCGGTAACGAGTTCCGTCTGCA
>JAFYPO010000094.1 GCA_017547505.1 Oscillospiraceae bacterium | reverse complement strand
AGAACGATGGGGAAACCGGGCAGACGCTTGGAAACTTCCTCGAGAATATCAAAACGCAGAGCGGGAGGAACCAGAATGCCCTGCTCGTTGACAGTGCACTGCTCGGGAGTGAACTTGTAAGCGCCGTGGGAGGTGCCGATAGCGATTGCCAGGGAGTCACAGCCGGTGCGTGCAACGAACTCCTCGACCTCTTCGGGACGGGTGTAGGAAGCAGCTTCAGCGGAGACGTTGACTTCGTCCTCGATGCCAGCCAGAGAGCCCAGCTCAGCCTCGACAACAACGCCGTGATCGTGAGCATACTCAACGACCTTCTTGGTGATTTCGATGTTCTCCTCAAAAGACTTGGAGGAAGCATCGATCATAACGGAAGTAAAGCCGCCGTCGATGCAGCTCTTGCAGGTCTCGAAGCTGTCACCGTGGTCCAGGTGCAGAGCAACGGGAATATCGGGGCATTCCAGAACAGCAGCCTCAACCAACTTCACCAGGTAGGTGTGGTTAGCGTAAGCGCGAGCGCCCTTGGAAACCTGCAGGATAACAGGGGAGTTCTCTTCACGGCAAGCTTCGGTGATTGCCTGAACGATCTCCATATTGTTGACGTTGAAAGCGCCGACTGCGTAACCGCCGTCATAAGCCTTCTTGAACATTTCGGTAGTAGTAACAAGTGCCATTATGTTCATCCTTTCTCATTTAACGGGTTTGACCCGATTTCTTACGAGTACATTATAGCACAATAAAAATTGATTTCAATATAAATCTTTACATAAATTATTGAAAATAACTATTTACCTTTGGGTGGAAATGCAGTATAATCTGGGAGGAAATATAAAGAAAACCAACAAGGAGTGTTTTAATATGAAGCTTTCCCCTCTGCAGCTGGCCAGATACCAGTATGCACCCAAGCTGCCCGGCATGCTGCGCAACGGCATTTCCGAGATCTGTGTGAAGAATGGCGAAGCAACCCAGAGCGTTGCAGACCAGGAGAAGATCCAGGCGCTGTTCCCCAACACCTACGGCAAGAATGAAATCACTTTCCAGAAGGGTCAGAATACCGCACCTGCAAAGAAGCAGGTCGTTGGCGTGATCCTGTCCGGCGGTCAGGCTCCCGGCGGCCACAACGTTATCTGCGGTCTGTACGATGCCCTGAAGGCAACCGATAAGGACAATGTTCTCTACGGCTTCAAGGGCGGTCCCAGCGGCCTGATCGACGATGATTACCTGATCTTCGACGATGAGTACATCAACGCATACCGCAATACCGGCGGCTTTGACATCATCGGTTCCGGCCGTACCAAGCTGGAGACCAAGGAGCAGTTTGCCATCGTGGCAGAAAACTGCAAGAAGCACGGCATCAATGCTCTGGTCATTATCGGCGGCGACGACTCCAATACCAACGCTGCTGTTCTGGCAGAGTATTTTGCCGCGAACAATTCCGGTATCCAGGTTATCGGCTGTCCCAAGACCATCGACGGCGACCTGAAGAACGAGGACATCGAGTGCTCCTTCGGTTTCGATACCGCTACCAAGACCTACGCTGAAATCGTGGGCAATATCGGCCGTGACGCCAACTCTGCAAAGAAGTATTGGCACTTTGTAAAGGTCATGGGCCGCTCCGCTTCCCATGTTGCTCTGGAAACTGCTCTGCAGACCCAGCCCAACATCTGCCTGATCGGCGAAGAAGTGGCTGCCAAGAAGATGTCCCTGGCCGAGATCACCGACTACATCGCCGACTCTGTGGCTGCCCGTGCTGCCAAGGGTTGGAACTTCGGTGTTGCCATTATCCCCGAGGGTATTGTGGAATTCGTGCCTGAGTTCTCCGTGCTGATCGCTGAGATCAACGAACTGCTGGCAGGTGAGAAGGCTGACGCTTTCAATGCGCTGCCTACCTGGGAAGAGAAGTACGCTTTTATCAAGGCCGGTCTGACCGAAGCTTCCATGGCTGTGTTTGCAATCCTGCCCCAGACCATTCAGCAGCAGCTGTTCCTGGAGCGCGATCCCCACGGCAACGTGCAGGTGAGCCTGATCGAGTCTGAGAAGCTGTTCTCCGAAATGGTCAAGAACAATCTGGCTGCCCGTAAGGCTGCCGGCACCTACACCGGTAAGTTCTCCCCCCTGCATCATTTCCTGGGTTACGAAGGCCGCTGTGCATTCCCCTCCAACTTTGATGCTGACTACTGCTACTCCCTGGGCTACAATGCCTTCATGCTGATCCAGTACGGCTACACCGGTTACCTTTCTAAGGTTTCCAACCTGTCCGCTCCTGCTGAAGAGTGGATTGCCGGCGGTATGCCCATCACCAAGATGATGAATATCGAGCGCCGCCACGGTGCCGATAAGCCTGTTATCCGTAAGGCCCTGGTAGAGCTGGACGGCAAGCCCTTCAAGTTCTTCCAGTCTGTTCGCGAGACTTGGGCTGTGGAGACCTGCTATGTCTATCCCGGCGCTATCCAGTATTGGGGTCCCAGCGAGGTCTGCGACACCACCACTGTTACTCTGGCTTTGGAGCAGGGTAAGTAAGCGACATATGAAAACCGCCTCATCCACCGGTGGGGCGGTTCTTTTTTCTAAAAAATGGTTTAATCTCCGAAAAAATGGTAATACTGACATCGGAGGTGCTTAACTATGAGCAAAAATAAATTCAGCAAATTTGTAAACGGCAAGGGTTACTACATCGCCTTGATTCTTTTTGCGGTAGCCATCGGCGTGTCCGGTTTTCTGTATTACCGTAGCGCAGATGCTGACGAACCCCAGATGCAGCAGCCTTCTGCGCAGACAGATACCCAAAAAGAAAACGGGGTGGAAGCAGTTGCCACCGAGCCCGCAGATCAAACCCCTACCACCCAGCCTACCCAGCCTGCCAAGAAGCCGGCAAAGACAACCAATCCTCTGGCAGGCCAGACCGTAGCCACCTATTCCATGGAGGCGCTTGCCTATAATGCCACTACCCGGGATTGGAGAGTTCACAACGGTGTGGATATCGCAGCGGAAGCCGGAACAAAGGTTCTGGCAGCGGCTGAGGGGAAGGTCTATGCGGTCTTCGAGGACGATACCATGGGCATGACCGTAGTGATCGATCACAGCGGCGGTTATATGACCCGGTACTCCAGCCTGGCAAAGGAAGTTTCCGTGAAGGTCGGGGATACGGTGTCTGTGGGACAGACCATTGGCGAGGTAGGCAATACCGCGCTGCTGGAAACCGCAATCGGCGACCACCTGCACTTTAGTGTCAGTTGCAACGGCGAACTGATCGACCCTGCCACATTCCTGCCAAAAGCATAAAAAAGAGGACACTTGGGAAATGCACCCAAGTGTCCTTTTTATAGTATGGAATTCAGATAGTTCAGCACTTTCTTCTTATCAGCAGACCAGAGAGGCGCGACGAGATCTTTCTTTGCACCGTCACCGGTGATCCGGTGAACGACCACGGAAGGCGGGAGGACAGAAAGACAGGCTTTCAGCCAGGCACCGTATTCCTCCATGGTCAGACAGGTGAACTTACCTGCAACGTAATCTTTGCAAAGGTCTGTACCTTGCAGTACATGCAGAAGGTGGAATTTGACTCCGTCTGTGCCGGAGAGCACCGCTTGGCGAGTGGTTTCTGCGGCCATGGATAGATCTTCTCCGGGAAGGCCCAAAATAATATGGGTCACCACATGGATCTTTGCGGCCTTCAGCCGTTTCACAGCGTCATAATACACGGCATTTTCATAGCCTCTGCGGATATATTGTACAGTGGCGGAATGTACGGTCTGGAGTCCAAGCTCTACGAATACCGGCTTTCTTTGATTGAGTTCTGCCAGGAGGGAAACTACCTCATCTTCCAGACAATCGGGGCGTGTGCCAATGGCAAGACCCACCACGTCTTCAGGAGCGATCGCTTCTTCATACATAGCTTTCAGTTTTTCCACCGGGGCATAGGTGGAGGTAAAGGCCTGAAAATAGGCGATAAACTTTCCGTCTTTGATCTTGTTTGCAACTCTTTCTTTTGCCCGTTCCAGTTGGGTTTTGATGCAGTTGCCGCCCTCGGCAAAGGCACCGCTGCCGTCGCTGCCGCAGAAAATACAGCCGCCGTATCCCACCGTGCCGTCCCGATTGGGGCAGGTGAAGCCGCCGTCCAGGGAGAGCTTATACACTTTGCAGCCGAAAAGCTGCTTATAAAAATCGTTTACCCTGTAATACACAGCCTCACCTCCTTAATAGTATTATATCGGTGTTTTGCGGGGATTGCAAGGCACAGCTTTTTGTGATACCATAAAGGAAAAGGAGGGGGACTTATGAAAGAACAGATCGATACTCTACCGGTAAACGAGGCTTTTGAATCCGGGGACGAATGTCCGTTTTGTGTGTTGGAGCGCCAGTCGGAGCAGCGGGCTTTGCGGTATGTGATCGGACCCGGTGCCAGCTATATGGAGCCGGACGTACGAGCAGCCACAGACAGCAAGGGTTTTTGTCGCCAGCATTTTAAGCGCTTGTATGACTACGGCAATTCTCTGGGCAATGCGCTGGTAATGCAGACTTACTTTGTGGGTTTGCAGAAAGAACTGGAAAATGAAATTGAGGGTCTGGAACTGCCGGGCAAGCGGGGACTCTTTTCCAAGAAGCCGCAGGAGGAGATGTCCATTCTGCAGTGGGCAGAACGGAAGACCGGCAGCTGTTTTCTGTGTGACCGTCTGGAATACAATATGGACCGGTACTATACCACCTTCTTCTACCTGATCAAGGACGGCGAGTTCCGCAAGAAAGCAGAAAACTGTAAAGGCTTCTGTATGCACCATTTTACAGAACTTCTGCAGCAGGCACGGACAAAACTGCCCAACGGCCAGATCGAATGGTTCTATGAAACCGTATGTGCCCTCATGAAGGAAAACCTTGCCAGAGTCCAGGGGGATCTTGATTGGTTTATCGACAAATTTGACTACCGTAACGCATCTGCACCCTGGAAGAATTCCAAGGACGCAGTGTCCCGTTCTATGCAAAAACTACAGGGCGGATACCCTGCAGACCCACCTTTTAAGCAAGATTGACCAATAGTTTCAAAAATGCAGGAAATTATGCAAATACTTTCAAAAATGCTTTGTAATTATGCAGAAAAGCCGGTCATTTTCCCTTGACAATGCAAGTAAATTGGTATATCTTGTAAAAGTATAGTGCAGAGCCGACCACTCTGCAGGCAAAAACAGGAGGTAATGAAAATGGCACAGACTTACAATCCTTTTGAAAATGCACAGGCCCAGTTTGACAAAGTGGCCGATATGCTGCAGGTGGACGAGGGCGCAAAGGCGCTGCTGCGTCAGCCTATGCAGGAACTGCGTTTTACCATTCCCGTAAAGATGGACGACGGCACCGTTAAGGTGTTCAACGCCTTCCGTATCAAGCACAATTCTGCCAGAGGCCCCGCCAAGGGCGGCATTCGCTTCCACCCCCATGAGACCGTGGACACTGTCCGCGCCCTGTCCATGTGGATGACCTGGAAGTGCGCTGTTGTGGATATTCCTCTGGGTGGCGCAAAGGGCGGCATTATCTGTGATCCCCGGACCATGTCCCAGGGCGAGCAGGAGCGTCTGTGCCGTGGCTATATCCGCCAGCTGTGGAGCCAGGTAGGTCCCACTCTGGACGTTCCCGCACCCGATGTGATGACCAACGGTCAGCACATGATGTGGATGCTGGACGAGTACGAAACCATTACCGGCCAGCGCTATCCCGGCATGATCACCGGCAAGCCCGTGGGTCTGGGCGGCTCTCTGGGCCGTACTGAGGCTACCGGCTTCGGCGTGGTGTACTGCCTGCGCGAGTGCCTGAAGAATATGCAGCTGCCCATCGAGACCACTACCGCCAGCATTCAGGGCTTCGGTAATGTGGCTGAGTACGCAGCTCGTCTGTACACCCAGCTGGGTGGCAAGCTGATCGCTGTTTCCTGCTGGAACAACACCGATAAGGTCGCTTACACCTTCCGCAAGCTGACCGGTTGCGACCCCGAGGAACTGGCTGCCATCAAGGATAAGTTCGGCAGCATCGATAAGGAGAAGGCAATCGCTCTGGGCTACGAGGTTCTGGAAGGCGATGCATGGCTCTCTCAGGACGTAGATATCCTGATCCCCGCTGCCCTGGAAAACCAGATCACTCCCGCTGTACTGCCTAAGATCTCTCAGCAGGTAAAGGTGCTGTGCGAGGCTGCCAACGGCCCCACCACCCCCGATGCCGATGCGCAGATCCGCGAGCGCGGCATTATGCTGATCCCCGACTTCCTCTGCAACGCCGGCGGCGTGACCTGCAGCTACTTTGAGCAGGTCCAGTGCAACATGAACTACTTCTGGCCCAAGGACGAGGTCCTGCAGAAGCTGGAAGCAGCCATGACTAAGGCTTTCCAGGACGTGTACGACCTGGCACAGGAAAAGCAGCTGTATATGCGTGATGCAGCTTATGTCATCTCTATCAACCGCGTTGTGAATGCAGTGAAGACCCGCGGCTGGGTATAACGAAAAGTAAAAGAACACCCCGGAGCAACCGCTCCGGGGTGCTTTGTATGGTATTGGTAATATCTAAATATTTGTTTATTTCCTTATTTCCTCAATCTTATAAGCCAATTCAAATGCCAACAACGCGATCTTCTCCTTCTCCGTCAGCCGTTTGGTGCCGGATAAACTGCGAGGATCCCACTTTTCTCCACCCAGATTATCCGCGGCGTAGAGATACTGGAAAAACTCCACTCCACGGAAATCGCACATTGCCTGCATTGCTGCGCACTCCATTTCCACGCAAATGGCACCCATTTCCCGACGGCGGGCAACTTTTTCGCGGGTTTCCCGGTAAAAAGCATCGGTAGTCCAGGTAGTTCCGGTCACATAGTCATAACCTTTTTCCTTCAGTACAGACATAAACTCTGGAATATACTTTTTATTCACATCAATATAATCCGATGCCGGCAGGTAATGATAACTTGTTCCCTCGTCCCGGATCGCCCGGGTAGGAATGATAATACCACAGTCTGCGATAGAACCGTCCAGCACACCGCAGTTACCCAGCATAATGATCCGTTTTGCGCCGTATGCGATCACATCTTCTACACTACCTACGCAAGCCGGCGCACCTAGCCGGGCCTTATACATAGCAAAGGGTTTTCCTTTGTACTCCACCCGGTATACCGGCCAAATACCGTCCACATCTTTTGTGAAGGCAATTTCCTCACCGCCCAGCGCTTCCACCAGGGAAGAAAACAAAGTATGGTGAAAGATGGAGATCACCGTTTCCGGGAAATCCGGCAAAGGCTGATGTACCATATAAGGTTCTATAATTGCCGTCTTGTCATTATCAAATTCTTCTAATAACATAAATACCACTTCCTTTATAAAAAAAGTGCAAGTCAAACATCTCTGCTTGGCTTGCACTGCATCTTTCTTTATGATATACCCTGTACGGTTATCCTAAAAGAGAGTATGACAATGTAAGCCCGAGGCTATGCAGCAGCATAGGCTTCGCGGACTTGTTATCGACATTATTAAAGCAATAACGGAACATTGTCAGTTCTCCTTTTTGTGATTTTATGCAATTATACACTCTGGAATATTCATTGTCAATAAGTATTTTACGGTTACAGAAAAATATGGAGGCTGAGAATTCTCAGCCTCCATGGGGATAGACGATTTTTACTCGTACAGAGGGAACTTCTTGCATATCTCGGCGACGGTAGCCTTGACTTCTTCGGTGGTGCCTTCGAAATCACGGGCGGTCTTGCCGATGCACTGGGCAATCAGCTTCATCTCTTCAGCGCCCAGACCACGGGTGGTCACTGCAGGAGTGCCGATACGCACGCCGCTGGTGATGGAGGGCTTCTGAGGATCGTTGGGGATCGCATTCTTGTTCAGGGTGATGTGGTTCATGTCGCAACGCTGCTGCAGCTCAATGCCGGTGATGTTCATGGGACGCAGGTCAGCCAGCATCAGGTGGTTGTCGGTACCGCCGGTAACCAGGTCGAAGCCTTCTTCCAGAAGGGCAGCGGCCATAACCTGGGCATTGTCCACAATGTTCTTGGCATAGGTCTTGAAACTGTCGTCCATAGCTTCCTTGAAGCACACCGCCTTGGCGGCAATGATATGCTCCAGAGGACCGCCTTGGGTTCCGGGGAACACGGCGGAATTCAGCTTCTTGGCAAATTCTTCCTTGGCCAGGATCAGACCACCACGAGGACCACGGAGAGTCTTGTGGGTGGTGGTAGTGACGATGTCAGCATAGGGCACAGGGCTCATGTGCTGACCGCCGGCAACCAGACCGGCAATGTGGGCCATATCTACCATAAACACAGCGCCGACTTCATGGGCGATATCTGCAAAGATCTTAAAGTCGATGGCTCTGGGATAAGCAGAAGCACCGGCAATGATCAGCTTGGGGTTGTTCTTCTTGGCCAGATCACGGATCTCGTCGTAGTCGATACGGCCGGTCTCATGATTGACATCGTAGGAAACAACATTGTAGTATTTGCCGGAAATATTTGCCGGGCTGCCGTGGGTCAGGTGACCGCCGTTGGCCAGGCTCATACCCATGAGGGTGTCGCCGGGCTGCAGGAAAGCCAGTTCCACTGCCATATTGGCCTGTGCGCCGGAGTGGGGCTGTACGTTGGCAAATTCCGCGCCGAACAGTGCCTTGGCACGATCAATACACAGCTGTTCCAGTTCGTCCACATATTCACAACCGCCGTAGTAGCGCTTGCCGGGCAGACCCTCAGCATACTTGTTGGTGAGAACACTGCCCATAGCTGCGATCACAGCGGGGGAGGCGATATTCTCGGAAGCAATCAGCTCCAGGCCGTCCTTCTGACGGACAAATTCACGCTGCATCATAGCAGCAACTTCAGGGTCAAAACCTGCTACAAAGCCGATTGAATCAATGGGTTTTCCTAACATACTCTATATCTCCTTAAAATAAATTATAAAATAAAAATGCAGCCCCAAAAGGACTGCAAACATAGCACACGCATAGGTGTGTTTGCCTCTGTCCTTTTGCCTGAGAGATTCGGCTTGCGCCTTGCACCTTCGGCACACAATTTAATGTGTTCTCCAGAGATTCCTAGTCTTTCGGTTGCATAGCTTCCGAAAGCTTCACAGGAATATTGAGTTCAAGAGTTAGTATACACCTTTTTAGCAAAATGTCAACCGCAGATTTGCGTTTGTTCCCGATAAAAACACAAAAAGTGGGATTTCTCCCACTTTTTGTTCACAACATTTAGTTTTCAGCCGCGCGCACGTAAGCCATCAGCTCGTCACCGGTGATGGTTTCCTTTGCAAGCAGCAACTGGGCGATCTCGTCCAGAAGCTCACGGTTATCCCGCAGAAGCTTCATAGCATCTTCGTGGCAACGATCCAGTAGCTTCTGTACCTCCCGGTCTATCTGCGCAGAGGTCTCCTGGGAGCAATCCAGATAGGCGTTGCTTTCCAGATACTGATTTTGCACAGAGGCAGGGGCCATCAGACCCAGCGCTTCGCTCATGCCGTACTGGGTGATCATGTTCCGGGCAAGGGCGGTGGCTCTTTGAATGTCATTGGCTGCGCCGGTGGTTTTTACACCGAATACCACTTGCTCTGCGGCTCTGCCGCCCACCAGGGTGCGCAGCTCGGTCATCAATTCCTCAGCAGTGTGCAGATATTTTTCCTCCTCCGGCATCTGCATGGTGTAGCCCAACGCACCGGAAGTATGGGGAACGATGGTGATTTTGGAAACGGGCTGAGAATGCTTTTCCAAAGCTGCCACCAATGCATGACCCACTTCGTGGTAAGCAACCAGCCGCTTTTCCGTATCCGTCAGCACCGTGTTTTTCTTTTCTGTACCGGCAATGACTACCTCAAAGGAGACCAGCAGGTCTTCCTGATTGACGGCTTTTCTGCCTTGACGTACCGCACGGAGTGCCGCTTCATTTACAAGGTTGGCAAGATCTGCGCCCACAGCGCCGGCTGTGGCCTGTGCAATCTTTTGAAGATCCACATCTTCGGAGAGTTTAATTTTCCGGGTGTGTACTTTCAGCGTGTCCAATCGGCCCTGCAGGTTCGGCTTGTCCACGATGATTCTGCGGTCAAAGCGGCCTGCGCGCAGCAGCGCTTTATCCAGAATTTCCGGACGGTTGGTAGCAGCCAGGCAAACGATGCCCTTGGAAGAGTCGAATCCGTCAATTTCGCCCAGCAGCTGATTGAGTGTCTGGTCGTTATGACCGAAACGGGCATCGCGGGTGTGTCCCACTGCGTCGATCTCATCAATGAAGATGATACAGGGAGCTACCTTGGCAGCCTGCTGGAACAGGTCACGGACACGGCTGGCGCCCACACCGACAAACATCTCCTCAAAGTCGGAACCGGAGATGGAGAAGAAGGGGACATTTGCCTCGCCGGCAACTGCCTTGGCAATCAGGGTCTTACCGGTACCGGGAGAGCCGACTAAAAGCGCGCCCTTAGGCAGCTTTGCGCCTATTTCTGCATATTTCTGGGGGTTATGGAGGAAATCAATGATCTCCTGTAAGGATTCCTTGGCTTCGTCCTGACCGGCAACGTCCCGGAAAGTCACACCGGTCTTCTTTTCCATATACATCTTTGCTTTGGAAGCGCCCATGCCACCCATAATGCCGTCACCGCTGATTTTTCTGGTAATCAGGCTCATGCCGCCAAACAGCAGACCAAACATCAGCAGATAGAGCAGAATGGTCATAATGAAGGAATTGTCCTCCACGATTTGCCGGTCTACCTTTACACCGGCAGTGTCCAGCTCCTGGGCCAGCACCATGGTGTCGCCACCGGAGGGAAGGCCGGTAAAGCAGGCTTTTTGCTCCCGCTTGGGTTTGGCAGCTTCGTCCTTGGTCATGTACACGATCCGGTCGCTGCGGATCTCGACTTCGCTCAGGTTGCCGGCCTCTTTTGCTTCCAGAAACTGGGAGTAGGTGGTCTTGGTATATTGACTGCCTGTGATCATGTTATACATGGTACTGATCAGCAGGACAATGCCCAGACAGATGATCAGCATGCTGAAGATACTCAGCTTTGGCTTTTTATCATCGCCTTTTTGATTGTTTCGGTTTTGATCCATGATCGAACCTCCTTTGTTCGCTTGGGACCATCATATCATAGTTTCGTCGTTTGTGCAACGAATGATACACCCAAAGGGGTAAACTTTCTGTAAAAAGATGGAGCATAAAAAAAGCAGTTGTCGATAGGGAAAAAATCTGTTACAATAGATAGTAGTATTTTGGAGAGTATGTCCAAAAGAATGGAGAATCTGTTATGAGAGATAATTATCGCCGCCGTGAGGACAACCGCCGTCGGGAGGATTCCCAACGTCGTGAGGAGAGCCAAGTCACAGAAGAGAACGAATGCCAACTGGAAGGCCGTAACGCCTTGCAGGAAGCGCTGCGCAGCGGCAGAACCCTCGATAAGGTGTTTGTGGCTTCCGGTGATATTGATGCCGGTTTGCAGCGTCTGGCAGCCCAGGCAAAGGAAGCCGGCACTGTGGTCGTCCCGGTAGATCGCCGCAAGCTGGACCAGATGAGCACCACCCATAACCACCAGGGTGTGATCGCGCTTGCAGCCGCACGGGAATATTTTACCATTGACGATATTCTGCAGGAAGCTGCGGACAGGGGAGAAGCGCCCTTGATCGTGATCTGCGATGAACTGTCCGATCCCCATAATCTGGGCGCGATCCTGCGTTCTGCTGAATGTGCCGGCGCCCATGGCGTGATCATTCCCAAGCGCAGAAGTGTAGGTCTGACCGCCACGGTGGCAAAGGCCTCTGCCGGTGCTGTGGAATACATGAAAGTGGCGAAGGTCACAAATATCAACGCGGCAATGGAAGAACTGAAGGAAAAGGGCGTTTGGATCTTCGGCACAGCAGCAGAGGGTTCTATCCCTATGTACCAGGCAGATCTGACCATTCCCGCAGCCATCGTCATCGGCTCTGAGGGCGACGGTATGAACCGGCTGGTACGGAAAAACTGCGATGTGATCGTGCATATCCCCATGAAGGGTAACATTACATCTCTGAATGCGTCCTGCGCTGCTACCATTTTGCTGTACGAGGCATTACGGCAGCGTTTGCAGTAAGTTTGCAGTAAGGAGGAATTTCTATGGACGAACAGGAAATCCGCATGGATGAAGAGGAACTCCAGGAATTTTCATTGGAAGACATTATCAAAGAATTCAGCGATCTTCCGGAGGAACAGCCGCAGGAAGCGGAAGAAGTAGCTGCAACGGAAGAACCGGCAGAAGAACCGGAAGTTGCACCGGAGGAAGAAGCACCTGTTGAGGAGGCTGACACCGCGGTAAACAGCGATACGATCCGTATGGAAATGCCGGTTTCTCAGGAGGAACCTTATGAGCCTGCTGTTACCGCAGATACGATCCGCCTGGATCCCCCTGTGGCGCAGGAGGAGACTCCGTCCGTGCGTGGAGATACCATTCCCTTTGAGCCTGTGGGCAAAGAGGAGGAAGCGGATTCTTCGGAAAATGCCGAAGAAGAAACCGAAGAACCGGAGCAACAGGAGGAAGAGGCTTTTTCCGAGAACTGGGAGCCCCAGTACGAGGACCCCATTGCCGAGTATGTGCCGCCGCGTCCTGTCCTGATCCACCCCCGGTCCCGCCTGCGGGAGCTGAAGAAGAAACTGGTGGCAGGTCCTGAAAAGCAGTATTATGCTTTGGCTGAAATCGGTTTCGGAAAGCTCCAGATTGCTATGTTCTGCGCTGTGATCGTGGTTCTGCTCTCTGCCGGTGCAACGGTGATGTATGCTATGGGCATCGTTCCGGAGAATCGTATGCGGCTGATGGTCTTTGGCCAGTTTATGGCTATGCTGGTCTCTGCACTTTTGGGCAGCTTCCAGCTGATCGAAGGTGTGACAGATCTGCTGCGCAAGCGCTTTACCTTGCATACTTTGCTGGTGTTCAGTTTCCTGCTTTGTTTGGTTGATGGCATTTTGTGCCTGAAGGATATCCGTGTACCTTGTTGTGCAGCCTTTAGTCTGCAGGTGCTGTTTTCTTTGTGGAATGCCCATGAGAACCGCAGTATCAAAATGGGTCAGATGGATACCATGCGCAGAGCCAACCATCTGGACGGCCTTACTGTTACTGAAGAATATTATGAAGGTGCTGCCGGTATCCTGCGGAAGGAAGCCCAGGTGGAAGACTTCATGGATCACTACAGAGAGCCTTCCCGCTATGAGAAGGTACTGCGGGTTTATGCAGTTGTCGCGCTGTGCCTGAGTGTGGCGACCGGTATTGGCGCCGGTGTTCTGCGTGGCTTGTCCAAGGGTGTTTATCCCGGTATCAGCATGGGCCTGCAGGTGGCGGCGGTCACAGTTTTGGCAGCGCTTCCTGCATCCATGTTTGTTTGCCTGAGCCGTCCCATGGCTGTACTGGAGCAGCGTCTGCACAAAATCGGCGCTGTGCTTTGCGGTTGGAAGGGTATACAGGCTTTGAGCAAGAAGGCTGTATTCCCTGTGGATCACGAGGATATCTGTCCTACCGGCTCTGTAAAGCTCAACGGCGTTAAGTTCTTCGGTGATCGGGAGTCTGACGAGATCATCGCTTACTGCGCAGCCCTGTGTTCTGCGGCAGGCGGCGCGCTGAAACCTTTGTTTGAGCATCTGCTGGAGAGCCGTAACGGTATTCATTACGAAGTGGCGGAATTCTGCGCCTATGAAAACGGCGGCGTCGGCGGCGAGATCAACGCGGAACCCGTGTTGGTGGGTAACTTGTCCTTCCTGAAGGAAATGGGAGTGGAAGTCCCCGAGAACGTGAAGCTGGCCCATAGTGTGGGTATCAGTATCAACGGTGAGTTCTGCGGCTTGTTTGCCATTGCTTACGATAAGAACCGCGCTGCCGCTGCCGGTCTTGGAACTTTGACCGGATACCGGAAGCTGAAGGTTCTTTTGACCACCGGCGACTTTATGCTGACCAACGAGTTCCTCAGAGGTAAGTTCAACATCAACACCAAACGTGTGGTGCAGCCGGATCCTGAGACCCGGGCAGCGCTGCGGGAAGTGAAGGCATCGGAGGAAGCTGCTGTGGCGGCAATTTCCACCAGCGAAGGTTTGGCACCTTTTGCTTTCTGTGTTACCGGTGCAAAGTCTCTGAAAACCGCTTGCCGTGCAGGTACGGTAGTCCATCTTGTGGGCGGCTGTCTGGGTATCGCCATCATGGTGACACTGACAGTGCTGAATGCATGGATCTATCTGACCCCTGCGAATATGTTCCTGTACCAGCTGGTGTGGTTAGTGCCGGGACTCTTAATTACAAATTGGACAAAACCACTATAAAAATGATCCGGGTGTGCGCATAGTCGCACACCCGTTTTTTATCGTCCAACTTTAATGCAATAAAGCAGCGTGTTTTTGACACAAAGACAGATGTTTTTCGTACTTTTACCACATATTTGCCGGAAAATACAATTTCTACAAAATAGGCATTGAAATTATTGCTGCTTTCGTGTATAATGTCCGTATTGTGGTGTTTGAAGCCACATACGACCAGAGGAGGGCAGAAGCCTTCCCGAAAGGAGATTCAATACATATGTACACAGCTAATTCTATTCGTAACGTTTGCCTTCTGGGCCATAGCGGCAGCGGTAAGACTGCACTGGCTGAGAGCTTGCTTTATATGACCGGCGCAATCATGCGTATGGGCAAGAACGCCGACGGCAATACCGTCTGCGACTATGATCCCGAAGAGACCCGCCGCAACATCTCCATTTCCACCGCTGTGGTGCCTCTGGAGTACAACGGCTGTAAGCTGAACCTGCTGGATGCTCCCGGTGGTTTTGACTTCTCCGGCGCTGCTATGGAAGCGCTCCGTGCAGCTGACGCAGCGATCCTGGTCATCTCTGCCAAGGACGGCATCACCGTCGGCTTTGAGAAGGCTTGGAAGTATTGCGAAGATCGTAACATGCCCCGCTTCATCTACATTTCCAAGGTAGACGAAGAGAATTCCGACTACAATGTTACCTTCAATGCCCTGCGTGAAAAGTATGGCAACAAGGTCGCTCCCGTTGTCGTTCCCATTTGGGACGCAAACCGCAAGGTCACCGGCATTATCGATGTGCTGAATAAGCGCGCATACGAGATGCAGAACCTGAAGCGCGTTGAAATCGAAGTACCCGAGGGTAAGGAAGACGTTATCACCGAGTTTAACGATGCTCTGAAGGAATCCGTCGCTGAGACCAGCGAAGAGTTCATGGATAAGTTCTTCGGCGGTGAGGACTTCACCTACGCCGAAATGATCAAGGGTATGCACAAGGGCGTTCTGGATCACACCCTGTATCCCGTTCTGTGCGGTTCCGGTATGACCTGCCTGGGCAGCCTGATGCTCATGGACCACATCATCGACCTGCTGCCCAACCCTGTTGAGGGTAACTACCATAAGGCTACTCTGGCTGACGGCACCACTGAGGAATTCGTTGTTTCTCCCGGCGGCGTTCCCTCTGCCTTTGTCTGGAAGACCGTTTCCGATCAGTACGGTAAGTATTCCTTCGTGAAGGTCCTGTCCGGTACCATCAATGCAGATACCGTCCTGGTCAACTCCCGCACCGGCGAGACCGAGAAGCTGGGCCGTCTGTACGAGATGTGCGGCAAGAAGGCTACTGAGGTCAAGGAACTGTCCTGCGGTGACATCGGTGCCATCGGCAAGATGGATAAGGTCAAGACCGGCGATACTCTGTGCGACAGCCGTAAGGTGGTCAGCTTGAAGGGTATTCCCTATGCACCCGCTTGCTATTCTATGGCGATTTACCCCAAGACCAAGGGTCAGGAAGAAAAGGTCGCAGCCGGCCTGAACCGCCTGAACGAAGAAGATCCTTCCTTCTCCCTGGTGAACAATGCCGAGACCAAGCAGATGGTGGTCACCGGTACCGGCGATCAGCAGCTGGATGTTCTGGTTTCCAAGCTGAAGAGCCGTTTCAGCGTGGACGCATACCTGGCACCTGCTAAGGTTGCTTACCGCGAAAAGATCAAGAAGACTGTCCAGGCACACGGCCGTCATAAGAAGCAGACCGGCGGCTCCGGCCAGTTCGGTGATGTTTGGGTTCGTTTTGAACCCCAGGAAGAGCAGGACGGCCTGATCTTCGACGAAGAAGTGTTCGGCGGCTCCGTTCCCAAGAACTTCTATCCTGCAGTTGAAAAGGGTATCCAGGAAGCAATCCAGAAGGGCCCCCTGGCCGGCTATCCCATGGTTGGTCTGAAGGCAGTTCTGTACGATGGCTCCTACCACCCCGTCGACTCCAACGAAATGGCATTTAAGCTGGCTGCTATCCTGGCATTCAAGGAAGCAATGCCCAATGCAGGCCCCACTCTGCTGGAGCCTGTTGGCGCCCTGGCTGTTACCGTTCCCGAGTCCTATGTTGGCGATGTTATGGGCGATCTGAGCAAGCGCCGCGGTCGTCCCATGGGCATGAACCCCGATGCTGACGGCAATACCGTCATTGAAGCCGAAGTTCCCATGGCAGAGATGAGCTCCTATGCTATCGACCTGCGTGCAATGACCCAGGCTCGCGGCTCCTTCACTCTGGAGTTTGTCCGTTACGAGGAAGTGCCTAAGGCTAACCAGCAGAAGATCATTGACGAGGCCCGCAAGGACGAGGATTGATCTGAAAAAATGAGAGAAACCGGTGCAGGAAACTGCACCGGTTTTTTGTGGCAAAACAAAAAAGAAATGACCCTTGACCGTCGTCTTGCAACCGTACGATCAAGGGTCATTTCTGTTCTGTCTTGATATCTAACATCATTGGTTAACCTCACTTTCTGCAGATTTACGATTCCTTCCTGATTCTTGACGCATCTCCGTAATCACTGACAACTCATTTCATTTCCCTTAAGCGGGAAGCCTCTTTTGTGTCGGGTTTGTCTTCTTAGGGAGGATCGTATTGGTTTACCGGCTCAATTCAATTTCCTCAGCTTTGCAATGTCCGTAATTTTCAAAATCCCATAGTTTCTTATCTTCTCGTCGCTTTTGACATCTTCTTTTACATTGCTTATTACTGTCTACTTCGGTCAAATATACTTCTTATTTTCTTAACCTCTGGACATGTACGCTGCTGATCTTTGAGCCTTGGAAGTTTACCTGTACATTGGTATCACCTCTTGTGTCTTAAGATTAACACAGAAAAATGGATTTTGCAATATGGAAAGTTGTATAAAATGCACTATAAAATTTAATGCACATCGCAGAAATTGTTAAAAATAACGAAAAATGTATTGACAAACCACGTGTTGTTTTGGTATAGTGATCGTGTTGGGCGGCTTTTCAGCCGCCCTTTTTCTGCAAAAAAGCCGTGTTCAGAAGAACACGGCTTTTTGTTATCTGTTTTTGTGGCGTAACACCAGGATAGAGATCAGGCTGACGATCAACAGAAGATAGGGATAGAACAGATACTGCATAATGTTGAAAGCAGAAAGGGCAACGCCCAGTTCCGCAGCGGTAGAGATGGCTACCAGCATCTGC
Source organism: Oscillospiraceae bacterium (assembly GCA_017547505.1). Taxonomy (GTDB): domain Bacteria; phylum Bacillota; class Clostridia; order Oscillospirales; family Oscillospiraceae; genus Faecousia. The sequence goes on along the minus strand of JAFYPO010000094.1, from coordinate 7,184 downwards.
GCACCGTAGGGGATTACACCCTGGAAGATGCAGGAGAAGGTATCCAGGAGACAGGCGCTTCTTTTTGGGGAAATGCCGTACTCTTTACTCATCTCTTTGGCAATGGGGTTTGCAATCACAATCGCAACGGTATTATTGGCGGTAGCAATATCCATCGCGCCAACCAGAAGTCCAATGCCCAATTGACCGCCAATACGGCCTTTGAAGAGCTTGTGGATTATATGCAGAAGCGCGTCAAAACCGCCGTAATGCCGGATCAAAGCACACAGAGCTGCTACCAGTACCGCCACCATAGCGGTTTCAAACATACCGGCAGAGCCGCTGCCCATGTTGGCAAGCAGGTCTGTAAACGCTACCTGTCCTGTGGCCAACATAATGGCGGCGCCGGATACGATACCGATCATCAGCACTACAAACACATTGATGCCGATAATACCGCCCACTAAAACCAATACATAGGGCAGGATCTGCAGCAGATTATATTTGCCGATAACCGCCGGTACATCTTCGCCGATTGTCATAAGAATTACCAGCACCATGGTTGCCAGCGCTGCGGGGAGAGCGATCAGGAAATTACCACGGAATTTGTCCTTCATGGCGCAGCCCTGTCCGTTGCAGGCAGCAATGGTGGTATCGGAGATAAAGGAGAGATTATCACCGAACATGGAACCGCCAACTACAGTACCTACGCAAAGCGCAGGGTCAAAGCCGGTTGCCTGGGCCACTTCAACAGCGATGGGTGTAATCAAGGTAATTGTGCCTACAGATGTACCCATTGCCAAAGAAACGAAGCAGGCAACTACGAACAAAACAGCCACAGAAAACTTGGGCGGGATCAAAGACAGCATAAAGTAAGCAACACTCTGGGCGGAGGATCTTCCCACCACACCCACGAATGCGCCGGCGACTAAAAAGATCAGCAGCATGGTGATGATGTTCTTATCACCCACGCCGCGTCCCATGATCTCCAGTTTTTGATCAAAGCTGAGCTTGGGGTTTTGCAGGCAGGCGACCAAAATCGCTACCAGAAACGCAATAATAATGGGTACATTGTAAAAGCCCATGGGGATCTGCATTACATATTCAAACAGCAATCCCAGCCCCAGATACAGCACCAAAAAGATACCGATGGGGAGTAAAGCAATAGGATTTTCTTTTCTCATATAAACCTCCTGGATATGCCACTGGGTGTACTTTATCAATAAATCAAGAGGTTGTCAAGAAATGGCGCAAAGTTTGACATTTTGTGGTGATACTGATAAAATAAACGAAAGGGGGCGGGAATATGCAACAAATGCACAAGAAGAACCTTTTGGCTTTTTCTTTGCTGTGGATCGGTGTGTATGTAGTGGGGTTCAGCCTCAGTGTTGTTGCAGGCCCCCAGAGTAAAGTTTTGCAGTTTGTGACAGCAGCGGTGCTGACGGTGGTTTCCCTTTTGTATGGGGTGTGGATCATAAAGCATACACCGCCTGCAAATGAGAGTTTGACATAAAAGGAAGCGATTTTTAGTGGCAGGCCGATTGACAAAGAATTTTACATCAGGCAGTATTCCCAAACAGATGCTTTTCTTTATGCTGCCCTTTATGGCGTCCAATGCCTTGCAGGTGTTTTACAGCACCGTGGACATGGTGATCGTGGGCGAATATGTAGGAACAGCCGGCTTGTCGGCGGTTTCCCAAAGCAGCCAGATCGTGAATTTTGCCACCATGGTATCTCTGGGTATTTCCAATGCCGGACAGGTGCTGATCTCCCAGGCGCTGGGCGCCAATAAGCGCAAGGAAATGAGCAGCATTATCGGAACGCTGTTTTCGGTGATTTTGATTTTGGGTCTTGTGCTGTCTGTTGTGATCGTGGGCGGAAGCCGATGGATCTTGCAGCTTTTGAATATCCCGCCGGAGTCCGAGGCTTTTGCAATGGACTACCTTTTGATCTGTGGCGCAGGTCTGGTGTTTACCGCCGGTTATAACTTGGTCTCCGCAGTGCTGCGCGGTATGGGCGACTCCAAACGGCCACTTTTGTTTATTGCCATTGCCTCTGTAACCAATCTTGCGCTGGACTTCCTTTTTACCGGCCTTTTAGGGTGGGAAGTGGCAGGCGCAGCCTGGGCAACCATTATCGGCCAGGCGGTTTCTTTCCTGTTCTCTTTGTACTATCTGTACCGCAAGCGGGAGGAAATGGGAATTGAATTTCATAAATCCAGCTTCCGGATCAACCGCCGTTATGCCGGCATGATTTTCTCTTTAGGTACGCCCATGGCAGTACAGGCCGGCGCAATTAACATCTCTATGCTGTTTGTGAATTCTATGGTCAACAGTATCGACGTTGTTGCGTCCGCTACCTTTGGCGTGGGTCTGCGTATCGACGATATTATCAATAAGATCTCCATGGGCATTCAGCAGGCAGCGATGCCCATGGTCAGTCAGAATATCGCTGCCGGTAAGCAAAAGCGGGCAGTGAAAACCGTGCATTGGGCATGGATCTTTGCAGGAATCTGGACCGTGGTGTTCATGGCAGCTTACGCGCTGTTTGGAAAGCAGATGTTTATGCTGTTCTCTGATGATCCTGCAGTGCATGGAATGTCCGGCACATTTATCAAAGCAATTCTTTGGATGTTCCCGGCAATGGCGGTGATGCGTGGTACCGGCGCTTTTATCCAGGGTATCGGAAACGCAAAGTTCAGCATGGTGCTGGCGCTGATGGACGGCGTATTTCTGCGAATCGGCCTGAGCTGGTTCTTCGGCATTTTCCTGAATTGGGGTTTCTACGGTTTCGTGCTGGGTTACGGCCTTGCGCCTTACGGTTTTGCCGTTCCCGGCCTTGCGTATTTTCTTTCCGGCATATGGAAACGGCGCAGAGTTCTGGCAGACGATATATAAAAATACCCGACCCGGATAACCGGGTCGGGTTTCTTGTTTTCTTACAGTTCGCAGTTGCCCACAGTTCTGGGGAAGGGAATCGCATCGCGAATGTTCTGGATACCGGTCAGGTACATGACGCAGCGCTCGAAGCCCAGACCGAAGCCGGCATGACGGCAAGAACCGTACTTACGCAGATCCATGTAGAAACCGTAATCTTCGGGGTTCATGCCCAGCTCTTCGATGCGGGCCTTCAGGATCTCGTAGTTGTCCTCACGCTGAGAACCGCCGGTGATCTCGCCAACGCCGGGAACCAGGCAGTCCACAGCAGCCACGGTCTTTCCGTCGGGATTGAGCTTCATGTAGAAAGCCTTGATATCCTTGGGGTAGTCGGTGACGAACACAGGCTTCTGGAAGACCACTTCGGTCAGATAGCGCTCATGTTCGGTCTGCAGGTCGCAGCCCCAGCTGACGGGATAGTCAAACTTGTCGTTGTGCTTTTCCAGCAGTTCCACAGCTTCGGTATAAGTGATACGGCCGAAGTCGTTGTTCAGAATGTTGTTCAGACGGTCCAGCAAACCCTTATCCATAAACTGATTGAAGAAAGCCATTTCTTCGGGAGCATGCTCCAGAACATAGGAAATGATATACTTCAGCATATCCTCTTCCAAACGCAGCAGGTCGTCCAGGTCCGCGAAAGCGATTTCGGGCTCGATCATCCAGAACTCAGCTGCATGACGGGCGGTGTTGGAGTTTTCCGCACGGAAGGTGGGGCCAAAGGTGTAGATGTTCTTGAATGCCATGGCGAAGGTCTCACCGTTGAGCTGGCCGGAAACGGTCAGATTGGTGGGCTTGCCGTAGAAGTCCTGGGAGAAATCTACCTTGCCGTCCTCGGTCTTGGGGACGTTGTTCAGATCCAGAGTTGTAACCTGGAACATCTCACCTGCGCCTTCACAGTCGGAACCGGTGATCAACGGGGTGTGGACATAGATGAAGTCACGGTCCTGGAAGAACTGGTGGATAGCCATAGCAGCCAAAGAGCGAACACGGAACACAGCCTGGAAGGTATTGGTCCGGGGACGCAGGTGGGTAATGGTGCGCAGGAACTCCATGGAGTGGCGCTTGGGCTGCAGGGGGTAATCACCGGTGGAGGGACCCTCTACAAACACGGACTCAGCCTGAATTTCGAAAGGCTGCTTGGAATCGGGAGTCAGCACCACGGTGCCCTTGATGATCAGAGCCGCGCCGATGTTGATCTTAGAGATCTCCTGGAAGTTCTCAATGGTATCATTATAAACGACCTGTACGGGGTTAAAGTAAGTGCCGTCGTTCAGCATGATAAAGCCGAACTGCTTGGAAGGACGGCGATTGCGTACCCAGCCACCGATCTCAATGCACTTATCAGCATATGCTGCGGTGTTCTTGTACAGTTCGCGAACAGAAATCAGTTCCATAACATTTTCCTCTCTTGCTTTGCAGAATTTGCATAATAGTAAAGTATACGTCAAAAGGTAAGATTTTACAAGAGGTTTGGGGAATTTTTTAAAGGATAAACATAAGAATCATCTGCAAAAGAATCAGGTGAAGGGGATAGAATAGGTAAAAACACCACTGCAATGCCCTGCTGCGGGTCAGTTTTCTGCCGGAATACAGGGCAATGGGCACCATAGCAAACACGGCGAAAAGCTGCGTAGGTACAGAGATTCCAACAACAGATAGCATAACGGAAGGCATCCCCATATTAATCAGCAGCACCACCATGGCCTGCAGCGGCAGCCGATCCACAACAGCAAATACTGCGATCATTGCGATGCCCCAACCGCCGTAATCGCATTTGAACAGTTCTGCCAAAAGCGCAAAGGGCAGGATCAGCAACAGCTTCATCCATTCCTTTTCTGTTTTTCGCATGCACAGAAGCATCAGCGCGCCCAGTGTCAAGGTCACCATGACGCTTTGGTATGCCCAACTGATGCCCCCCTCAAAAAGGATATCGAAGGGCAGCTCCGCCAGCAAAATACCCAACCCCAAACGCAGTATGTATTTCTTGGGATTGCGGGTATGACGCATGCCCTCCGCCATCAAAAAGGCATAGATAGGAAACGCGATCCGTCCAATAAGCCGGCAAACATAGTAAAGTTCCACCATATACGGAACCGGAAGTTCAGGAACAATCGCATGGGCAAAATGGTCAACGAACATTGTCACGCAGGCGATCAGCTTCAAAGCTTCCTGCGGCAAAATTTTATGTTTCATGATCGTTCCCCTCTTCTTTATTTTTCCAAAATATACCATAGATTCAGCAAACATGCAACGGTATCACAAAAAACAATGCCATTGCATATTCACGCAATGGCATTGTATTTTTAGTTTTCCGCGATATCTCTTGCCACATGAACACCGCTGGCAGAAGCGTGGGACAGAGAGTGGGTGATGCCGCTGCCATCGCCAATGATATACAGGCCCTCATGGCGGCTCATCAGTTTCTCATCCACTTCCACTTCCATATTGTAGAACTTTACTTCCACACCATACAAAAGTGTATCGTCATTGGCAGTACCGGGCGCAACCTTATCCAGCGCATAAATCATCTCAATGATGCCATCCAAAATACGCTTGGGCAGAACCAAACTCAAGTCGCCGGGGGTTGCGTTCAAGGTGGGGGTAAAGAAAGAGTCTTCCATACGCTTGGGAGTGGAACGGCGGCCACGGATCAGATCGCCAAACCGCTGAACGATAACACCGCCGCCCAGCATATTGCTGAGTCTTGCGATGGACTCGCCGTAGCCGTTGGAATCCTTAAAAGGCTCAGAAAAATGCTTGGATACCAGCAGCGCAAAGTTGGTATTACCGGTCTGCATGGCAGGGTCTTCATAGCTGTGACCGTTAACGGTGATAATGCCGTTGGTATTTTCGTTGACCACCGCGCCCTTGGGGTTCATGCAGAAAGTACGGACTTTGTCGCCATATTTCTGGGTGCGGTAAACGATCTTACTTTCGTACAGTTCATCGGTCAGATGGGAGAACACTTCCGCAGGCAGTTCCACGCGAACACCCAAGTCCACACGATTACTCTTGGTGGGGATCTCCAGATCTTTACAGACCTTTTCCATCCACTTGCTGCCGATACGGCCTACGGAGATCACACACTTATGGCAGGTATAGACCCCGTCCTTGCAATTTACTTCATAGCCGCTTTCCGTTTTTACCACTGTCTCAACAGGGCAATCAAAGAAAAAGTCTACCTTATCCTTCAGGTAATTATAGAGATTTTCCAATACCACATAGTTGATATCCGTGCCCAAATGGCGAACGGAAGCATCCAGCAGGTGCAGATCATTCTGAATACACAGCTTCTTGAACTTGGTACCTGCGGTAGAATAAAGCTTTGTGCCCTCACCGCCGTAGCGCATATTGATCTCATCTACATAGTGCATCAACTCCAGCGCCGGCTTCTTGCCGATGTACTCAAACAGAGTACCACCGAAATCGTTGGTGATATTGTACTTTCCATCCGAGAATGCACCGGCGCCGCCGAAACCGCTCATAATACTGCAGCTCTTGCAGCCAATGCAGGTTTTGATTTTCTTGCCGTCAATGGGACAATGACGCTTTTCCAGGCTGTGGCCTGCTTCAAATACAGCTACCTTCATATGGGGTTTGCACTGCATCAGTTCATAGGCCGCAAAAATACCACCGGGGCCTGCGCCAATGATAATCACATCATAATTCATAAGTTTTTCTCCTTTTGAATCTTCGTTGATAGTATGCCATATTCCTCCATAATAAAGTATACAGAAAAACGATTGAGTGTTCAAGTGTAAATTTGTAAACTGTTTGAAACTTGTTCTTTGTAGGAATTTTCCTGCAGCAGCGCTCGGATCGCTCCCCCGTTAGATTAATTTTGCTCCGCAGAATGTGACCCGTTGGAGTCCACGACTCGCTTCGCTCGCTGCGTAAGTTCCACCAGCCAATCAGCCGTCGCTTACACTCGGCTTCTTGGGGTGTCACTTATCGTTTGCATTTTTGCCTTTGGCAAAAATTAAGGTTCGGCTCGGTCCAACCCTCGCCGCCAACAACCCATCGGAACTCCCCTTTTCCGTTCTGCGCAACTTCGTTGCGGTAGCCCGTTGGAGACTCGTCTGCTTTTTCTTTGCTTTGCAAAGAAAATTAAGGTTCGGCTCCGTCGAGCCGTCGCCGCCAACCTGCCCCCGGCAGGTTGGATTTCATTTTCGAGTCTCCAACTCTCCCCAAATAAAAAAGCAGATACCTCTTTGAGGTATCTGCTTTTTTGGTGACCCGGTGGAGACTCGAACTCCAGACCCACTGCTT
>JAFYPO010000093.1 GCA_017547505.1 Oscillospiraceae bacterium | reverse complement strand
TTGGTCTGCACAGCGACGGTACGGTAGTGGCAGCCGGCTGGGACAAGTACGGCCAGGCAAGTGTCTCCCATTGGAGCGGCATCGTGCAGGTAGCTGCCGGTGTGGAGCATACCATCGCCCTGACGGAAGACGGCAAGGTGCTGGCTGTGGGCAATAATGAGGACGGCCAGTGCGATGTGGGTAGCTGGGAGAATGTGGTAGCCATTGCCTGCGGCGATTACCACACCGTAGGTCTGACCGCCGACGGCAGAGTGCTGGCTGTGGGTCGCAATAAGTTCGGCCAGTGCGGCGTCAGCACCTGGCAGAATGTGGTATCCATCGACGCCGGCTTCGGCCATACGGTGGCCCTGACCCGAAACGGCGAGGTTTTGGCAGTGGGCCGGGAAGAATACGATATTTGCAATGTGGTTGCGTGGTAAAACAATAGTTTTTTTATAAATAAATTGTCTGTTTTTCTGGACATTGGCAGAAATTTGTGATAAACTACAAAATGTGCAAATATTTGTCCGCGGCTTGCGGATAACCGGGCGCTTTTCGGGAAAATTGAACCTGAAAACACTTTTTTGCTACCCCGGACATGATCGTTTCCCAAACGATCCGAAACCGTATCTCTACCCATCAGGGTTCTGATAAAATATTTTATTAGGAGATAGAAAGATGAAAAAAATTATCGCACTCATTCTCGCTCTGGTCATGTTGTGCGCTCTTGCTGCCTGCGGCGGTGAGACTGCAACCGGAAACAACGGTGGAAACAACGGTGGAGCCAAGGCTGATTTCAAGGCCGGCTTTATTTTCCTGCATGACGAAAACTCTACCTACGACCTGAACTTCATGAACGCCGCTAAGGAAGCCTGCGAGGCTCTGGGCGTTGAGTATGTTACCAAGGTCAACATTCCCGAGTCCGAAGCTTGCTACGACGCAGCTGCTGAGCTGGTTGACGAAGGCTGTACCTACATCTTCGCCGACTCCTTCGGCCACGAGCCTTACATGCTCCAGGCTGCTAAGGAGTTCCCCGAGGTGCAGTTCTGCCACGCTACCGGTACCCAGGCACACACCGCCGGTGTTGCTAACTACCACAACGCTTTCGCTAATATCTTCGAAGGCCGTTTCCTGGGTGGCGTTGCTGCCGGCATGAAGCTCAACGAGATGATCGCTGCCGGTAAGTTCACCGCTGAAGAGGCTAAGGTCGGCTACATCGGTGCATTCCCCTACGCAGAAGTTGTGTCCGGTATGACCTCCTTCTTCCTGGGCGTTCGTTATGTCTGCCCCACCGCTACCATGGACGTGACCTTCACCAACTCCTGGTACGATCCCACCCTGGAGCAGGAAGGCGCTATCAAGCTGATCAACAACGATTGCAAGCTGATCTCCCTGCACGCTGACTCCATGGGCGCTCCCACCGAGTGCCAGAACAAGGGTATTCCCTTCGTGTTCTACAACGGCTCCGCTAAGGACGCTTGCCCCGACACCTACATTGTGGCTTCCTACATCAACTGGGCTCCCTACATGGAGTATTCCATGAAGGCTGCTATGAACGGCGAGACCATCGCTGCTGACTGGGTTGGCACTCTGGAGAACGGCGGTGTTGCTCTGAAGGATCTGAACGAGTCTGTTGCCGCTGAAGGCACTGCTGCAAAGCTGGAAGAGGTCAAGAAGGCTCTGCTGGACGGCACCCTGAAGGTGTTCGATACCTCTACCTTCACCGTTGAGGGCAAGACCCTGACCACCTATCTGGCTGACGTTGACGATATGGGCGACTACAAGCCCGAGACCGAAGCAATCGCTGACGGCTACTTCCATGAGTCCGAGTACCGCAGCGCTCCCTACTTCGATCTGTTCATCGACGGCATCACCAATCTGGACGCATAAGTAACTTACAGGGAAGCCCTGCTTTGCGGGGCTTCCCTACAGTGCTGTAAAGGGCAACGCAGCAGATGCCGCTGCCGCGCTGCCCTTTGCAGCTTTGTAAAGACGATTTTATAGAACTGGAGGCTGAAGCCATTGGATATCAATCTTGCCGCCGTAAAAATGCGGAACATCACAAAACGATTTGGTTCTGTGCTTGCCAATGACCGGGTATGGCTGAATATCTATAAGGGAGAGATCCTTGCGCTGCTGGGCGAAAACGGCAGTGGTAAGACTACCCTGATGAATATGCTTTCCGGCATTTATTTCCCCGACGAAGGCGATATTTACATCAATGACGAAAAGGTGGTTATCCGTTCTCCCAAGGACGCCTTTGCCCACGGCATCGGTATGATCCATCAGCATTTCAAACTGGTGGACGTGCTGACTGCTACGGAGAATATTGTGCTGGGTCTGGAAGGCAAGCTGGATCTGAAGACCGCTGCCCAGAAGATCCGCCAGATCTGCGACGCCTATGGCTTCGATGTGGACCCGGATCAGAAGGTCTATGATATGTCTGTTTCCCAGAAGCAGACGGTGGAGATCGTGAAGGTGCTTTTCCGTGGCGCTGACATTCTGATTTTGGACGAGCCTACCGCCGTTCTGACACCCCAGGAGACCGACAAGCTGTTTGCCGTGCTGCGGAATATGCGTGACGACGGCAAGGCCATTGTCATCATCACCCATAAGATGCATGAGGTGGAATCCCTGTCTGACCGTGTGGCGGTTCTGCGCCAGGGTCAGTTTGTGGGCGATATGCCTACCAAGGACACCAATGCCCAGGACATGACCAATATGATGGTGGGCTATCCTGTGAGCCTGAATATCAACCGCCCCGATCCTGTGGATCCCAAGCCCCGTATTGAGGTGAAGAACCTGACGGTTCGCTCCATCGACGGCATTTTGAAGCTGGACGATGTGTCCTTTACCGCCATGAGCGGCGAAATTTTGGGTGTTGCCGGCATTTCCGGCAGCGGCCAGAAGGAACTGTTGGAGGCGATTGCAGGTCTGCAGCCTGTGGAAGGCGGCTCTATCTGCTATGTGGACGATGACGGCACCCATGACGAGCTGCTGGGCAAAGATCCTTTGAGCATTGCAGAGAAAGGCATTGCCCTGTCCTTCGTTCCGGAGGACCGTCTGGGCATGGGCCTTGTGGGCGAAATGAATCTCAGCGACAATATGATGCTCCGCTCTTTCCGTAAGGGCAAGGGCTTCTTTACCGACCGCAAGAGTCCCCGCCGCCTTGCCAAGCAGGTGGTGGAGGAACTGAATGTTAAGACACCCAATATCGAAACCCCTGTCAGAAAGCTCTCCGGCGGTAACGTGCAGAAGGTGCTGGTAGGCCGTGAAATCGCTTCCGCGCCCAAGGTCCTGCTGACCGCCTACGCTGTCAGAGGTCTGGATATCAACTCTTCCCATACCATTTATGATCTGATCAATCAGCAGAAGCAGAAGGGTATCGCCGTCATTTATGTAGGCGAGGACCTGGACGTGCTTCTGGAGCTGTGTGACCGGATTCTGGTGCTTTGCGCCGGTAAGGTCAGCGGCATCGTTCCCGGCAGAGGCGCAAAGAAGCGGGACGTGGGTATGATGATGACCCGCCTTGGAGGTAAGGACAATGCATAAAAATAGAGAGCCTCTTTTTCATATTGTGAAGCGGGGCGATATGCCCTGGTACTTCAGCTGGGGTGTCAGAGCTGTTGCCATCGCGCTTGCCTTGATCTGCAGCGCAGTGATCACCATGCTGGTTACATCGGAAAACCCCATTCAGATTTTTGCCACCATCATTGACGGTTCTTTCGGCTCTGAGCGTAAGTTCATGATCCTTTTGCAGAATACCGCTATGCTGCTGTGTATTGCGCTGGCCCTGACCCCTGCGTTCAAAATGCGCTTTTGGAACATCGGCGGCGAAGGTCAGGCGCTGGCAGGCGCATTGGCTTCCGCAGCCTGCATGATCCTTATGAAGGACCAGTCCAATCTGTTGGTCATTCCCTGCATGGTACTGACCAGTATTCTGGCAGGCGCGCTGTGGGGCGCGATCCCCGCCTTCTTCAAGGCAAAGTTCGGCACCAACGAGACCCTGTTCACTTTGATGATGAACTATGTGGCGATCCAGCTGGTAGCCTATTTCTCCGTGGTGTGGGAGAACCCCAAGGGTTCCGGCACCATCGGCGTGATCAATCCCATGACCAAGGTGGGTTGGCTGCCCGAGATTTTGGGCAACAAGTACGCCCTGAATATTCTGATCGTGGCAGTGCTGACTGTGGGTATGTATATCTACCTGAAATATACCAAGCAGGGTTACGAGATCTCCGTTGTGGGCGAAAGTGAACGCACTGCCCGCTACATCGGCATCAAGGTGGAAAAAGTCGTGATCCGCACCATGCTGATCTCCGGCGCGATCTGCGGTCTGGCAGGTCTTCTGCTGGTGGGCGGTACCAACCACACCCTCAATTCTTCCATTGTGGACGGCAGAGGCTTTACCGCCGTTATGGTGTCCTGGCTGGGCAAGTTCAACCCCATCTGGATGGTGCTTACCAGCTTCCTGTTGGTGTTTTTGGGACGCGGCGCCGGCGAAATTGCTACGGATTTCGGTTTGAACGCATCTTTTGGTGATATTCTGACCGGCGTTATCCTGTTCTTTATCATCGGCAGCGAGTTCTTTATCAACTACAAGATCTGCCGCACCAAGTCTGCTAAGAAGGAGGAAAAGTAACATGCTGTCAACTGTACTTTCTTTCCTTCCCCGCGCCATTGCCCAGGGTATCCCTCTGCTGTACGGCGCTACCGGTGAGATCGTCACCCAGAAGTCCGGCAACATGAACCTGGGTATCCCCGGCGTTATGTATGTGGGCGGTATCTGCGGCGTTATCGGTGCATTTTTGTATGAAGGCACCTTGTCCAGCCCCGCGGCGATCAATCCTTTCCTGGCGGTGCTGATCCCCACGCTGTTCTGCTTGGTGGGTTCTCTGCTCATGGGCCTTCTGTTCTGCTTCCTCACTGTAACCCTCAGAGCAAATCAGAATGTTACCGGTCTTGCCATGACCACCTTCGGCATCGGCTTCGGTAACTTCTTCGGCGGCTCTCTGGTAAAGCTGACCGGCGCAGATATGCCCTTTTTGGCGCTGACCGCCACATCTAACTGCTTTAAGAAGACCTTGCCCTTTGCCACAAAGCTGGGTGTAGTCGGTGAACTTTTGCTGAACTACAGCTTTTTGGTGTATCTGGCGGTTGCCGTCGCACTGATCGCTGCCTTTATCATCAAGCGCACCCGTACCGGTCTGCATCTGCGCGCTGTGGGCGAAAACCCCGCCACTGCCGACTCCGCCGGTATCAATGTGAACCGCTACAAATATCTGGCTACCTGCATCGGCTGTATGATCGCAGGTCTGGGCGGTCTTTACTATGTTATGGACTACGCCGGCGGTATTTGGGCAAACGATGCCTTCGGCGACAGAGGTTGGCTGGCAATCGCACTGGTTATCTTTACCGTGTGGCGGCCCGATGTGGGCGTTTTGGCCTCCTTCCTGTTCGGCGGCCTGTATATCCTCCACATGTATATCCCCTCCGGCATGAACCTTGCCGTGAAGGAGCTGTACAAGATGCTGCCTTATGTGGTGACCATCGTGGTGCTGATCATCTCCTCTTTGCGCAATCAGAGAGATAAGCAGCCTCCCCAGTCTTTGGGTCTGCCCTATTTCCGGGAAGACCGGTAAGCATACGAATCAGAACAAGCACCCTTCGGGAGTATTCCCGGAGGGTGCTTCTTTTTTGCGCCTGTTGCGCGGTGGCCGGCGAATGCCTTAGTGGGACAAGAATAAGGAGAATTTTGCGTGTCTTCCAGACAATGACAAGTGTTGTCAATATGCACAATTTATGGGTCGAAAGTTCGTGCCTAATGCCATGTCGTTTCCCTTGACTTTGAAGGTATGTTTCGGTATAATTAATACAAATCTAAGGCGTGTCGAAAATGCTGTTTTATGCAAATTACATAAACTTCCAGCAGCGCGCCTTTATAACGCCCGGGAAACCTGACCGTTCCCTAAGGCGAAATTGAAAGGAGAAGATGAAACATGAAAAAGTTGAACTACGGCATGGTAGGCGGCGGTCCCGGTTCCTTTATCGGCGACGCTCACAGAAAGTCTATCAATATCGATGCAATGGCTACCTTGGTAGCTGGTTGCTTCTCCCGTACTCTGGAAAAGTGCCAGCAGACCGGCGCAGAGCTGGGTGTTGATCCCGCTCGCTGCTACGCCAGCTTTGAAGAAATGGCTAAGGCCGAAGCTGCTCGTGAAGACGGCATCGACTTTGCTGTTGTGGTTACTCCCAATGTGAGCCACTACGCAGCATGTAAGGCTTTCCTGGAAGCCGGCATCCATGTTTCCTGCGATAAGCCCCTGTGCCTGACCGTTGAGCAGGCTGAGGATCTGGTTCGGCTGGCTGACGAAAAGGGCCTGCTGTTCCTGGTTACCTATACTTATATGGGTCATGTGACCGCAAAGCATATCCGCAAGTTCATCGCCGACGGCAAGCTGGGCAAGGTCCGCACCGTTATGGCAGAGTACCCCCAGGGCTGGCTGGCCTACGAGGGTGAGTGGGGCGGCACACAGGGCGCATGGCGTTGCGACCCCGCACAGTCCGGCGGTGTCAACTGCCTGGGCGACCTGGGTACTCACGTTGAGAACGCAGTTGCTACTCTCACCGGCCTGAAGGTCAAGAGAGTTCTGGCTAAGATGGACATCGTCGTTCCCGGCCGTGTGCTGGACGATAACGACGTGATCCTGGTGGAATACGAAGGCGGCGCTACCGGTTGCTACTGGACCAGCCAGTTCGCTATCGGTCATGACAATGACCTGCGTGTTCGTATCTACGGTGAAGACGGCTCTATCCTGTGGAAGCAGGAAGAGTGCGAGAAGGTCACTATGATCTCCCGTGAAGGCACCATCATCGAGCGTCACCGCGGCAACGGCGGCATCGAAGATTGCGCAGCAGCTTACGGTCGTCTGCCTTCCGGCCATACCGAAGGTTGGCTGGAGTCCATGGGCAACCTGTACAAGTCCTTCATCACCTGCCTGAACGCAAAGAAGGACGGCACCTTTACTCCCGACATGATCGACTTCCCCACCGTCCATGACGGTGCCGAGGGCGTTAAGTTTGTCCACGCTTGCCTGAAGTCCAATGCAAACGGCAACGTTTGGGTCGATCTGTAATAAATTATTGTATCAGGAGGAATAGAAAATGGCTACTAGACCGATTACTCTGTTTACCATTCAGTATGGCGACATGCCTCTGGAGGACCTGTGCAAGGCCGCTAAGGACATGGGCTTTGATGGCCTGGAACTGTCCGCAGCTCACGTTGACGTAAGACGCGCCGCTACCGATCCTGCTTATGTGGAAGAAGTGAAGGCTACTCTGGCTAAGTACGGCCTGGGCTGCTGGTGCATGTCTCACCATCTGGCCGGTCAGTGCGTGCTGGACGCAGAGCCTGATGCTTACGACTCCCGTCTGGACGGTTTCGTCCCCGCTGAAGTCGCTGGCAATCCCAAGGCTATCCAGGAGTGGGCTATCGAAGAGATGAAGTTCACCGCTCGCGCTGCAAAGGCTATGGGCGTTGGCGTTGTCACCTTCTTCATGGGCTCTCCCATCTGGAAGATGTGGTACTCCTTCCCCCAGACCTCCGAGGAAATGGTGGAAGCTGCTTACCAGAGAACTAAGGAGCTGTGGAGCCCCATCTTCGACGAGTTCGATGCATGCGGCGTAAAGCTGGCTCTGGAAGTCCACCCCACCGAGATCGCATTCGACTACTGGACCACCAAGAAGCTGCTGGATACCTTCGAGTGGAGACCCACTCTGGGCATCAACTTCGACCCCAGCCACCTGCTGTGGCAGGGCATGGATCCCGCAGTCTTTGCCCGTGACTTTATCGATCGCGTCTACCATGTCCATGCCAAGGACGTGAAGCTGAACTTTGACGGCCGTAACGGCGTTCTGGGTTCTCACATCACCTTCGGCAACACCCGCCGCGGCTGGAACTTCGTTTCCCTGGGCCATGGCGACGTGGACTTCGACGCTATTTGCCGTGAACTGAATCAGGGCGGTTACAATGGCCCCATCTCCATCGAGTGGGAAGACTCCGGTATGGACCGTATCTACGGCGCTACCGAGGCTTGCGAGTACATTAAGAAGTATAACTTCAACCCCTCTGCATTCGCATTCGACGACATGAGTAACTACGGTTGATGGATCGAAATTTCAACGATCTTTCAATATATTAACACAAACATTTAGGAGGAAAACGAAATGAAAAAGCTCATCGCATTGTTACTGGCTTTGGTTATGGTTCTGGGCCTGGTTGCCTGTACCGGCGGCACTGAAGGCGAAGGCGGCGCTACCGCTGCTGACGGTGCAAAGAAGACCATTTACGTTCTGACTCCCTCTCCCGACCATGGCTGGACCGGCGCTATCGGTGTCGCAGCTAAGGAAAAGGTCGAGGCTCTGAACGCAGAAGGCAAGTACGAAGTTATTCTGCAGACCTTCGAAAAAGCCGACGATCAGACCAAGCTGATTGAAGACATCATCGCAAAAGAGCACGAAGAAGGCACCGTTGGTGTCGCAATGCTGCCCGCAGGTAATGACGTCGAAGACGCTATCCAGCAGCTGATCGACGCAGGCATTCCCTACACCGCAGCTGACCGCATTATCCCCGCTGTTGCTCCTAAGGCAGTTTCCAACGTTAAGTACGACAACATCGAGATCGGCGCTGCAGCTGCTTCCTGGCTGGTTGCAAACGGTCTGAAGGAAGGCGACTATGTCGCTGTTATCGAGGGTGACGGCTCCTCCGCTGATACCGACCGTACCAAGGGCTTCAACGATTACCTGCTGGGTAAGGTTGAGTACGCTGGCAAGAAGATCGAAACTCCCTGGGCATCTCTGGATACCGTTGCTTACTCCGGCCCTACCGGTTGGAACCCCGCTAACGCACAGGCATGGTTCGAGTCCTACGGCAAGATCGCTGAGACCAAGTTCATCGCTTCTTGGGACGACGGTCTGACCTGTGGCATCTTCGACGCACTGGAAGGCACTGCTATCGACGCTGAGACCAAGGCTGCATTCCTGGAAGGCAAGCCCTTCATCACCGGCTGCGGCGGCGCCCAGGCTCTGTATGACATCATCGCCGGCACTTCCGATGCTTACACCTGCACTGCTTCCTTCGGCGGCGTTATGTCCGTTACCTATCCTCCCGCAATGATCCAGGTTACCATTCAGGCTCTGGTTGACTACTTCGACGGCAAGACCGTTCCTCAGGACAACACCCAGTCCGCTGAGTGCGTTACCAAGGATAACGTTGCTAACTACAAGGGCTTCGCATAATCGTAGGAAGATCCATTTTAGTTAACAGCTAATTAGTATTTAACGGAATGGTACCCTGCTATGCGGGGTACCATTTCCCCTATTCGGAGAGAAGATATGGCTATACTGGAAATGAAAAACATCCACAAAGCGTTTGTGGGCGTCCCTGTTCTCAAGGGCGTTGACCTGACGATCCAGAAGGGTGAAGTGCATGCACTGCTGGGCGAAAACGGCGCCGGCAAGTCTACCCTTATGAACATTTTGACCGGTGTTCATCTTATGGACAAAGGTGAGGTCACCTTTGACGGCAAGGATATTTCAAATTGCTCGATCCGTGAGAGCGAAAACTACGGAATTGCCTTCGTGCACCAGGAGCTGAACCTATTTAATGATCTGCGTGTGTACGAAAATATCTTCTTCAACAAAGAGTTGAAGAACCCCATCGGCACGCTGAAAAAGCGGCTGATGATCCAGAAATGTCTGGAAGTTTTCCAGAAACTGGGCGTGGAGATCGATCCCAACGCCATGGTGGAAAACCTCAGCGCCAGCGAAAAGCAGACGCTGGAAATCGCAAAGGCGATCTTCTTCGATGCCAAGCTGCTGATTTTGGACGAACCCACCACAGCGCTGAGCAACGAAGAAATTGACCATCTGTTTAATCTCGTCGAAAATTTGAAGAGCGAAGGCAAGTCTTTTATCTTCATTTCTCATAAAATGCCGGAGATCTTCCGGCTGGCTGACCGCTATACCGTTCTGCGGAACGGTGAGTTCGTCGGCACCGGCAATATTGCCGACACCAATGCTGAAGAAGTGACCTCCCTTATGGTGGGTGACGCCTTTGACAGCAGCGATGTGTACCAGAGCCGCCAGCTGGGCGATGTGATCCTGGAAACTCAGGGTCTTACCGGAAAAGCCTTCCGGAATATCGACCTTGCGGTGCGTAAGGGTGAGATCGTGGCATTTACCGGTCTGCAGGGCGCCGGCGCCAGCGAGGTGCTCCAGTGTTTCTTCGGTGAACTGCCTGCCTTCAGCGGCACCCTTACTGTGGACGGCAAGGTTATCAAACACAACGACATTCATAAGGCCATGAAGAACAAGGTTGCGTTCCTGCCGGCAAACCGGAAGGAAAACTCCGTGCTTCCCGACATGAGTCTTTTGGAGAATATGTATATCTCTGAGCACACCCTCTCCGGCTTGAAGCCTGTGATCAACAAGCGGAAGGAGCGGGCAAAATATGCTGCGCAGAAAGAGAGCCTGAGCATTAAGGCCAACTCCGAGGAGGATCTTGTGATCTCCCTGTCCGGCGGCAATCAGCAAAAGGTGTTTTTCGCCCGGTGGCTGAATACCGAGGCAGATATCCTGCTTCTGGACAACCCCACCCAGGGTATCGACGTGGGCGCTAAGGCAGAGATCTATAAGCTGATCCTGTCTTTGGCAGAAGCGGGCAAGACCGTTCTCTTCAACTCCCAGGAGATCCCCGAGATCATGCGTGTGGCAGACCGCTGCGCTGTGTTTTACTCCGGTGAGATCGTAAAGGTCCTGGAGCATCAAGATATTTCCGAGCACACGGTCATGCTCTACGCCACCAACGCAATCCAAGCTGTGGAGGAATAAAAATATGAGCCAGAATACATTAGCTACCAAGCGTAAACTTAACCTGAACCTGGGCCAGTATGTGTATATTATCATCTTTGCTGCCCTGTTCCTGTTCTATTACATTCGTTCTGACGGCCTGACTGTCTCCGCCATCACCAACATTCTCCGTCACGCCGCAATCGCCGGTATCCTCAGCTACGGTATGGCGCTGATCATCATTACCGGTGATATTGACTTGTCCGTAGGCGCTATTATGTGCGCCGTGGCCAGCTTCGGCTGTGTCTTTGCCAACTACCTGACGGATAAGGGTGTGCCTGTGGGTCTGGGCATTTTGCTGACTGTCCTGTTCTGCCTGGTGGGCGGTACACTGTTGGGTTTCTTCAACGGCTTCATGGTAGGTAAGGCAAAGCTGCCTGCCTTTATCGTGACTTTGGCAACCTCTCTGATCTTCCGTTCCGTGGCAAAATACTCTGCCACCGACGATGTGACCACCAAGCTGCTGCGCGGTGAGTCTGCCAACACCTATGCCATGAACAGAATCGAAACCGGCGACGGTATTCGGGAACTCATGTCCGAGTTCGGCAAGATCCGTCTGTTCAGCGACAGCATGAAATTGCCCATTTTGGGTATTGTGTTTATTCTCATCGGCATCGTACTGATCTACATTACCACCTCCACCAAGTACGGCAAGCGGCTGTACGCTGTTGGCTCCAACGCAAAGGCTGCCCATATGGCAGGTATCAATGTGGAGTGGACCCGGGTTTCCGTATTTACCATCGCCGGCCTGCTGTGCGGCATTGCTGCTGCGCTGTGGCTGTGTGACAAAGGAAAGATCGACCCCGCAACGGCCGGCGTCAACAACGAAATGTACGCCATTGCGGCAGTTGTTCTGGGCGGTATCTCCATGTCCGGCGGCAAGGGCAGGGTAATCGGTGTTATCTTCGGTGCCTTGTCCTATACGCTGATCGACAAGATCATTATCGCACTGGAGATCAAGTCCACCCTGATCAACGACTCCATCAAGGGTCTGATCCTGCTGGTGGCCATCATGATCCAGATTCTGGGACCCCAGGTGAAGAACCTGATCGCCTCCAAGAAAGCGAAAAAAGCCTAAATAAAAAAGCCGATCCGAAAGGATCGGCTTTTTGGTTGAGAATGGAGCATATTTTCCCAGCCGTATTCGATCGTGTAGGGCAGCGCATAAAAAAAGAGCGGATCGAAAGATCCGCTCTTTTCTGTTTCCGGGCTTAGATTTCGTCCTTGTAGATTTCCTTGAAATACTTGTAGGTATCCACCATCAGCTCGCCGCAGGCAGCTTCGTCACAGGC
>JAFYPO010000092.1 GCA_017547505.1 Oscillospiraceae bacterium | reverse complement strand
GGGGAACGCGTGGCCGGGGTCGGCGAGGGACGCAGGCGCACCGTCGCCAAGGACATTCGCCGGGCACCCCAACAGGGCGTAGGTTCGAGTTCTTATAAGTTGGCAATTTACCTGCCTCCGCAAACTTTCTCGGTCGGCACCCGGTCGGCGCATTGTCGGCAAAAAAGAATTATTCGATATATGTATGCTTAATTCGAGGAACTATCCTTTGTACTAGAAAAATGTTGAAAAATCAAACGAGTTACTGTATGATTATGTTGTAGTATTCAGAAAAGGGGATCTCACGATGTCTAGAACGCTTACAGAAAATCAAGTCCTAAAGAAACTTAACATTCCTGATTTTCGCCATTTATCGAAAGATAATATCATGTCATTCGTATCGATGATCGACAAAATGGACCCTGAGGTTGCTAAGAAAGCTTTGGAGCAATTTCCAGACTTTGCAAAAGTATCCATTGATGGCCTAACCAACCTAAAGAATACTGTTTTAAAGGCGATGGATGACGATAAAGAGAGTGCCAATCGTTTTTATGATATGTGCGATACTGTCATTGATGCGATTAAACTTGCAATGAGTGATGGTGAGGTCACCTTTGAAGAGAAGAAATACTGCATTGATAAAATGCAGGAAATAGTGAAGATGGCAAGTGAAAAAGATTCTGAAGGCAAAAAGTTCAAGTGGTCATTAGTGGCTAATTTCGCTTTATCTGCGGTTATTGTTGTTGCAGCAACAGTTGTGGCTCTTGGCGGAGCTGCTAACTTGGAATTACCCTCGACAAAGGATTAATCGCTGGCAGTTTTGCGAAGACTTGTTTTGATCCCTCGGTCGGCGTATGGTCGGCGCGGAGAGGGGAGCTGTGCCGCCTGTTGTATATTTTTCCTGAAGATGAGAATCGGCGTTTGCCGCCATAACAAAGCCCCCGGACCTTTTGGTCCGGGGGCTTTATTCGTTAGTTCTTTTTCTTGGGTTCTCTGATTCTGCTCAGCTTCTTGTTCAGGTTCAGCAGGTCTTCCTTGGTGAACTTGGCGTCCATCATGCCGCCCATGAGGGTCAGCAGACGCAGGACAGTAAAGCCGTTCATCATGCTCATCATATCGGCGTTGATCTCAAAGCCCATGGGCTTTGCCTTTTCGCCCTTCTTGCCGCCGCCCAGCATCTTGCCCATCAGCTTCATGAAGAGCAGCTTGCCGCGGAAGGTGGAGATCACGTCACCCATCTTGGAGTTCAAAGACAGACGACCGGGCTTCTCCTCAATGTCAAACCAGTTGAGGATCGCGCCTTCTTCTTTCAGGCGGTATTCTTCGTTGAAGGTGTCTACCTTGCGGATATTGCTTTCGTCGGTGCAATCGCCGGCTACGGCCTTCAGGGTAGTTTCACCCACATTGGGTACGTCAAAGTAGAAGAAATGATCGGCAGCTTCCTTCACACCCAGAGATTCACCGTTAGCGAACAACTCAACGCTGGGCTGGTTGGAGTAAACGGTAACCTTGGTCACATCTTCCACTCGATCCACATAGCGCTTGCTGCAGATATGGACGAAAGGCTCATCGGACAGCCATGCCTTGTAAGCATAGAAGGAGTCCTTCTTATACTTGCGGTCAAAGGTCACCAGACCCTTATGGTTCTGGCCGTTCTCGCCGCCCTCGTTACGGGCATCGGCACCGAAGTCAAACATATTCCAAACATGGGTTGCCCACATGTACTTACGGGTAAAGAGCTGCTTGATCAGTTCCTCGTGGTAGTAGGACTGGTACTCCTCGGTGTAGTCGCCCTGACGAGGATCGGAGGTGTGCCAATTCAGCGCCTCACAGCCGTACTCGGAACAGCCGATGGGAATGGTGGGGTGCATGGCGTGGAACTTATCGAACCAGGGACCGTTCATAGAGGTCTCGCCGCCGTACCAGCCGAAGTAGTGATTGTAGGAAACTACATCGGGGATCTGCAGGTAGGGATCGTCCATCTTACACATGGACACCGCTGCGATGGTGGTGAGTCTGGTCTTATCCATCTCATGGCACAGGTCATTGAGAATACGATGGTTTTCCAGCAGATCCTCGGTGGAGCCGCCGATGGAAATTTCGTTGGACAGACCCCAAACCACGATGGAGGGGTGATTGTAGTTCTGGGAGATCAGTTCCTTCATCTGGGAGATGGTGTTCTCACGGCCGGTGGGCATATGCTTGGAAATGTAGGGGATCTCCGCCCAGATCACCAGACCCTTTTCGTCACACAGATCGTAGAAATACTGATCGTGCTGATAGTGGGCCAGACGAATGGTGGTGCAGCCAACCTCGCAAATCAGGTCGATATCCTCTTCATGATGCTCGGGCAGCAGCGCGTTGCCGAAGCCCCAGCGGTCCTGGTGACGGGAAACGCCACGCAGAGGATACTCTTCGCCGTTGAGAATGAAGCCGTTTTCAGGATCGATCTTAAAGCTGCGGCAGCCGAAGCGTGTGCACACATTGTCGATGACCTTGCCGTCTTCCATCAGTTCTGCTTCGCAGCAGTACAGATAGGGATCCTTGCGGCCGTGCCACAGGTGGACGTTCTCGATCACAAAGTTTGCCTTGGTATCGGCAGTCTCCTGGGTGTACAGCTCGTTTTCGTCCTTGTCATAGATGGTGTACTTAACTGTCTGGCCTTCCTTGGCATTCGTCAGGAACACCTGCACTTCCACATCGGCATTTGCACCTTCCACAGTGGGGGTGACCATGATGCCGGGGCCGCCGTAATAGTCAAGATCAAAGTGGGACTGGCTGACGCAGATCAGGTTCACGTCACGGTAGATACCGCCGTAGAAAGTGAAGTCTGCCATCTGGGGATAGACGGTCTCGTTGGCACTGTTGTCCACGGCGATTGCCAGCAGGTTGTTTTCGCCCAGGCTTTCGGTGATATCTACGCGCCAGGTGGAGTAGCCACCGTCGTGGTGGGCAAGGGCCTTGCCGTCCACATACACATCGGCAGAGGAGTTGGCGCCCCGGATTTCCAGATAGTAGCGGTCTGCCACAGGCAGCTCTGCCTTGTTAAGGGTCTTTGCGTAGTAGGCAGTACCGCGGTAGTAGTCGTTGCCGCCGTCCTGGCCGTCAATGGCGTTCCAGGAATGGGGCAGGTTCACAACTTCCCAAGCAGCATCAATGGCAGCAGGAACGGCAGTTGCTTCCTTGCTGAAAGACCATGTGCTGTTTAATTTGATAATCTCTCTCATAATAGAAACCTCCTGTTTCGTGTGGGATAAAGAATTGCCTTATTCAAATATCACCCTGTCGGTAAACCGGCAGGGTGATACGGTTTTACGGTACGATATTATTTATTCAGCGGTTGTTTCTGCGCCGTGACGAGCTTCCAACTCAGCATTCATCTTAGCCAGGGTCTTCTTGTCCAGGTTGTAGACGAGAGCCAGACCAATGAACTGCAGAACAGCGGACACCAGGAACAGAGCGGCAACCAGAATACGCAGGTTCACTGCCACATCCCAGCTCAGCAGGGTAACGTCGATCATCTCAGCACCGGTGGCGGGATCAATGGCATTGTTGACATAGCCCAGACTGCTCATGATAACCAGAGCCACAGCGGGGCCAACGCCCTGTGCCAGCTTACGGAAGAAGCTGTGCAGGGAGTAAACGGTGCCTTCCTCGCGATTGCCGGTCTTCCACTCATTGTAGTCGATAGCGTCGCCCATCATTGCCCAGGAAACGGTGGAGTAGATACCCAGACCCAGGGAGTAAACCAGCTGGCAGAGAACGTAGATCACCAGATCCAGGCCGGTATTGTTGGGCGTGATGATAAACAGACCCAGACCGCCGATGATGGAAGCGATCGCACCCACAACAGACAATTCTTTCTTGCCGTACTTAACGACCATCTTACGAGCCAGGGGGGTGAACACTACGATGGGGATCATAGCAAACAGCTGTACAATGCCGGAAATCTGGGCGTTCTTGAAGTAGATCTGGAACACCACGGAAACGGCGGTAGTTGCGCCCTGCATACCGATGAACATGCCCATAGCTGCCAGGGTTGCGCCCACAGCGGGACGGTTCTTCAGGAAGTTGCCCATAGCCTTGATCACATTGAACTTGGGCATCTCTTCGCCAGTCTTCACTTCGGTGTCCACACGGATCTCGGTGTTCTTGATCATGAACTGGAAGCAGATGAAGCCCAGAAGACCCATTACCAGAGCAGCCACAAATACCATGGGTCCGTTCAGGGTTTCGTCAGGGTTGTAGATCAGGAAGGGCAGGATCACCATGGGCAGCATGTTGCCGAAGATAGAGCCGATGGAGCGCCATGCAGAAAGGCTTGCGCGGTCAGCGGGTTCCTTGGAGATCAAAGACAGCAGAGAGCCGTAGGGAACGTTTGCCACAGTGTAGAATGCGTCCCAAATCACATAGCCGGCCACAAAGATGATAGCCTTTGCCAGTACGGGAGCCTGGGGCAGGGGAATGAAGCAGCAAGCGCCGCCTACGATCAAACCGATAGAGCCGGCCCAGATGTACTGCAGGAACTTATTTCTCTTATACTTGCGCTTGTCGGCGTCGATCATGGAGCCAATCAGGGGGTCGTTGATTGCGTCCCATACCTGAACGATCACCAGAAGCAGGGAGTACCAAAGACCCATGCCCATGACCTGCGTCCAGAACAGTGCCATAGTGCCCTTCAGGGCGAAACTCATGTTGCAGCCGAGGTCACCGGCGGCATATGCTACGGAGTCGCGAATGCCAAACTTACGATGACCGTTGGCATCCAAAGTAACAGGTTTTTTTGCCATTTGTTTTTCCTCCTCATGTTTGCGGGTACATACCCGCACCTATCATAAGTCATTATAAAATATCTGCCGTAGGTTTTCTAGGCACAAAATGTCCCTTTTGTGGCACCCTATGAAAATTTATGGTCGCTTTTTTTGGCGAACTTAGACAATACCTGTTGCGAAAACCAATTTTCGTGCTATACTATGAACAAAGAAACAGGAGGGAGAAGCATGTATAAAATCTGTCAGACAGAACAATCCTCCAAACGGCAACGGGAACTGGAGAAGGGTCTTTTGCAGCTGATGCTCCGGAAAAACTACGAAGATATTTCCGTCAGTGATCTGTGCGACTATCTACAGATCCCCCGCAAGTCCTTCTACCGTTATTTTACCAGCAAGGACGGCGCCCTTTACGCCCTCATCGACCACACCCTTGCCGACTTCTTTCAAGCGCCTTTGTCCGGTGAAAAATCCAGAGGGTCCGGACTGGATGATTTAAAGCTGTTCTTTTCCTTTTGGTATGATAACAAACGCTTTTTGGATGCGTTGCAACGCAGCGAACTCAGCGGCATTTTAGTAGAACGGGCCACCTCTTTTGCTTTGAACGAAGGATACTTGCCCCAGAAATTCAAAATAGTTTCCCCTTCCTTGCGAGAAAGCGCAATGTCCTTTGCCGTGTGCGGTCTTATGGCGATGATGTTCAACTGGCATCGTCAAGGCTACCGAGCTTCTCTGGATGAATTGACCGAACTGGCGGTGAATCTTTTGACCACACCGCTGCTGAGCCCATAAGATTTCCCGGTTTTTGTGTAACCTGCGCAAAAACCGGGTCTTATTTTCTATATGCCGGTGTCACAATTGGGCCATTTTGTGCCTTGTAACATTCCGATGGATAAAGGTATAATAACACTGATATAAAATGCAAAAGTAGGGGGATTTTTATGAAACCTTTTTTGTGTGAAGATTTTTTACTGAAGACAGAAACAGCCAAGCGGCTGTACCATACCATCGCCAAAGAACTGCCGATCATCGACTATCACTGCCATGTGAGTCCCAAAGAGATCTTTGAAGACAAACGGTTTGAAAACATTACCGAGGTCTGGCTTTCCGGAGATCATTATAAGTGGCGCCTGATGCGCTCCAACGGGATTGATGAGTATTATATCACCGGCGCGGCATCTGCCCGGGAGAAGTTCCAGAAATTTGCCGAGACCCTTCCCAAGACCATCGGCAATCCCATGTACCACTGGTGTCACTTGGAACTGAAAACCTATTTTGGTTACGAAGGCGTGCTGAACGGTGATACCGCCCAGGCGGTCTGGGATCTTACTTGCCAAAAACTGCAAGATCCTTCCCTGTCTGTCCGGGGCATTATCCAAAAGAGTAATGTGGCCTTTGTAGGTACGACCGACGATCCCATTGACGACCTGCAATGGCACAAAAAGATCCAGGAGGATCCCACCATTGATGCGGTGGTGGCGCCTACCTTCCGCCCGGACAAAGCGCTGAATATTGAAAAGGCAGATTGGAGAGGCTACATCGAGACCCTCGCCCGGGTGTCCGATGTGGAGATCACCAATGTGGAGAGCCTGAAGACCGCGCTGGAAAAGCGGATCGATTACTTTGACAGCTGCGGCTGCCGCGCCAGCGACCACGGCCTGGACTATATGGTATTCCGCCCCGTTCACGGCGCTGCGCAGCCGATCATGGAAAAGGCGCTTGCAGGACAGACGGTAACAGCGGAAGAAGCGGAAATTTTCAAAACCGAGCTTTTGGTGTTCTGCGCCGAATGTTACGCAGAAAAGGGCTGGGTACTGCAGCTGCATTACAATTGCCTGCGTAACCCAAATTCCAAAGAATTTGCCCGCCTGGGTCCCGATATGGGGTTTGACTCCATGGGTCCCCGGAGCGCAGCCGATACCCTTCCTTGCCTCCTGGACACCCTGTATGCCCGGGACAAGCTGCCCAAAACAGTTCTTTACAGCCTGGACGCCGGCGACAACGCATTCCTGGACGTGCTGATGGGCGCATTCCAGGGCACGGAGGTACCCGGCAAGATCCAGCACGGCAGTGCCTGGTGGTTTAACGACAATAAGGTGGGCATGCAGGAACAGCTCACCAGTTTGGGCAATTTGGGTATTTTGGGCAACTTTATCGGTATGCTTACCGATTCCAGAAGCTTTTTGTCCTACACCCGCCATGAGTATTTCCGCAGAATACTGTGCGACCTGATTGGCACATGGGTGGAAAACGGCGAATATCCCGACAGCGAAAATGACCTGCGGGAGATCGTCTCCGGAATTTGTTATTACAACGCGAAACGCTACTTCAATATATAAGAGGAGGAAATACTATGCCAATGCAAATGGGTTTCCGCTGGTACGGCGAAGGCAACGACAAAATTAAATTGTCCGACATTAAGCAGATCCCCGGTGTTACCAGCATCGTGTGGGCGCTGCACCACAAAATGCCCGGTGAGATCTGGGAAGAGGAGGAGATCGCAGAGGTCAAGCGTCAGCTGGACGAATACGGCTTCTGTATCGATGTGGTGGAGTCTGTGAATGTCCACGACGACATCAAGATCGGTCTGCCCACCCGGGATCAGTACATTGAAAACTACAAGATCACCATTCGTAACCTGGCCAAGTACGGCGTCAAGGTCATCTGCTATAACTTTATGCCTATCTTTGACTGGACACGTTCCAACCTGTTCCACGAGATCGGCGACGGCTCCACGGCGCTGTTCTATGAAAAGGGTATGATCCAGGACGACTACAATGCCATGGCAAAGTACATTCTGGACTT
>JAFYPO010000091.1 GCA_017547505.1 Oscillospiraceae bacterium | reverse complement strand
GTTCATCATGGAGAACATACCCTTCTTCATCTCGCCGCCGTACCAGGTGTTCAGGATAACCTGCTCCTTGGAGGTCAGGTTGAAGAGAACTGCAGTCTCAGAGTTCAGGCCCAGCTCCTTGAAGTTCTCGACCTTAGCCTTGGAAGCGTTGTAAACAACGAAGTCAGGCTCGAAATTAGCCAGCTCTTCCTCAGTGGGGTTGATGAACATGTTCTTAACAAAGTGTGCCTGCCATGCCACTTCCATAACGAAACGGATAGCCATGCGGGAGTCCTTGTTGGTACCGCAGAACAGGTCCATGACGTACAGCTTCTTGTTGGACAGCTCCTTCATAGCCAGTTCCTTGCAAGCCTTCCAAGCTTCCTGGGAAGCGGGCTTGTTATCGTTCTTGAACTCCTCGGAAGTCCACCACACGGTGTCCTTGGAGGTGTCGTCCATCACGATGAACTTGTCTTTGGGGGAACGGCCGGTGTAGATACCGGTCATAACGTTGACAGCACCCAGCTCGGTGACCTGGCCCTTTTCAAAGCCTTCCAGAGTGGGGTCGGTCTCAGCAACGAACAGCTCCTCGTAGGAGGGGTTGTGTACGATCTCGGTAGTACCGGTGATACCGTACTTGGTAAGATCCAGCTTTGCCATAGTTGAATACCTCTTTCATATAAGTAGTAATGCCGGTTTTTTGTTGATATTTCTACTCCGACATCCCATATTTTGCAAGTATATCATACACTATCGATACAAAAAAATCAATATATAAACCGTGAATTTTCTCTTGCAGACCATGGTAAATTTGTTATGTTTTTTATTTACTTTTAACATTATTTGTGGTATGCTGTATACGTGAAGAATTTGTTTTGTTTGGAAAATTTCGCTATATGACGGATTTCTTTCAAAATCAAAACAGGGGACTTGCAACCTTATATATTTTATGACGGAGGTTCATTTATGGCCAGAAAAATTCAATTTGTCGAAACTGTTTTGCGTGATGCAAACCAGTCCCTGATTGCCACCCGTCTGCCCTTCGAGAAGTTCGAGCCTATGCTGGAAACCATCGACAAGGCCGGCTACTACGCAGCTGAATGCTGGGGCGGCGCTACTTTTGACGTTTGTCTGCGTTACCTGAACGAAGATCCTTGGGAGCGTCTGCGTAAGATTCGCGCAAAAATGCCCAACACCAAGCTGCAGATGCTGCTGCGTGGTCAGAATGTTTTGGGTTACTCCCACTATCCCGATGACTTCGTAAAGCTGTTCGTCACCAAGGCTGTAGAAAACGGCATTGATGTGATCCGCATTTTCGACGCTCTGAACGATGTGAAGAACATGAAGGTGGCTATGGAAGCTACCGTAAACGCCGGCGCTATCGCCTCCGGCACCATCTCCTACACCGCTTCTCCTGTCCATACCCTGGACAAGTATGTGGCTATGGTCAAAGAGCTGAAGGAAATGGGCGCATCTACCATTTGTATTAAGGATATGTCCGGTATCATCGGTCCTCAGGAGATCTACGATCTGGTTTCCGCAATTAAGGACTCCACCGATCTGCCCATCGACCTGCACACCCACTGCACCACCGGTCTGGCTTACCCCGTGTACATGAAGGCTGTGGAAGCCGGTGTGGACATCATCGACACCGCTATTTCTCCCTTCTCCGGTGGCACTTCCCAGCCCGCTACCGAGACTATGGTCTTTGCTCTGCGTCAGCTGGGCTACCAGGTTGACCTGGACGACAGCTGCACCAAGAAGATGGCCGATTACTTCAAGACCGTCCGCGACGAGTACATTGCTGACGGCACTTTGATCCCCAAGGCGCTTGCCACCGACACCCAGTGCCTGACCTACCAGGTTCCCGGCGGTATGCTGTCCAACCTGATGACCCAGCTGAAGCAGATGGACGCTCTGGATCGTCTGGAGGAAGTTCTGGCCGAAACACCCAAGGTCCGCGAAGATATGGGTTATCCTCCCCTGGTGACTCCCACCTCCCAGATGGTTGGTGTCCAGGCGGTCAACAACGTTCTGGCCGGCGAGCGCTATAAGCGGGTCTCCAAGGAGATCAAGGCTTACTGCCGCGGCGAGTACGGTACCACCCCCGCACCCATCAACGCAGAGGTCCAGGCAAAGATCCTGGGCGACGAAAAGCCCATCACCACCCGTTTTGCCGACTCTCTGGAGCCTGTTGTGGACGCAACCCGCGAAAAGCTGCAGGGTCTAGCCAAGTCCGACGAAGATGTACTGAGCTACATTGCCTTCCCCAACCTGGCAGAGAAGTTTATGGAAGACCGCAAGGCAAAGGAAGAGAACATCTGCACCTACTCCATCGTGGAGGCCTAAGGAGGTTCGTCCATGATTTTGGCACTTACACAACAGCAGAACAATGCCATTACCATTGCTCTGGTGGCTGCCATTGCGCTGGTGGTCATTATTGCGGTGATCCGCAAGGCCATTTCCAACAAAAAGTCCGCTGCGGAACCTGTTGTAGCGGAAGAAGTACCCGCTGTCCCAGCGCCGGAAGCCCCCGGCTCTGCCGGTCAGCTGAAGCTGCACGATGTGGAACCTAAAACTGCCGCCATGCTCATGGCGATCGTGGCAGACAAAATGGGCAAACCCCTGAATCAACTGCGTTTCATTTCCATTAAGGAGGTCAAATAATTATGACTTATAAAATCACGCTCAACGGCCGCACTTACGAGGTCGAAGTTGAAGCCGGCAAGGCTATGCTCCTGGACGAGTACGAAGCAATCGTTCCCTCTGCACCTGCTGCTCCTGTAGCCGCAGCACCTGTTGCGGAAGCTGCTCCCGCTGCCGCACCTGCTCCCGCCGCTGTCACCGGCGCCGGTGAAGCTGTCAATGCACCCATGCCCGGCACGATCCTGAAGGTGAATGTCACCCAGGGCCAGGCTGTGAAGGAAGGCGATGTGCTGTGCATTCTGGAAGCTATGAAGATGGAAAACGAGATCATGGCTCCCAAGTCCGGCACCATTACCCAGGTTGTTACCACCAAGGGTGCTTCCGTTTCCACCGGCGATCCTCTGGTGGTCATCGGCTGATTGGAGGCATAAATGGACAATTTTGCAATTCTTTATGAGAATCTGCTGAAGTTCCAGTGGCAGGACATTGTGATGATCCTGCTGGGTTGCCTGCTGATTTTCCTTGCCATTAAGAAGGAAATGGAACCCTCCCTGCTTCTGCCCATGGGCCTGGGCACCATTTTGGTGAACATTCCCGGCTCTACCGCTCTGGTCGGTCCGATCCAGGAGCTGTACAATGCAGGTATCGCTAACGAGCTGTTCCCCCTTCTGCTGTTTATCGGCATTGGCGCCATGATCGACTTTGGCCCCCTGCTTACCAACCCCAAGCTGATGCTCTTCGGCGCTGCCGCACAGTTCGGTATCTTCTTTACCCTGTGCATGGCCCGTATGTTCTTCCCCGAGATCGATGCCGCTTCCATCGCCATTATCGGCGCTGCAGACGGACCCACTTCCATCGCCGTGGCCAATACCCTTGGTTCTCAGTATGTGGGCGCCATTACTGTGGCTGCTTACTCCTACATGGCGTTGGTTCCCATTATCCAACCGCCGGTAATCAAGGCGCTCACCACCAAGAAAGAGCGCATGATCCGCATGCCCTACGAGCAGAAATCCGTCAGCAAGACCACCCGCATCATGTTCCCCATCATTATTACCGTTGTGGCTTCCGCTATCGTTCCCGATGCCACCGCCCTCATCGGTTTCTTAATGTTCGGCAACCTGATCCGCGAGTGCGGCGTGCTGAACAGCCTGTCTGACACCGCCCAGAATGTACTGGCCAACCTGATCACTATCTTCCTGGGCATTTCCGTTTCCTTCAACATGGTTGCAGACAAGTTCCTGAAGGTGGACACTCTGCTGATCATGGGTCTGGGTCTGATTGCTTTCATCGTGGATACCGCAGGCGGCGTGCTGTTTGCAAAGCTGATCAATGTGTTCTCCAAGAAGAAGATCAACCCCATGATCGGTGCTGCCGGCATTTCCGCATTCCCCATGTCCGGCCGTATCGTCCACAAGATGGGTCTTGCAGAAGATCCCCAGAATCACCTGCTGATGCACTCCATCGGCGTGAATGTTTCCGGCCAGATTGCTTCTGTTATCGCCGGCGGCATTATCCTGAGCATGTTTGGAGGTTAATGGATTATGGATATTTTCACTAACTTTAACCCCGCAGGTTTTGTGGAATGCCTGCCCAGAATGGGCATTGGCATGCTGGTGATCTTTGTGGTTATCGGTCTGATTATCCTGACCACCATGCTGATCAACTGGTTCTTCTCTAAATAAAAACACCCCAAGGAGGGTTCTCTCATGTTTTTCAATACCCTTTCCGATACTATTGGGTTCGGTGAAGCAGGTATTACCGCCGCATTGGGTTATGCAGTTGTCTTTTTCGGTCTGATACTTTTGATGTTTGTGGTCGTTTTGGTAGGTAAGAGCTTTACCGCCTCTGCCAAGAAGCCTGCACCCGTTACAGAAGCACCGAAAGAAACGCCTGCACCCGCAACCGCGCCCGGTTCTGCCGGTCAGCTGAAGCTGCACAATGTAGAACCCAAGACCGCTGCTATGCTCATGGCCATTGTTGCCAACAAGATGAATAAACCCATCAACGAGCTGCGGTTCATCTCCATTAAGGAGGTAACAGAATGAATATTGCCGAAACCCTGTTAAACCTTTGGAACACCAGTGGTTTTGCAAAGATCTTCGCCGAGTTTCTGACCGGCGGCTGGCAAAATCTTGTTATGATCCTTATTGGCTGTGTGCTTCTGTATCTGGCCATTGTCAAAAAGTTTGAGCCGCTGCTGCTTTGCGGTATTGCCTTCGGCTGTATCCTCACCAACCTGCCCGGCGCAGGCCTGTACAATCAGGAGCTGTGGACCAACTTTATGACCGAAGGCCATGAAGCTTATCACAGCTACGGCACCATTTTGAAAGAAGGCGGTCTTTTAGACTTCTTCTATATCGGTGTCAAAACCAGTATTTACCCCTGCTTGATCTTCATGGGCGTGGGCGCTATGACCGACTTCGGTCCTCTGCTGTCCAATCCCAAGAGTCTGCTTCTGGGCGCTGCCGCACAGCTGGGCGTTTTTGCCGCATTTTTGGGTGCGGTCGCCCTGGGCTTTACCGGCCCCCAGGCCGCTTCCATCGGTATTATCGGTGGTGCTGACGGCCCTACCGCCATTTTCCTGACCTCTCAATTGGCACCCGAACTGCTGGGCGCTATTGCTGTGGCTGCTTACTCCTATATGGCGCTGATCCCCATGATCCAGCCGCCCTTTATGAAGCTGCTGACCACCCCTGAGATGCGCAAGGTAAAGATGGAACAGACCCGCACCGTCTCCAAGGCAGAAAAGATCGTGTTCCCCATTGTTGTCACCATTTTTGTAGCGCTGCTGCTGCCGGATACCGCGCCTCTGATTGGCTGCCTGATGCTGGGCAACCTGTTCAAGGAGACCGGCGTTACCGACCGTCTTTCCGATACTGCACAGAATGCGCTTATGAACATCGTCACCGTGTTGCTGTCCACCTCCGTTGGCGCAACCATGGTAGGTTCCAACTTCCTCACCGGTCAGACTTTAAAGATCGTTGTGCTGGGTGTTGCCGCATTTATCCTGTCCACCTGCGGTGGTCTGGTTGCCGGTGTTGTGATGTACAAGCTGACCAAGGGCAAGGTCAACCCCCTTATCGGCTCTGCCGGCGTTTCCGCTGTGCCTATGGCTGCCCGTGTTGCCAACAAGGAAGGCCAGAAAGCCAACCCCTCCAATTACCTGTTAATGCACGCTATGGGTCCCAATGTGGCCGGCGTCATCGGTTCTGCGATTGCTGCAGGCTTCCTGCTCAGCGTATTTGGCGGTTGACCGGACAGTGTCCGGTGACACTGCGTGCCCAAGCTGGTCAATGATCGTTAGGCCTCCTGGGTACCGCTCGATTCGTTACTGCGTATAAAAAACCCGGACTTGGAAATCCAAGTCCGGGTTTTTCTTATTTCATTCGCTTTTCCAAAGTAGTTGCGGCCAGAGTGGACTCGTAAATACGGGTCATACCGTATTCCACGGTCACCACATAGGATTTGGGCAGGTCATCACAAGGTACGATCTGTCCCTCCTTTTGCGCCGTTTCCAGAAAAGCACGGGTGCGTTTGGAGGTGGTGGTGTTATCCATGTCAAAGATCCCCACCACAGAGGACGCACGTACCGCCATATCATTACCGATAGAAAGATACATTCTTATTCTCCCTTAATGGCCTTCCATTGGGCAACCGCCATCTGGTCGCAGCGGTTGTTCTTGGGGTTGTCCGCATGACCTTTTACCCAATGATAGTGCAGGTGGTGCTTTTCGCAAAGCTCCAACAGAACCTCCCAAAGGTCGGGGTTCAAAGCCGGCTTTTTGTCAGCTTTTTTCCAACCTTTTGCCCGCCAGCTGACCGCCCAACCCTTTTCCAAGGCATCGATCACATACTTAGAGTCGGAGTACAATTCCACGATGCAAGGCTCTTTCAGTGCTTTCAGACCTTCAATCACCGCCGTCAGTTCCATGCGGTTATTGGTGGTCGTTTCCTCACCGCCGCACAGTTCCTTTTCCACACCATTA
This sequence comes from Oscillospiraceae bacterium, assembly GCA_017547505.1. Lineage (GTDB taxonomy): Bacteria > Bacillota > Clostridia > Oscillospirales > Oscillospiraceae > Faecousia. The sequence continues at coordinate 3,361 of JAFYPO010000091.1, read as the reverse complement.
AACTCCAAAATCGCGCCCCAGCCACCGGGACCGGGATTACCGGAACAGGCGCCGTCGGTATACAGCGTTACGGTTTTCATGCTTCTTCCTCTTCGCTGATCGCTTCCACGCGCTCCAGGGACACCAGCTTGTTACCCTCTTCGATACGCATGACAATAACGCCTTGCACATCGCGCTTATAGATATTGATGGAAGCGGCAGGCACACGGATAATCACACCGCCGTTTTCAATCAGCATAACGTCATCGGTCTCACCCACCACACGGCAACCGGCAACGCGACCGGTCTTTGCGGTGATGTTATAGTTCTTCAAACCCTTACCGCCGCGGCTCTGGGGGATCTTCTCGCCGTCAGGGCCGGTACGCAGGTACTCAGGCAGCTCGGTACGCTTACCGAAGCCGTTTTCGGTAACGGTCAGCAGTGTCTTGCCTTCTTCCACCTTCTCTGCGCCGATGACAAAGTCCTCGCCGGTTAACATAATACCACGAACACCGGCAGCATCTCTGCCCATGGGACGCACATCATTCTCGTTGAAGCAAATAGCCATACCGTCTGCGGTTGCCAGAATGATGTTATCGTCGCCGGTTGTGCGAATCACATTGATCAGCTGATCACCCTCGTCCAGGGTGATGGCGCGGATACCGGTTCTTCTGCGTGTATTCAGGGCAATGAAAGGAATACGCTTCACAGTACCCTTCCGGGTAACCATGACCAGATACTCGTCCTCATAGAACTCACGGGTAACCACCATTGCAGTAACCGTCTCGCCGGGATCCAAAGGCAGCACATTGATCATCGCCGTACCGCGTGCAGTTCTGCCGGCTTCGGGGATCTGGAAGCCCTTGCGGTGATGGACCTGACCGCGATCGGTGAAGAACAGAATATGGTCGTGGGTAGATGCCACATTCAGACTCTTCACATAGTCCTCTTCCTTCAGATTCTGGGCATTGACACCGCGGCCGCCTCTGGACTGGGTACGGTAGGTGTCCACAGGCATACGCTTTACATAGCCCTGATGGGAAATGGTAAAGACGCACTGCTCCTCTTCAATGAGGTCTTCAATGTCGATCTCGTCCTCAATATCCTGAATTTCGGTCTTGCGCTCGTCACCGAACTTGTCGCGAATTGCGATCAGTTCTTCACGGAGCACAGCCTGCAGCTTTTCCGGATTTGCCAGAAGATCGTTGTAGTATGCGATCTTTTCCTGCAGCTCGTCGTACTCGGCCTGGAGTTTCTCCCGGTCAAGACCCTGGAGTGCTTTCAAACGCATATCCAGAATTGCCTGAGCCTGGACATCGTCCAAACCAAAACGCTCGCACAGCCGCTCCTTAGCGTCGTCATAGGCGCTGCGGATAATGCGGATAACCTCGTCAATGTTATCCTGGGCGATCAGCAGACCCTCCAACAGATGGGCGCGCTCCATGGCCTTACGCAGGTCGTACTGGGTACGGCGGGTCAAAACTTCCATCTGGAAGGAAAGGTACTCGTCAATGATCTGGCGCAAGCTGAGAATTCTGGGCTGCTTCTGGTCATCTACCAGCGCCAGCATGATAATACCGAAGCTGGACTGCAGAGCGGTCTGCTTAAACAGATTGTTCAGCACAACCTGAGGATTGGCGTCCTTCTTCAGTTCAATAACGATACGCATACCGTTACGGTCGGTTTCGTCACGCAGGTCGGAAATGCCTTCCAGACGCTTATCCTTGATCTGGTCTGCCATATTCTTGATCAGCATTTTCTTATTGACCTGATAAGGCAGCTCAGAAACAATAATACGGACTCTGTCCTTATTGAATTCTTCAAAATCTGTACGGGCGCGGACAACCACCTTGCCACGGCCGGTGGCATAGGCAGCGCGGATACCGCTGCGGCCCATAATGATACCGCCGGTGGGGAAATCGGGGCCGGAGATATGTTCCATGAGATCCACCATGGTAACCTCGGGATCGTCGATCACCGCCACGCAGGCATTGATGACTTCCGTCAGGTTATGGGGAGGAATATTGGTTGCCATACCAACGGCAATACCGGAAGAGCCGTTTACCAACAGGTTGGGGAAACGGCTGGGCAGAACTCTGGGTTCTTTCCGGGATTCATCAAAGTTAGGATCCCAGTTGACAGTATCCTTATCAATGTCCCGAAGCATCTGGTTGGAGAGCTTGGACATTCTTGCTTCGGTATAACGGTAAGCAGCGGCAGGGTTGCCGTCCACGTCACCGAAGTTACCGTGGCCATCTACCAGCACATAGCGCATGGAGAAATTCTGGGCCAGACGAACCATAGCATCATAAACAGAGCTGTCGCCATGGGGGTGGTACTTACCCAAAACATCACCGACGCAGGTAGCGGACTTTTTAAAAGGCTTATCGGAGGTCAGGCCACTCTCGTACATAGTGTACAGAATTCGACGGTGAACGGGCTTCAGACCGTCACGGACATCGGGAAGGGCGCGGCCAACGATGACGCTCATGGCGTACTCAATATAAGAGCGCTCCATTTCGTCTACCAGATTGGATTCGGTAATTGCCTGATTTGGGAACAAAATGTCCTCAGGCTTATAATCACGATTATGCTTTGCCAAGATGCGTCACCTCCTTAGATGTCAATGTTAATGGCATACTTTGCGTTAAATTCGATCCATTCCTTACGAGGCTCCACCTGCTCGCCCATGAGAATCGTAAAGATCTCATCAGCCCGGCGGGCGTCCTCCAAAGTAATTCTGCGAAGTGTGCGCTTTTCAGGATCCATGGTGGTATCCCACAATTCGTGGGGATCCATCTCACCAAGGCCCTTGAAGCGGGAGATCTCCACCTTTGCGCCGCCATCGCCGCGCATTTCGGCAGATACAAGATCTCTTTCCTCATCGGAGTAAGCGACCCTCTCCGTCTTGCCTTTCTTCAGCTTGTAAAGAGGCGGCACAGCGGAATAGACATAGCCGTTTTCGATCAGAGGACGCATATACCGGAAGAAGAAGGTCAGAAGAAGCGTACGAATATGGGCGCCGTCCACGTCGGCATCGGACATGATGACGATCTTGTGGTAGCGCAGCTTCTCAATGTCGAAATCCTCACCGATATTGCAGCCCAAAGCCAAAATCAGAGGGGACAGCTTATCGTTGCCGTACACCTTGTCGGCTCTGGCCTTTTCCACGTTCAGCATTTTACCCCACATGGCCAGAATTGCCTGGAAGCGGGAGTCTCTGCCCTGAATGGCAGAGCCGGCAGCGGAGTCACCCTCGACGATGTAAATTTCGCAGAGGCTGGGATCTTTTTCATTGCAATCCTGCAGCTTATCGGGCATACCGCCGGATTCCAGACCGGTCTTGCGGCGGGCATTTTCTCTTGCTTTCCGGGCAGCTTCT
>JAFYPO010000090.1 GCA_017547505.1 Oscillospiraceae bacterium | reverse complement strand
ATGATGGGCCTGGTTGGCCGTCTGGGTAAGGTTCTGGGCCCCAAGGGTCTGATGCCCTCCCCCAAGGCTGGCACTGTGACCCCCAATGTTGGCGCTGCTGTTCAGGAAATCAAGGCCGGTAAGGTTGAGTATCGTCTGGACAAGACCAACATCATTCACTGCCCCATTGGCAAGGTGTCCTTCGGCACCGAGAAGCTGACCGAGAACATGGATACCCTGATGAACGCTGTTGTGAAGGCTAAGCCCGCTGCAGCTAAGGGTCAGTATATCCGTTCCTGCGTGGTCGTTTCCACCATGGGCCCCGGCGTTAAGGTTAACACTACCAAGTACGCCTAATTGAAAGTTTATAAACCCTCACCGATTTCTCGGTGAGGGTTTTGCTTTGGATTTCTATTGACGAATTTCCCAATCAGTGATAGAATAGCGACAGTTTTTTGAAAAGAGGACTATAGTATGTTTTCCAATATAAAAAAATTAGGCGGCATTGCCGTCACAGTCGGCACCGCCAACACCCTAATGGGCGTGTTTATTTTGACATTTATCAGCAATCTGAAGCTGAATTTTGCCCAAACCTTTTCCATCAGCGTGTACATTGTCACACTGTCCGTCATTTTTCTGGTGCTGGGTGCAGCTTTTTTTGCCCTGGGGCAAGATCTGAATATCAGCACAGATTCCACTGCAGGTGAAATTGCAAAGCTGAAAAAGCGAGTTGAGCAGTTGGAGAACATGCAATAATTCAACTTTTTATTGAAAAAACGCATTTTTTATAAAAAAGTGTTGACAAATCAAACAAGCTCTGTTATCATATCAAAGTTGCCAAAGACAGCAGGTGGTTTAGCCATAAATCCTGCCGAGGTGCGCTGATAAGATTTTTCTGCGTGTCTTTCTGTCTTCTGGCAGGAAGACACTTTTTTATTTTCGGAGGTGAAAATACATGCCCAACGCAAAGGTTCTTGAGAGCAAGAAGGCAGTTGTTGAAGCTCTGACCGGCAAGATCAAGGAAGCTACCGCTGTTGTTTTTGTCGATTACAAGGGTATCAACGTTGCTCAGGATACCGCTCTGCGTAAGCAGTTCCGCGAGGCTGATGTCGAGTACACCGTCGTTAAGAACACTCTGACCCGTTTCGCAGCCAAGGATTGTGGCTACGACTTCGATGAGATTCTCAACGGTACTACCGCTATGGCCTGCACCACCGGCGACCCCATCGCTCCTGCTCGTATCGTCGCCGAGTTCGCCAAGAAGAACAAGATCGCTCTTTCCATTAAGGGTGGCATCGTTGAAGGCAGCGTTCTGTCCGCAGAGCAGCTGACCGGCTTCAGCGAACTGCCCAGCAAGAACGCTCTGGTCGCTTCTGTCCTGGGTACCTTCCTGGCACCCATCTCCAGCCTGGCTTTCGTTCTGGATCAGATCCGTATTCAGAAGGAAGAGGGTGGCGAAGCCCCCGCTGCTGCTGCAGCTGAGGAAGCTCCCGCCGTGGAGGCCGCTGCTGAGGAGACTCCCGCTGAGTCCACCGAAGCTTAATTTCGTACGTTAACACACAAATACTACAAACATTCATTTTTAGGAGGAAATTACAATGGCTAGTGAAAAAGTCACTGCTCTCGTTGAGGAAGTAAAGGGTCTGACCGTTCTGGAGCTGTCCGAGCTGGTTCACACTCTGGAGGAAGTTTTCGGTGTTTCCGCAGCTGCCGCTGCTGTCGCTGCTCCCGCTGCTGCTGCAGCTGAGGCTGTCGAAGAGAAGACCGAGTTCGATGTTATCCTGAAGTCCGCTGGCGCTTCCAAGCTGAACGTCATCAAGGTTGTCCGCGCTGCTACCGGCCTGGGCCTGAAGGAAGCTAAGGATAAGGTTGACAACTGCCCCAGCACCCTGAAGGAAGCTATCTCCAAGGAAGATGCAGAGAAGCTGGTTGCCGAGCTGAAGGAAGCTGGCGCCGAGGCAGAGATGAAGTAATTTTACTTCTGTCTTACACACCAAAGAAAACAGCCGCCAGCTTTGGCGGCTGTTTTTCCCATTTCCACGGAGGTATTTATGGACGAGATTTCCGCTTTCTTCGCCGCAAATGGTATCAGTTTTGCTACCGGTGCGCTGATCCTGCTGGTAAGCACATTGGTTATCGCGCTGCTGGGACGCTTTATCTTCGGTAAGCAATCCGCTTTGAGCTATTCCGTCTCCTCTGCAATCGCTATTATTTTTCTGTATGCCGTTACTGTGGTGCTTATAACCTTCGGTGCCAACTTCAGCAATTGGATCGCTCCCCTGCCCTTTGCCACATTTACCAAAGAAAAGATGCAGCTGTTCTCTTTTCAGGGCGCACATTACGCTGTGGTCTGCTCTGAGATCCTCAGCATGATCATTCTTGCATTCCTTGTCAACATTGTGGACGGCTGGCTGTCCAAGGCGAAAAATTTCTTCACCTGGCTGTTTTTGCGGTGCGCTACTGTTGTGCTGGCATATCTGGGACATCTTCTGATCGTCTATCTGTTCAACACTTTCCTGCCGGAGGGGCTTGTAACCTATGCGCCTACGGTGCTTTTGGCAATTCTGATCATGATGCTCTTGACCGGTTCTTTGAAGCTGATTATCGGCTTGATTATCAGTACCGTGAACCCCATCATCGGCGGTCTGTATACCTTCTTCTTTGCCACAGCAATCGGCAAAAAACTTTCCAGAGCTGTGCTGACCACCGGTATTCTTGCAGGCATCGTGTGGCTTCTGCAGTATTTCGGAATCACATCGATTTCCATTGTTGCCGCTGCCTTGGCTGCATATATCCCCTTTATTCTTATTCTGATAGCGCTTTGGTATCTGGTAAATCGCATTTTATAAGCAAAACCCCGTGTCATATGACACGGGGTTATTTTTATGCTTTCTTAATTGCCTCGATAGCTGCGTCCAAAGCATCGGTCTTAACGGTCTCCATGAGGCCGCTGTCGTAGCTCTGCGCCAGCATGGGGTCGATGGGAAGTCTTGCCAGGATCGGCAGATTAAATGCCTCTGCAACCTCCTCCAGGTGGCTCTCTCCGAACACATTGATCCGCTTACCGCAATCGGGACACTCCAGGTAGCTGTAGTTCTCCACAAACCCCAGAACAGGTACGTGCATCATGTTTGCCATTTTTACAGCCTTGGCAACGATCATGGACACCAGATCCTGCGGGCTGGTAACGATGATAATGCCATCCACAGGCAAACTCTGGAACACGGTCAAAGGTACATCGCCGGTGCCGGGAGGCATATCCACAAACATATAATCCACATCTTCCCAGATCACATCGGTCCAGAACTGCTTGACAGCGCCTGCGATCACAGGACCGCGCCAAACCACGGGATCGGTGCTGTTGTCCAGCAGCAGATTAATAGACATGACCTGAATACCGCTGGTAGTCAGGGCAGGATACAAACCGTCGGGTGTGGCGCCCTGGCATTCGTTGACGCCGAAGGCGGTGGGGGCGGAAGGTCCGGTGATGTCCGCATCCAAAACAGCTACGCGCTTATCGGCGCGGTTCATAGCCACTGCCAGCATGGAGGTGACGGTGGATTTACCAACGCCGCCCTTACCGGAAACAACGGCGATCACTTTTTTAACACTGGCCTTGGGATTCAACTGGGCCAGCAAACTCTCCTGCTTGCGGTCTGCGCAATCGCTGCCGCAGGAAGAACAATTACCGTTACAAGAACTCATTGTGTATTTCTCCTTGTTGTGAAAAGATATTGCTATTATAGGACTTTCCTATGGTGCTGTCAACTTTCAAAGGCCGATTTGTTCACCGGCGGTTTCCCATTGTTCCATGAGATCCATCAGCTTTTCCTCTGCCGCAGCCTTTTCCTCTAAAAGTCTGGCCAGTTCCTGGTAATCAGCTGCCGCGGCATCTATGGCAGTTTCCAGTTCTGCCACCACTTTTTCCTGCTTTTCGATCTCCCGCTCCAGACGACGGACCAGTTTTTCACCGTCTTTTGTACCGCCCTTGGGTTTTTCCTTTTTCTCCCTGGGAACCGCTGTAACAGGCACTTTCATAGCCGCTTCATGCTCGATGATGGAACGGTACTTACTGTAGCCGCATTTGAAGTCCCGAATCCCGCCGTCTTCCAAAAGCCAGATACGCTCGGCAAATTTCTCGATAAAATAGCGGTCGTGGGAAACAAAAAGCAAAACGCCCTCAAATTCTTCAATTGCAGCTTCCACCCACTCGCGGGAGGCGATATCCAGGTGGTTGGTTGGTTCGTCCAGGATCAGAAGGTTGATCTTCTCGTCCATAAGCATACACAGACGAAGGCGGGATTGCTCACCGCCGGAGAGGTTGCCCACGCTTTTGAATACATCTTCTCCCTGGAACAGGAACGCGCCCAAGCGGTCTCTCGCCATCTGGGGCGTACAGTTCTTTTCATAGAGCATGGTATCGTAAAGGCTGCGGTTGGGGTGTTCAAAATGGATAATCTGGGGCAGATATCCCCATTTTACCGTTGGACCGAACCGGATCTTGCCTTCGCAGTTTTCTTCACCCAGCAGGCATTTGATAAAGGTGGACTTGCCGGTACCGTTATCACCCAGAAGGGCAATTCTTTCGCCGCCTTCCACCGTCAGTTCCACATCAGAAAACAGTTTTCGGTCGCCAAAGGACTTGCCGACACCCTTCAGGGAGAATACTGTATCGCCGGAAAACTCCTTTTCTCCGAAGGTGGCTTTCATGGTCTTCTCGGTTTTTGGTTTCTCTGTTTTCTTAATGCGCTCCATGCGATGCTGGATAGACATAGCGCGGCGGTAAAGAGTGCGGTTGTTGATACCCCAGCCCTTCATGCGCTCCACAGTATAGCCCAACTGCTTCAGCTTGGCCTGTTCCTGCTCATACTGCTTCAGCTGTTGGTTAAAGCGAGTCTGCTTTTCTTCGATATAGAAAGAGTAGTTGCCGGAATAGAATTCTCCGTGGCCGTCCACGATCTCAACGACCCGGTCTGCCACCCGATCCAAAAAGAAGCGGTCGTGGGAGATGGTCAGCACCGTTCCCTTGAAGCTGTTGATATAGCCTTCCAGCCATTCCACACTGCGCAGATCCAGATGGTTGGTCGGCTCGTCCAATAAGAGGATATCCGTTTCTTCCAGAAGTAGTCTTGCTAAGTTTACACGGGTCTTCTCACCACCGGACAAGCTGTCGAAGGCCTGCACACGCTGTTCCTGGGTAATTCCAAGACCGTTACAGACCTTATCCACTTGCACGTCCATATCATAACCGCCACCGGATTGGAAACGATTGGAAAGGTTATCATATTCTGCCAGCTGCGCTGCATCTGCGCCTTGAGACATGGCTTTTTCCAATTCCTCCATTTTTGCCTTGATCCGCATCAAGGGCAAGAAGGCGGAGCGGAGCACATCTTCCACGGTATACCCCTCAGGGAAACGAGGGATCTGGGAAATGAGACCCAGCTTCTTGTGGGGATTTACATAGACTTCTCCGTCATCGTAATCCATCTGTCCGGTGAGAATGTTGAAAAGGGTGGTCTTTCCGCAGCCGTTTCTGCCGAGGATCGCAACACACTCCCCTTCCTGGACCTCAAAACTAAGGCCCTCCAAGAGGTTTTCACCGATCACAAAAAACTTTGTTAAGTTTTTGACGGAAATGTCGATCATAGCTTACTCCAAAATTTCTTTGACCAAAGCGGTCAGTTCTTCCTTGGTATACAAAAGGTTCAGCGCCTGGAGCATGGCATTGGCGCTCATATGCTCCGGCAACTGTAAATGTTTTAATAACTGCTTCCGTTTGGCGCTGCTGTCTGCGCCGCCGGAAAGGCCCAATTCCATCATGTCCTGCTTGGTGATTTGGCTAGAAGAAGGTTGCGCGCAATCGTCCATGGTTGCGCCGGCGCGACGAAGGCAATCTAAAATCACTTCCGGCGACATACCCTCTACGCCCAGTTTTCCCTCTTTTCCGCGGAT
>JAFYPO010000089.1 GCA_017547505.1 Oscillospiraceae bacterium | reverse complement strand
GCCGGTGCGCATAATGCCCTTCAGAAGGGTACTGTTGCCGGTAAAGGCTGCACCGGTGGTCCAATCCTCCAGAGTGTCATCTCTGGTAAAGGTCTTTTCACGGAAATCAGGGGCTTTGCCTGCGCCCATGGCAACACCGTACGCAACGATATTGTCCTTAACCACCTGGTCGCCGCCGAAGGTGCACTGATAGTACATACTGACACCGGTTTCTTCCAGCTCTGCAGCGCGCAGGCTTACACCGGAGACCTGCAAAGTCAGCTTGTGGGCAGAATAACCGCCGACACTTACCAGCAGATAACCGTTTTCCGCTGTCACAGTACCGCCTGTGACGGTAGTGATCTTGCCGTATTTACGGCCGTTTTCTGCGTTAAAGTCATCGGTTTGGGAGTCCTTCACCGTGACTTTTGCGCCACCAGTAATGGTCAGAGTGGTAATGTTATAGCCATTCAGATCCAGCACCGTATCCTGGGTGATGGTTCTGGCAGTTTCATTGCCGGAAAGCGTAAGCGTTGTTGCCGCTGCATCTGCCTGGGTCAAAAACTGGCTCATGCAAGCCAGGACAAGCACCAGACACAGCGCAACAGTCGCCGCATATCTTCTAAACTTCATAAATTCCCTCCGCATCACACAATGCTCCATTTTAACTTTTTAATTATACTGGAAATCATTTTCCATGTCAACAATTTCCCCTATTGCATTACGGCAATTTTGGGAGTATACTTTCTCCAGAAGAATGCTTGCCGATTTAGGAGATAACTATGAAGAAAAATATCCGTTGGATCACCGAAACTGCAGTGCTGCTTGCGCTGCTGATCTGCCTGCAGGCGGCAGGATCTATGATCCCCCAACCCCTTGCCAAACAACTGGTTACCGGTACCCTTGTCAACTGCGTGTTGGCAGTAACGGTTTTGCTTACAGGTATGGGCAGCGGCATTGTTGTTGCGCTCATCTCCCCTGTTTGCGCATTCCTCTTGGGTATTGCGCCAAACCTGATCACCGTACTGCCCATTATGCTGGGCAACACGGCATTTGTCGCCATTCTGTCCCGGGCAAAAAAATGCGCCCCCAGACACAGAATTGGTCTGCTCCTGGGCGCGGCTGTGGGAAAATTTGTAATTCTCTATCTTCTGGTCGTGGAGCTGGTTTGCGGCATCGCCTCCCCTGCCCTGTTGGGTCAGAAACTGGGAGGTGCTGTTCTGCTGGCGCCGCCTATGCTGAAGATGCTGCCCACCATGTTCTCCTGGCCCCAGCTGGTCACAGCCCTCACAGGCGGTGGGATCGCTCTTTTGATCTTCCCCACCCTGAAAAAAGCCTTGCACAAGTAAGAAAACCCCGAAGGATTTACCTTCGGGGATCTTTTTTACAGTTTTTTCAGGTGCCAGACCTCGCGATGGCTTGCGCTTTCGCCGGGCTGCATGACGGTACGCGTACCCAGGGTTTCCAGCTCCATGAAGCGGCTGCAAAGATACAATTCAAAGTTGCAACCGTTGTCCATATAGCATTCCAAAGGCTGGGCGTCAAAGGTAATGGTCAACTCCTGACCCTTATTCTTCAGCACCGCCTCACCGGGATTGGCGTACAGACCGATCTTGAAATAGTCGGTGACCTCCGCCATATGGGTAGCCGTCACGCTGTCCTTCTCAAATTGGATACGGGGGTCGTGGAGGTTGGTAAGACCCCACACAGAAACCACGCGCTTGGGGTTAAAGCCGCGCTGACCGGGAAATGCGATCTTCGCCTGACCGCCGCCGTCCAGGGTGTTCACACCCCAGGAAGCGCCGGTAATCGTTTTATCAGAACAGTTGGTAATCTCATGATCCAACGCAACATTGCCATCTTCCAGGAAGGTGATCTGCAGGCGTTTGCTGATCTGCAAAAGCGGCTCGGTATCCTGCTGGAGGATCACACCGTTTTCCAAAACGGTATAGCGAATGGGCGCCTGCTCCGAGGGGCAGTAGCTGTCTGCACACTCCGGTGCAAGCCACAGGCGGTGGCCGCCATAAACACGCCAGCCGTTTTGCTGCACAAAGTTGTCCGACAGGTCATTGGGCTGCACATAGTACAGATTTTCCATACCCTCACAGGACAAATGGACGATGCGGATACCGAAATCCAGCGCCACACCGATCTCCACACCGGCGTTTTGCAGCCAAAGCACCTTGCCCCACTGTTCGGTATTTCTGATTTCACTTTGCATAAGGGTCTCCTCCCTGTTACGAAAAAAGGGGCGGCGTGACGCCGCCCCTACTGTTTCGGGATCTATCCGTATATGGATTACCGATTAGGCAACGCCCATCAGCAGCTCCATGACGTACATTTCCAGCTTCTCGAAGTTCTGCTCCTTGACGCAAGCAGCCTGGAACTCGTAGTCGAAGCGCTTGACCTTCTCCAGCAGCAGCTCGAAGATGCGCTTGGAGTTGATGATGTGACGGTAGCAGTCCTCGTCGGGCTGAGTACGCAGAGCCTTGACGTCCAGGCCGACACACTCGAAGTTGCCGCGGTCGCCGAAGTTGTTTTCGTACAGAACCTTGACCTGGTTGAATGCGTTACGCAGGTTCTCGACGCCGAAGGTCTTGTCCTGGTCGTAACGGATACCGTTCTGGTCGTTCAGGTGAACGCCCCACAGCTTGTTCAGTGCCAGAGCGAAGCCCATGTCGTTGGCGGGATCCAGGCCAGCCAGGACGGAGTGAGCGGTCTCAATGCACAGACCAACACGGGAAGGATCAACGGTCTGAGCGCCGATTGCCAGAGCGTGACCTGCAGTACCAGCGATGGAGCGGTCAACAGGCTCATTGGGCTTGGGCTCGACCAGGATCAGTGCGTCCTCACGGTAGGTCAGGATCTTGTTGAATGCATCGATCAGGTTGTTGGTCATGTCAACGGGGCTCTTGGACTCAGCGCACAGGGTGCCTTCACGAGCCAGCCACAGCTGGATCTTGTTGGTGCCCAGGGCCTTAGCGATGTCGCAGGAGCGCTGTGCGCGCCACATAGCGAAGTCGCGGTCTTCCTTCAGAGAAGCGGTGAAACCGCCGTCGTTGGTGCGCTTGTCGAACCACAGACGAGGAGCAACGAACTCTGCGAACAGGCCGTACTTGTCCAGCTCAGCCTTGACGTCCTTTGCGTAGTCGATGATCTGCTTCTCGGTCATGTTGTTCATATCGGGCACTGCATCGTCGTCGTGGAACTGGATGCCGTTGATGCCGATCTCAGCAAACTTCTTGATCTTCTCCTCGAAGGGGACGCTCTTACGGTTGCCGGGACCGAAGGTCTCGTTGCCCTCATGCACATTCCAGGGGCCGACAGTAAAACGGAAAGTTGCCATAATATATCTTCCTTTCAAAAAATTAATTATGTATTTCGGGTTTTCGCCCTAATCTAGTGCCATCATGACACACGGATTTCAAAAATGCAAGTTTTAGTTGCGATTTACAGACGACAATGTTGCTGTATTTGTTTTTTTATACAACTAACACAAAATTTATTTCGCCTTTCTGGTGGATTTTACTTGTTCGCCGTTTAGATGATCGCTTCCAGGCTTTCAGCCTTCACAGCATCGGCTGCGCGGCGCAGCTGGGCAACGGTTGCACCGGAGAGGATCTTTTCGTACATGGAAAGGATCATGCCGGCCAGCTTGCTGTTTTCCTCCAACTTGGAGACCTCACAAAGCACCTGCTTTGCAGCCTCCAGACCCTGCTCCATTCCCTCTGCCTCGTTGATGTAACGGTGCAGACCTGCAGCAGCGCCTACAGCGATATAAGCGGGGGTAACACCCACTTCCAGAGCCAGAACGGAAGAACCGATCAGACGGTCATCGGGAGAAAGCTTTCTGCCGGGGTCGCCGCCAACACGAGCGCAGGTATCCATCAAAGCTGCGTTGGTGAAACGGTTCAGCAGGTCGGTGATGTGCATAACGATGTCTTCGTATGCCACACCGTACTTCTTGCTCAGCGCCATAGCGCTCTCCAACATGGCGTTCTGCACCAGGATACGCACATCTGCCACGTCAATAGACTGGTAGATGTACTCAAGGCCCAGCAGGTCGCCCAAGTATGCGCAGGTAGCATGACCCATGTTGTGAACATACAGCTTGCGCTTAATGTAGAAATCGAAGGGTGCGAAGGGCACCATGTTCTTGATCTCGGGAACGCCGCCCTTGAAAGCAGCCTTGTCGGTAGGCAGGAAGCCGTAGCGCTCCACGCACACACGCATGGGCTCGCCGTCCTTCATCTCCTCGGTCTGTACGGGCACCATACGGCCGATGGAAGCTTCCACCAGACCCACGGTTTCGTCAAACTTAGCCTTTTCTTCCTCGGTCAGCTGCTCCTTGATCATGCCTTCCACAACCAGGTTGGCGTCCATCAGGTTCTCACAGACGATGATGTTCAAAGGCTTGTTGCCCATTGCCCAACGCTTACGCAGACCCGCCACGATATTGGGAACAATGAACTTCAAAATACGAGCGCCAACAGCGGTTGCCATAATGTCGCAGTTTGCGATCACATCGGAAGCTGCTTCAGCGTCGTTGCCGTTGACAGCGGTGACATTCTCCACCAGAACGTCCTCATGACCGCCGCTGAACACATAGCGAATAGGATAGCACTCTTTTTCCTGCAGGTGCTTCACCACAGGCTCTGCCACATCGATAAAGGTGACGCGGTAGCCGGACTGGCTTAAAAGAGCGCCGATAAAGCCGCGGCCGATATTACCGCCGCCGTACATAACTGCATTCATTGGTATTTCCTCCCTTATCTCAGTTCCTGGTAGACCTTCATGGCCTCTTCAGCGGTACGCATACCCTCGGTAGCGCCGGGCTCGGACAAAGAGCAGACTGCGGAAGCAGTACCCATTTCGATGGCGCTCTTCAGGTCCATGCCCTTCCATGCGCCGTACAGAACACCGGAGCAGAATGCGTCACCTGCGCCCACGGTACCCTTGATCCAGCCGGCAGGCAGCTTGATGCTGGGAACTTCTACCAGATTGTCGTTTTCATCCAGACCGTAACCGACTTCGGGACAATGGATCACAGCCCAAGTGGAAACGCCCAGCTCTTTCATCTTGCGAAGGGCCTCGGGCATATTTTCCTTAATGAGTTCGCCCTCTTCGGTGCGCAGCTGCACGCCGGTGGTCGCCTGGGC
>JAFYPO010000010.1 GCA_017547505.1 Oscillospiraceae bacterium | reverse complement strand
GTTACCTCTTATGTGAAGCCTCTGGCTGCCTCCATGGCAGACCACCCCACGGAGTTCGAACTGGTGTCCTGCATCGGTTTCGAGTATTTTGTGCGGAAAAATGTGGATATTGTGGTGCTGGAAGTGGGCATGGGCGGCGCATTGGACTCCACCAATGTGATCCCTGTTCCCGAGGTGGCGGTTCTGACCAACATCGGTCTGGACCATACCGACTTTTTGGGCAGCACCCTGGAGGAGATCGCCACCACCAAGGCCGGCATCTTCAAAGAGGGCGGCGATGCCGTTCTCTATCCCGGCGAGCCTTCGGTGGAGACCGTGGTGGAAGCTATCTGTAAGGAGCGGCATATGCGCCTGAAGAAGGCAGACTTTGCCAGCCTGAATCTTATCTCCCACGACCTGTTCGGTCAGGTCTTTGACCATGGCAGCCGCAAGGGTCTGGAGCTGCCCCTTTTGGGCGGTCATCAGCTGCACAATGCGGCGGTGGTGCTGGCAATTCTGGACACCCTGATCGTCAAGGGCTGGAAGATCACAGAAGAAAATATCCGGGACGGTCTGAAAAACGTTTCCTGGCCCGGCCGGTTTGACATTGTCAGAAGAGACCCTCTCTTTATTATTGACGGCGGTCACAACCCCCAGTGTCTGGACGCATTGGCCAAAAACATGACCGATTACCTCAGCGGCCGGAAGATCATTGCCCTCACCGGTGTGCTGGCGGATAAGGATTACATCACTATGTACAAGCCTGTGATGCCCCACATTCGGGAATTTGTGTGCATCACACCCCCCACCCCCCGAAAGCTGGAGGCTGCAGATCTTGCCCGGTATCTGATGGAAGCCGGCGCAAAGGCAACTCCTTGCGACACCATTGCAGAGGGTGTGCGTCTTGCTGTAGAAAAAGCAGGCAACGACGGCGTTGTTTTGTGCTTCGGTTCTCTTTATTCCATTGCCGATATTCGCGCAGGACTTGACCAAATTTAAGTTTACGGCGCGGCGCCAGTCGCCGCGCCATTTTCATAAGGAGATATTACCATGGAACAATCTCTTAACTACATTCACGGTCTGTACCGCAAGGGTACAAAGCCCAGCCTTCACCGTGTTGCTTTTCTTTTGGAAAAGTTGGGAAATCCCCACAAAAAGCTGATATTTATCCACATTGCAGGTACAAACGGGAAAGGCAGCACCGCTGCCATGACCGCCTCTATCCTCACAAAATCCGGCTATAAGACCGGTCTTTTTACCTCCCCCTACATCTACCGCTTCAATGAGCGCATGCAGATCGACGGCACGCAGATAGACGATGAAACGGTCATTTCCCTTACCAAAAAGATCCGCGCCATCGCAGATACCATGGACGAACCGCCCACGGAATTTGACTTTGTCACCGCCATGGCTATGGACTATTTTGCCGCCCAGAACTGCGACATCGTGGTACTGGAAGTGGGCGTGGGCGGTGCGCTGGACGCGACCAACATTATCCCCGCGCCCCGGGTGGCTGTGGTGACCAATATCGGTCTGGATCACACAGACCTTTTGGGTGATACTTTGGAAAAAATCGCTTCCGTAAAGGCAGGTATCGTAAAAAAGGGCAGCTTCGCCGTGTTTTACCCCAGCACCCCAGAAGTGGAGGCCGTTTACAAGGCCGTCTGCGCAGAAAAGAAAGTTGCCTCCTACTCCATTGCGGATTTTAGCAGGCTGAAGCTTCGCTCCCACAGTCTGGAAGGCCAGTGTTTTGATTGGGACAACTACAAAAACCTGCGCATTCCCCTGTTGGGCGCTCATCAGCTGCACAATGCAGCGGTGGTTTTGCAGACAATTCGCTTTCTGGAGCTTAACGGTTGGGAGAAAATCACCGAAGAAACCATTCGGGAAGGTCTTGCCACCGTGTCCTGGCCGGGACGGTTTGAGATCATCGCCAGAGATCCTCTGTTTATCATGGACGGCGGTCACAATCCCCAGTGTATCGAGGCACTGGTGGAGAATATCAAGGACTATCTGGCGGACCGGAAAATTGTTGTGCTGGCAGGTGTTTTGGCAGACAAGGATTACGCGGATATGTTCCGCCCGGTGATGCCTTACACCACGGAATTTGTGTGCATCACCCCGGACAACCCCCGAAGAATGTTAGCCGCTGACCTGGCCCGCTACCTGCGAGAAGCCGGTGCAACGGCATCTGCCTGCGATACGGTAGAGGAGGGTGTTGCCCTGGCAAGGGAGAAGGCCGGCAAAGACGGCGTGATCCTCTCCTTCGGCTCTTTGTACGCCCTGGGCGATATCCACCGTGCCGCAAAATAAGCACATTTGGCGTCATCAATCCGATAAACTTGAATTTGCATAATACGAACTGCACTTTTATTGTCGCCTAAGTATATTAGCAACAAGGAGTATAGATATGTACCATTTTCGAGCATTGGACAAAGTAAGCTTGCAACAATTAGCCGAATGCTTTAATTTGGCTTTTTCAGATTATGAACAACCCATTTGCTTCACAACGGAATCACTGGAACATTATCTTACAGCAAGTGCTGTAAATCTTTCGTTATCTTATGGTGCATTCTGCAACGAACAACTTATTGCCGTTATTCTCAATTCTGTAGGCGTTTATATGCATCAAAGCGTTGTGTTCGATGCTGGTACTGGTGTTGTTCCCGAACACCGTAATAAAAAAGTATTTTCAGCGTTATTTGAATATACTATCCAACAGTTGAAGCGTCACAACATTGAAAGATACTATTTGGAGGTTTTGCAATCCAACCATCATGCTGTGTCAATTTATAGTAAAAAAGGCTTTTCTGTTCAGCGGGAATACTCTGTACTCACAGCATCTGGGCCTGGACATGGAGGGGATAATCATATTTCTGTTATTCCCTATCAGGATTTTACCTCTTTCTCAACAAGATTTTCAGTTGAACCTTCGTTCGAACACACATCATACACAATAAACCAAAATTCCCAGCTTTTTGAGGTTCTCTATCTTAATGACCAAGCATACTGTATTTATGCAAAAAGGCATGGAGAAATTATACAGATGCATTATAATGAATTGGACGCATTAAAGGATGTTGTTTCTGCTTTAATCAATCGATACCCCTCTGCTATGGCAAAAAATATTGATTGTGCTTGTTGCGATGTCATACAAATGCTTATAGACATCGGCTTTGTTGAAATCACAAAGCAATACGAAATGGCAAGAACCATTTAATTTAGGTTTACAAATTCCAATTTGTC
>JAFYPO010000088.1 GCA_017547505.1 Oscillospiraceae bacterium | reverse complement strand
TGCGGATATACAGATCCACGACGCTGCGTAAGACCTTTTTCTTTCTTTCGGTCAGTTCCATGAGGTTCCTCCTTCCTGTTAGCACTCCATACCATTGAGTGCTAAGCACACTATACACTAGAGTGCTAAAAAAGTCAATAGGTTCCCTATGAATAATTCTTGAACATTTTTTGCCAAAGGCAGAAAATTATACTTTCGGGCATAAAAGCCCCCGATTCCGAAGAATCGGGGGCTTTGTCCGTTGTCAACGGTTATTTCAGTTTCTTGACCTTCGTTCCGGAAACTTCCCGAGAGGTTCTTTTCAGCAGGCCGACCACACCCAGCGCCGCAAACAAAATGCCCATCGCGGAATTGGAGATCACACTGCCCAGATATTCGCCGTCCTGGATCAACAGGTCAATGAGCATATACGGAATACTGCCGTATGTATAGCCGGGCAATTCGCCATAGTGGATCAGCTGTCCCAGGTAATAAGCATCCGGCGCCAGGGTGCCCACCAGAACACCCAGCAAAACAGCAAGGATCAGAATGACCACTTTTCCCTTGCCCTTTCTGCCGCGGAGCAGATCGTAGCCCTTATTCGCAAGCCAGCCGATCAGCAGACCGAGAATAGACGCCACATAGCCGAGGTAAAGCACAATGCCCCACACGACCGCGCCCAACAGCGCGCCGAGGGCTGCGCCGATAGCGCCCTGGACATAAGAGCCTTCGTCCTGTTCCCGGGCCTCCTGTTGCGCTTGTTCCATTTCCTGCAGCAGCGTCTGGCCGCAGGTATCGTGGAGGTAATGCGCAAAATCTCCCATCAGATACCACTGGCCGGCCATCACGGAGCTGCCGCACTCCCGGCAAATGTCTCCGCCGGTCGCGCCCACCTGGGGAAGCAAGGAATAAAACCACTCGATGAAAGCCTCCAGCTTTTTCATGGTGCCTACAGTATCATGGAACTGCACCAGGATCCCCTCGGGATGAAATACCAGCTGCTGGACCCGGTACACCTTCTGCATGTCCACACCCTGGGTCAGCTCCATCAGCTTTTCTTTTTGCCCCTCCGGGAAGGTGGTGGAAATGGTGATCTGCTTATAGCCCATGCCCTCAGAAAGCACCGTGGCATAGCCCTTCAGCAGACCATAGGCAACACCGGCATCTTCCCGCATGCCGTTCTGCTTTGCCAGTTTCTTCAATCCTACTCCAATCATGCATTATCCTCCTCTTTCTTTTCCGCATTCAGCGCGTCCACAACGATCTCTTTATAGGGGTTTACAATGACTGTGCGATAGGTATGATAGATCACCATGCCCGGTTTGCCGCCGGGGATCTTTTTCACCTGCTTCACCGGCGTCACATCCACCGGCAGGTTCTGGCCGCCCTTGTTTTCGGCATAGTAGGCCGCCAACTGGGCCGCCTGGGTGATGGTATCGTCGGGGGGTGTGGTGCCATGGCAATCGATGATCACATGGCTGCCGTGGACCTTCTGGGCATGGAGCCACAGATCGTCCTTCCGCGCCAGCTTGAAGGTCAGCTCTTCGTTCTGGCGGTTATTTCTGCCCACATAAATGTGGTAGCCGTCGGTGGAGGTAAACACCATAGGCTCCGACTTTTTATGGCGCATCCGCTTTTTGGCAGGATCCGGCCGGACATAGCCGCCGGCCTGCAGCTCCAGGCGAATCTCCTCCAGGTCCTGCTCTGTTTCGGCGCGGTTCAGTTCCTCCAACACACTTTGCAGATAGTGCAGTTCCCGCTCTGCCAGTTCCATCTGGTTCGTCAGCTCTTTTTCCGCATTTTTCATGCGGGTGTAATCTTTATAGAACTTGGCCGCATTCTGCTGGGGCGACAGCAGGGGAGAGATGGGGATCTGAATGACCTTCATTTCCTCATCGTAAAAATCCTCTGCCTCCAGAATCGTCTGGCCTTTCCGGATCTTGTGGATATTGGCGGTGACGATATCGCCCAGCTGGCGCAGCCGTTCCCGGTCAAAGGTGGCGGTCAGCTCTTTTTCCTGAATGGCCAGTTTGCGGGTCAGCCGCTGGCAGAGGTTTGTGACCGTCTTGCGGATCGCCTGGCTCTTCTGCTTGAATACCGCCGAGGTCTCCTTTTTATAATAAAAGAGATCCATCAGCTGCCCGAAGGTTTCCAGTTGCTCGTACTGTCCATACTGCTTCACAGGGCAGAAGGCATACTGGATAGGTTCGCCGTTTTCCTTCACCGCATAATAAGGCTTGGGGCTGCGGAAATGCTCGCAGAAAAACAGCGCCAGCTTTTCCGCTACAGCGGAAATTTCGCATTCCGAAACTCTGGCATCTGTGCTGCCGGCGGCAAACAGCGCCGCCTCCCGGCACACCAGAGGAGATAGTCCGCCAAAGGTATCCATCAGCCGGTCTGCCAGAAGATCCGCACCGGCACACTCCAATAAGTTTACATAACTTTCCGTTTTCTCCGGGTCCTGCTTTCCCACAGGTTCCGGGTACTGGTACATAAGCCCCGGCAGCGCCGCCCGCTTGGTGCTTTCGTCCAGGCCGATGCGGCGCAGACAATCCAGGATCCGGCCTTCCGGGCCGACAATATACAAATTGCAGGTGCGGCCCATCAGCTCCACGATCAGCTTTTTCTGCACCGGGTCGCCCATTTCGTCGATACAATCAAACCGCAGTTCTGCCAAACGCTCCATGGGCGGCTGCAGGATCTCTGCCAGCCGGGCGCCGGAAAAGTGCTTGCGCAGCAGCATACAGAACATAGGCGGCTGCTCCGGATTTTCCGGGGTTTCATAGGTAAAGTGCATACGCCCGGAAGAGGGATTTGCGGAGATCAGCAGTTTCTGCCGACCCTCCTTGCACCGCAAATGGAAGATCACCGTGTCCCGGGAGGGCTGGTGGATCTTCTCCACACGGCTGCCGATGGCTTCCTCCCGGATCTCCTGCAGCACCGCTTTTAAGAAAAACGCATCAAATGCCATAATTAACCTTCCTTTTTGTCATTCTGAGTGAGCGCAGCGAATCGAAGAATCTATTCTCTTTCTTTTGTGCGAAGATCCTTCGACTACGGCTTCGCCTTCGCTCAGGATGACATTATGGTGAAGTAGCTTTTACACTTACCCCGCCCTACAAATAGTTACGCTTCGTTCATCATAATATAGAAAAGCTCGTTCAGCCTTTGGGTTCTACCCAGCAGATACAGCGCGCCGAACAGCGTCTCCAGACCGGTAGCCTTGGCATACTCCTTGGGGCTGGCAGATTTAGGCGCAGCGTGGGTATGGGAATTCTTGCCCCGGCGGTAGTATGCCTGCTCATCCTCTGTCAAAAGGGGCAGGATCTTATCTACAAACTTCGCCTGGGCAGTGGCTTTCACCAAATTTACAGAATCCTTATGCAATTTCAGCACCGTCTGATCACCCTGGGTACACAGCCAGGTGCGCACCAGCAGTTCATAGGCCGCATCGCCCACATGGGCAAGGCCAAGGTTGGTGATCGCATTTACCTGCTGGGGTGTAAATTGCATTTGAAACAAGTTCTCCATAGAAAAACTCCTTACTATTATTAAATGTATGGTAGCAGATTTTTAGAGGTGTGTCAAACCTATCGTCATTCCCGAGCATAATAGAGAAATCTCCGGTTTCCTTATGCGATCGCCATAACCGGCTTCACGACAAAAATTTTTTCAAAAATTTCTTATAAATGAGAATAATTCCTATTGACAAACAGAAAAGGATATGCTATATTGTGGGTGTAAACAAGAATGATTCTTAAATCGAGGTGATGATATGGCGCCCAACACAAAACATTTCCGTAAGCGCGACGCCATTCTGGACTACCTGCGGCAGTCCAAGGCACACCCCAGCGCCGAGACCATCTACACCGATCTGAAGCCACAAATTCCGAATCTGGCCATGGGTACCGTGTACCGCAACCTGACCCTGTTCAAGGAGCAAGGCGAGATCCAAAGTGTGGCAACAGTAAAGGGCGTGGAGCGTTTCGACGGAAACCCCTTACCCCATGTCCACTTCATCTGCACCGATTGCGATGCGGTAATCGATCTGGACGACTTGCAGGTGCCCGACACGCTGAGCGAGCTGGCAGCAAAATGCTGCGGCGGTTCGGTGGAAGGTTGCCAACTGACCTTCACCGGTCAATGTAAAAATTGCAACGAAAGGAAAATTGAATCAGCATGAAAAAGTTTGTATGTACCGTTTGCGGTTATGTCCTGGAAGCAGAGGAGCTTCCCGAAGACTACGAATGCCCCCTGTGCGGTGTCGGCCCCGACCAATTCGAGGAAGAAGAGACCGAAGCTTAACCCCCTAAAAAATCAAAATCAATTTTAACAATAACAATTATTTGGAGGATTTTATTATGAAGAAGTTTGTTTGCCCCGTTTGTGGCTATGTCCACGAAGCTAACGAGATGCCCGCTGATTTCGCATGCCCCCTGTGCAAGGTTCCCGGTTCCAAGTTCAAGGTTCTGGAAGAGGGCAAGCTGGCCGCTGTTCATGAGTACGGCGTTTACGGCCAGACCGTGAAGAACAACCCCGACATTTCCGAGGAAGACAAGAAGTATATCTTCGACCAGCTGATGGCTAACTTCAACGGCGAATGCGCCGAAGTGGGTATGTACCTGTGCATGGCTCGCATCGCACACCGCGAGGGCTACCCCGAGATCGGCCTGTACTGGGAGAAGGCTGCTTACGAAGAGGCTGAGCATGCCGCTAAGTTCGCAGAGCTGCTGGGCGAGGACCTGGAGCCCAATATGAAGGCTACCACCAAGGACAACCTGGCATGGCGTGTTGACTGCGAGTTCGGCGCAACCCAGGGCAAGTTCGATCTGGCATCCTGCGCTAAGAAGAACGGCCTGGACGCCATCCACGACACCGTCCACGAGATGGCTCGCGACGAGGCTCGCCACGGCGTTGCTCTGAAGGGCATGCTGGAGCGCTACTTTCGCTAAGCAGGAGGAACCTGCGCAAGATCCGGCGGCGCTGTTTACCATGAGCTACGGCTTGTACGTGCTCACCGCCGGGGATGCAAGCGATAACGGCTGTATCATTGACGCCGCGGCCCAGGTGGCCAACGATCCCGCCCGGATCGCCATTTCCGTACAAATGGGTAACTATACCCGGGAAATCATCGAGAAGACCGGCAAGTTCAACCTGTCCGTCCTTACCGAAGATGCACCCTTTGAAGTTTTCAAGCGGTTTGGCATGCAGTCCGGTCGTGATGTGGATAAATTCCAGGACTTTACCGCTACCAAGCGCAGCCACAACGGCCTTCTGTATGTGACAGAAAACACCAATGCGTTTATGAGCTGCAAGGTGGTAAGCCAGTCCGATTTGGGTAGCCACATGCTCTTCGTGGGCGAGGTTACCGAAAGCAAGGTGCTGAGCGACAAGCCCTCGATCACCTACGCCCAGTACCGCAAGAACCTAAAGAAATAACCGACGATAAATGGTTACCGCCGGTCCCCAGACCGGGGACCGGCGGTTTTCTCGTAGAAAGGAAATAATTATGAACCAGAAAATTGCTGAACTTCTCAACGATCAGATCAACAAAGAATTTTACAGCGCATATTTATATTTGGATATGGCAAACTATTACGACGAGCTGGATCTGGACGGCTATGCCAACTACTACATGGTCCAGGCCCAGGAGGA
Organism: Oscillospiraceae bacterium; assembly: GCA_017547505.1. Classification (GTDB taxonomy): domain Bacteria; phylum Bacillota; class Clostridia; order Oscillospirales; family Oscillospiraceae; genus Faecousia. Next base: position 398 of record JAFYPO010000088.1, on the reverse strand, counting down.
GCGGGATCACGCGTTGCTCTTTATGAAATACATGCAGAATAATGGCCTGAAGGTGACCCTGGAAGCCATCGGCAAGCCCGATAAGACCTTCTCCTCTGTGCTGGAACCCCTGGAGATCGCCGCCGAGCATGAGCGGTATGTCACCACCCTGATCAACAACATCTATCACGAAGCCCACGAAGCCAAAGACTACCGTACTATGAAATTCCTGGACTGGTTTGTAGATGAGCAGATGGAGGAAGAAGACAGCGCCGACACCATGATCAGCCGCTACAAGCTCTTCGGTCAGGACCCCAAAGGACTATATCTTCTGGATCAGGAATACGCTGCCAGAGTGTATGCCGCCCCGTCTTTGACCCTGTAATTCACGCGACGCATAAAACAAATAAGGAGGAACT
>JAFYPO010000087.1 GCA_017547505.1 Oscillospiraceae bacterium | reverse complement strand
TTCGTATTCTCTGCGTACCCGGTCGAAATCTTCCGCAGCAGCCACCCAGCGATCCGGTGAGAGGTCTGTATAGCGATCACACAGTTCCGCAATTTCCCGCGTGGTGTTTTGCTTCTTGCGGAAGTACAGTACACCCAGAATTACTGCCAAAACGATGCAAGGGATAAAGAGGATCCAGTTGATCAGGCTAAGACCGATACCTGCGCCCAGTGCAAGGATTGCCAAAATCAGCAACAGAGGAGAAACAGGGCGGTTCAGCATATCGTAGGCGGTCTTATCTGCCTTGGCCTTAGCCACAGCCTGCGCAGCGTCCATGCCGGCAAACGCGGCAGGGGCTTCGGGAATGTGGGGAAGGGTCTTGCTTTGCAGGCGCGTCCAGCGCTCCTGCAGGCTATCCAGCTGTTGCAGCTTAGTCTGGACAAACTCCAAGGAGGGAAGGGAAGCGCATTCCGCTTCCAGCTGCCGTACCTGCTGGGTAGCCTTTTCCTGGGCTTCCTTTGCAGCGGCGACCCGCTCCAAAGATGCCTTGGATTTTTCGTAAGCCAAATAAGCCTTATGATTTTCCAACCGGCGGAACTCTTCTTCCAGTTCCTTTTGCCGATCCTTGATTTTTTGGATCTGCTGACGGCAGGTGGCGATCTGGGTCAGCTTTCCCTCCAGGGCGGCTTGCTGCGCTTTGGTCTGGGGTATCTGTCCGGTTTTGGTACGGGAGCAACATGCGTTATCCAGCTTGTGCAGCTTTTCAGCCAGCTTATCGCTGGCACCGGACTCATCACCGGTGGTCACCAGAGCATTCAGACGGCGGCGGAGCGCCTGATCGTCGGTAACAGGCATATCCGTCAGCTTCAAAAAGCCTGCCCGGGTAAAGACATTTTTTTCCACGCCCAAAAGGGTCAGACCACAGTTATCAGCAGTCAGTTCCGGAACGGGAACACCGGTTTCGGTTTCATAGGCCTGGAAAATACCGAAAATGCTGCGACCCTTCGTGCCGCGCTCCAAGGTGATCTTCCGACCGTTCCACAGAATGTCCATGCGACCGGACATAGGCTTGCCGGACCAGGGGCTGTAACGCTCCTTGTCGGGAATAGTAACGGACTTAGATGCCCGCTGGCTTGTTTCAATGCCGTAGAGCATGGCGGTGATAAAGGCGCACCAGGTACTCTTTCCCCATTCGTTGGGGGCTGTGATCACATTGAGGCCTTCGTTCAATGTAAGGGTCTCGTTATCCAGTTTGCCAAAAGTGGCGGTCATGGAAAGAATTTTCACGGCAACACCACCTCCTGACCGTCCAGAATATCCCGGGAGATCCGGGCGGCAAGACGAATACGCCGCTGGGTATCCTCATCGGCGCCTTCCATCATGGCCTTCAGACGGTTAAAATACATACCTTCAAAGGTGTCGGTATCTGCGCTTAACCAAATATCCACAGGCGGGGTGGTCTTATCCTTAAGCAACAGGTTGGGGAACTTGGGGTCATAAAGCGCGTCCACATCGAAAGGCTCGCTGGCGCCTACAAAGGTAACACGATAGAAATTCTCGTTTCCTACGGGAGGCAGCACCTCTGCCAAAGCAGCCTGGGGATCTTCGCCGACCTCCACCTCCAGATCGTAAAATCTGGGTGTATCCAGGGGAACAAAGCGGGCGGAAGCGTCCTGGTCCAGAGTGACGATCAGCACACCCTTTTCACCCTCTTCGTCGTAACCGCGACCCATGGGGCAACCGGGCCAGGCACACAGGGTCTTGCCCTTGCGGAAGCTGTCACCTTTATGAATGTGCCCCAGAGCCAGATAATCCAACCCGGAGGCTTCCACCTGAGTGGTGGTGATGGGACAGTAGTGGGAATTTACCTGGGTGGGATCACCGTGGAGAATGCCAATGGCATAGGTTTCCGTCTGTTCCGCCTTAAAATTCTGCAGAAGACCGTCGCAGTCCATGGACTGGAAACCTGCGCCGTAGATCCGGCAATCCAACTGGGGCAGCGCCACAGATTCCATAGAGGACTTTTTGAAAATATGGACGTTTTCCGGGAATACTTCACTAAGCCAGGGGCTGTTGGCAGCGGCAAAATCATGGTTGCCCGGTGTGATGAACACGGGAACTTCCATGTCCTGCAGTGTCTGCTTCAGCTTAGCCAAAGTACCTTGGGAAGCAGCTCCGTCAAAAAGATCGCCGGACAAAAGCACCAGATCACAACCGTGGGCTTTGGAAAGCGCGGCAATTCGATCCGGAATTTTTCCCAGTTCTTCTTTCAGCTTTTTTGCCTGCTGAGGATCTTTCAGCCCCAAAGGGGAGTCCAGATGCCAGTCGGCGCTGTGGAGAATTTTAATCATATAAATCCACCCTTTCTGCCTTTTTGCAAAGGCCGGTTTCGGTGTCGATTGTAAAAAGCACAGCTTCCATTTTGGTAGGGCCGTCTGCCCAACGGTAGCGCTCGGTCAGATCACCCCGGAATTTGGCAATGGAAAGGTCGGGACGAATACCTAGAACCGAGTGCTTGGGACCGGTCATACCCAGATCTGTCACATAGCCGGTGCCATTGGGAAGCACTTGGGCATCGGCGGTGGGAACATGGGTATGGGTACCCCAGAGGGCGCTGATGCGGCCGTCCAGCATATAACCCATGGCCAGTTTTTCCGAGGTAGCCTCTGCGTGGAGTTCCACGAAAACAAACTTGGTATCAATCTCTTTCAAAATCTTTTCTACAGCAAGAAAAGGATTATCCGGGGTGTAGTCCATGGAGCAGCGCCCCTGCAGGTCAATCACAGCGACCTCGCCAAACCGGGTCTCATAGATACTCCAGCCTCTGCCGGGCGCTTGTGGTGCATAGTTGGCAGGACGCAGGACACGGCTGTTTTCTTCCAGGTAATCTACCAGTTCCCGCTTGCCGAAGGTATGGTTGCCCATGGTGATCACATCGGCGCCGGCATCGAAAATGTCTTCCGCCTGATTGGGGGTCATGCCCACAACTGCGGCATTTTCACCGTTGACGATGACAAAATCCGCATTGGTTGTCCGCTTCAGATACCGCAGGCTCTTGTGAATTCTGTCCATGCCGGGACCGCCTACCACATCGCCCACTGCCAAAACCTTAAAATCCATAGTAATCTCCTTACTATTATGATTACCTATAGTATATAACAAAAAAGCACCCAATGCAACAACGCATTGGGTGCTTACAATTATCTTTGATATTCAAACTGCATGTCGTAGATATCTACTACATCGCCGTCCTGAATACCCATTTCCTCCAGCCGTGCGAACAGGCCACACTTTCTAAGCTGCAGGTCGAAATAGTTGCGGGATTCGTAGTCGTCGAAGTTGATGTTGTAAATGAGTCGCTCCAACCAAGTGCCGGTGACCAGCCAGGTGTTGCCCAGATGTTCGATCATGAGTTCCTTGGGATCGCCGGCCTCTGCTACCACTTCTATATACTCCGGTTCGTAAATGGTCACCGGGGGGAGGGTGCGCAGTTTTTCAGCTACCACACGCATAAGATTTTTTGTACCCTGGGTGGTACCTGCGGAGATTTCATACAGCTCACAGCCGGCTGCTTCCACATGAGCGCGCAGGCGCTCTAAGTTGTCGCTTTCGGGCATCATGAGATCAATTTTGTTGGCGGCCACGATCATGGGACGGTCGCCCAGATCCACACTGTAGTTGTGGAGTTCTTCGCAAATGGCATCAAAATCTTCCACAGGGTCGCGGCCTTCACTGCCGGATACATCGATCACATGCACCAACAGACGGCAACGGTCGATGTGCCGCAGGAAATCGTGACCCAAGCCTGCACCTTCTGCAGCGCCTTCGATAATGCCGGGAATGTCCGCCATAACAAAGGAAACACCTTCGTCAACATAAATGACACCCAGATTGGGGAACAGGGTGGTGAAGTGGTAGTTGGCGATCTTGGGACGGGCATTGGAGGTGACAGACAGCAGAGTGGACTTACCTACATTGGGGAAACCAACCAGACCCACATCGGCCAACAGCTTCAACTCCAGAATCACGTCCCGCTCCTGACCGGGCAGACCGGCCTTGGCAAAACGAGGCACCTGACGAGTGGGGGTAGCGTAGTGGGCATTACCCCATCCACCGCGGCCGCCTTTGGCCAGCATGAAATCTTCACCGGTGGACATATCCACAATGATCTGATTGGTCTCGGCATCTCTGACAACAGTACCTCTGGGTACCTGAATGATCAGAGGTTCGCCCCGCTTACCGCTCATTTTCCGACCCTGACCGTTCGTTCCTGCCTGGGCAGAATACTTGCGCTTATAGCGGAAGTCCAAAAGGGTAGTGAGGTTGTCATTCACGCGGAGAATGACACTACCGCCGTGACCACCGTCGCCACCGTCGGGGCCGCCGGCTGCCACATATTTTTCTCTGTGAAAGGCAACCGCACCGTCGCCGCCGCGACCGCCGATCACCGTAATTCGCACTTTATCTACAAACATAGGAATCTCCTCCTTGTTATACTGTCATAAACGATTGTTTATGTAGGGCGGGGGTTGCTCCCGCCGGAAATAATCCTTTATCACAGCACAACGGAAAAACTAAGGGCTGCTGCAATATTTGCAGCAGCCCTTTCTAGCCTTAAATGATCCGTGATTACTGCTGTACAGCGTAGACGGAGCACTGACGACGATCCTTGCCCTTGCGCTCGAACTTGACAGTACCGTCAATCAGAGCGAACAGAGTGTCATCGCTGCCGATACCGACATTGACACCGGGATGGATGTGAGTGCCTCTCTGGCGAACCAGAATGTTGCCAGCCAGAACGAACTGACCGTCAGCACGCTTTACGCCCAGACGCTTAGCCTCGGAATCACGACCGTTCTTGGTAGAACCGCCGCCCTTATGGTGAGCGAAAAACTGAATGTTAATCTTCAGCATGGTGTTACACCTCCAAAACTTCGATATAATCGGAATGCTCTTCTGCGAGATTTACGAGGGTCAGAAGCATGCCGGACAAAACTGCCTGCACGGTTTCCTCCTCGTCGCAGGAAGAGGGGAGAGTCAAAGTGATGCGGGCGTCCGCTTCCTTGACTCGAACTTTGGCCTTAGCGCCACAAATATCATTGATGGTGGCTTCGGCCATAGTGACGATGGCGGAGATGGCAGCGCAGACAATATCCTGACCTGCTTCTGCGTAACCGCTGTGGCCACTGACGGAGAAACCGGTGATCCGGTCACCGTCCATAAAAAATTCGCATCTAGTCATAATTACAGAGCGATCTTGGTGATCTCCACCTTGGTGTAGGGCTGACGATGGCCCTGCTTCTTCTTCTCGTTCTTCTTAGCCTTGTACTTGAAGACAGTGATCTTCTTAGCCTTGCCATTCTTGATGACCTTAGCCTCGACAGCAGCACCCTCAACAACGGGAGCGCCGATCTTGGAGTTCTCACCGTCCAGGATAGCCAGGACCTGCTCGAACTTCACGGTAGCCTCAGCTTCAGCCTCCAGCTTTTCGATGTACAGGACATCGCCCTCAGCGACGGTGTACTGCTTACCACCGGTAACGATAACAGCTTTCATTTCTTTTTCACCTACTTTTAATTTGCAGACTCGCTCTTAAGGCGGTTGCGTTTTTGGGCGCAACAACTTAAGCCCATTCAATGCGGCTCGACCATTTTAGCACCCGCAACCCCAAAAGTCAAGAGGTTTTCGCAACTTTTTCTTAGAAAAATGAAAGGATTTGCTATTGGAATGGGGTATGTGTTATACTATATAAAAAAGGAGGGGACACGATGGAATATGAAATGGTGCGGGAGATCAAAAACTTATGTCCCAACAATCAAATGCGGGACATTTTCTTCGACGAGGTAGAGACCGACGATCCGGAAAGCTATGTCCGGGAATACCTGAAAGGGAAAGCGGTAGATGTGTCCAGCGAAACCCGCCCGGACGGCACGGTGACGGTCCATGCCACCTGCGACGGCCTGATCCAGCGATTTGATTTCACACCGGTATAAGAAAGCACCCTCCCCACAAAGGGGAGGGCGTTTTTTTGTGACTTGTCTTCAGTAATTACATTTTTGCCAGCAGATCCTCGCGTTTCTTTGCAAATTCTTCTTCAGAAATTAAACCGGCTTCTTTCATGCTGACCAATTCCTTAAGCTTCTCTGTAGTAGAGACTGTGGCAGGGGCAGCCGCTACAATTTGCGGGGTGCTCTGTGCGTGCTTTTCGTTATTCCTCATCTCATTGATTCTTTCCATTGTCAAGGACACAACTTCTTCTGCATTCTGAACAAAATGCAATTTAATTACACCGGAGGCAGAGCAAACACCCAATGTTTTACCGGTACGAAGCTTATCCAGGAAGGTGGAACTAATGGTAAGATTATCGACTTTTTCTATGGGCATTTGCAAGGATTTCTTAAAAATAAAGCTGTTATAAGAGCCAATAATGTATTCGTCGGTTACGCACAGTGCTGTATTCTTGCACATTTTTTCATACAGAGCTTTTATAACAAAAGGAATTGCAGCGACAATGGTATAAAACAAGGCAATTTGAATGATGGTGTTAGGTTCCCAATCAGTTGTGGGGAAATCTCTACTGTCATAATCAAATAGAGGAAGATAATACCATTCGATCTTGCAGTAATCGTATGCAGGTCCGTACTCTTCATATACGGGGTCATAGTCGCCATCAGAATGGCCATAATAAGACTCGAAGAAAAAGCCAACAATCAAACTTGCTGCGAGGATACCAAGGAATACGAGAAGAATAATCTTTCTCACCTTACTGAAAATATAGCCAACATTGGCTGTTACCACGATGTTTTGCGTATCCATTATTTCTCTCCTTTGTATGATTAGTATTTTGCCGTACTTTGGTCAAGCAATCGTTGCAAAGCTAAAGATGAACAATATTTCTTCTTCACTTGTTCGTACATTTTCTGCTTAAAAACAAAAAAAGTATGACAACGCCATAAATACGGCTTACAATAAATATAATAGGTCAATTTCACCCTAAAGTCAATAGGTCAATCTGCCATAATTATAGTGGGTGATGACAATGAGTAGACTAAAAGAGTTGCGCAAAAGTAAGCACTTAACACAGGTCCAAATGCAGATGCTGACCGGTATCGATCAAAGCGATTATTCCAAGATTGAAAGCGGAAAGCGGTATTATACTTTTGAGCAATGCAAACGAATCGCTGTAGCACTGAACACCAGTATGGATTATTTGGCTGGTTTAACCGATGAGAAGAAAGCCTATCCACGCAGCAAATAAGAAAAACCACCTTGCGGAAAATTCCGTACAAGGTGGTATTTTATCTTTGGGGCGGACGATAATGGGTCGTTTTCTATGTCGTTGCGAGGAGCCGCAGGCGACGTGGCAATCTCGGACAAGCTGTGCCGAACCGCTGCTCCGTAGGGTGGATACTGCAATCACCTGCGCCTTGCGGCGCGTGGACGATAAGGACTCGTTAAATTAAGGATCGGCTGCGACGGCGCGCAGCCGGCAACGCTCATCCGCGTTGCATTTAGATTATTCGAGTCCTTTCGTCCAAAACCAAAAAAGAAAACCCACACCGAATGGTGTGGGTTCT
>JAFYPO010000086.1 GCA_017547505.1 Oscillospiraceae bacterium | reverse complement strand
GGTAGCCCTGCAAAAACTGAAGCAGCTGGAAGAGGAAGATCCCCTTCTTAAAATTGTTTGGGACGCCCACCTGAAGCAGCTCCACGCCCAGATCATGGGCAAGGTGCAGCTGGAGGTTTTGCGCTCCGTAATAGCCCAGCGCTTCTCCATGGACATTACAACAGACACCGGCCGTATCTTCTATAAAGAAACCATTGAAAACACCGTAGAAGGCGTGGGACACTTTGAGCCGCTCCGCCACTATGCGGAGGTACATTTGCTTTTGGAGCCGCTCCCCCAAGGCAACGGATTGGTATTTGACACGGTGTGTTCTTCCGATATTCTCCACATGCAGTACCAGAAGCTGATCCTCTCCCACCTGAAGGAAAAAGTCCATGTGGGTGTGCTTACCGGCGCGCCTATTACGGATATGAAGATCACTCTTTTGGTGGGTAAAGCCCATGTGAAGCACACAGAGGGCGGCGATTTCCGCCAGGCCACTTACCGTGCTGTGCGGCAAGGTCTGATGCAGGCAAAGAGTCGGCTTCTGGAGCCTTGGTACGACTTTATCCTCACCCTTCCCGCCCCCCAGGTGGGCAGAGCCATTACGGATATCCGCGCCATGGGCGGTGAATTTGATCCTCCTGAAACGGTTGGCGATACCGCCACATTGGAAGGTATCGTACCCGCCTCCCAGCTGAAAGATTATGCCCAGCAAGTGGCCGCCTACACCCAGGGCAGAGGACAGCTGCAGCTGTCTTTGAAGGGGTATCTTCCCTGCCATGATCAGGAAGCGGTGCTGGCAGAATGTGACTATGACCCGGAAGCAGACCTGGAGAACACACCGGACTCTGTGTTCTGTGACCACGGTGCCGGCGTGACGGTGAAGTGGGATCAGGTCAAAGAGTTTATGCATCTGGAAAGCGGCCTGAAGGAGGAAAAAGCCCCTGCCATCGTTACAAAAAACCTTTCCATGGACGATAAATCTCTGGAAGCCATTATGGAGCGGGAGTTTGGCCCTATCAAGCGTCCCCAGTATCACGCGCCCCAAAACCGTCCCGCGGAGGAACTGCTCACCATTCGCCCGCCCAAAAAGCAGGCGCTGATCGTAGACGGCTATAACATCATTTTCGCCTGGGAAGAACTGGCAGAAACGGCTGCCTCCGATCTGGAAGCGGCAAGGCGCAGACTGTGCGACATGCTCTCCAGCTACGCCGGCTACAAAAAGTGCTATCTTGTGGTGGTCTTTGACGGCTACAAGCAAAAGGGCAACCCCGGAGAAAAAACCCAATTTCATAATATTTCCGTGGTCTATACAAAAGAAAACGAGACCGGTGATGCCTATATTGAACGTTTCGTGGCCCAAATCGGCCCGAACTATAATGTAAAAGTCGCCACCTCCGACGCATTGGTGCAGATCAGCTCCCTGCGCAGCGGCGTACTGCGTATGAGCGCCAGAGAACTCCGGCAGCTGGTGCAGGACGCACAAAAGGAAATGCAGCAGCATTACAAACAATAAGAAGGCGTGAAAATACGCCTTCTTTTTGTTTTTAGAAAATTCTTCCTTTTTGGAAGATATTGTAGTATACTGGTCTTATCAAAAAAAGGAGGACTTCCCATGAAACAAGCCCCCCATGATCCCAAGCTCCGGGAACACATCGAAAAGACCGAAAAGCACGACCATCGCATTGAGCATTTCTTCCGCCGTACCCTGCACTGGATCGAGCGGCTGATCGCCATTGTGACTATTCTTGTAATGGTGGCCGCTTTTATTTATGAACTGTACCATATCTTCCTGGGTGGCACGGAATATCTGAAAGATGTAAGTCACTACCTGCACAACGTACTCACCGTGGTGGTGGGTCTGGAATTTGTGCGTATGCTCATCGACACCACCCCCGCCAGCATTCTGGAAGTGCTGACCGTGGCAATTACCCGCCATGTTATCCTGAATCACTCCGACCCCTGGAGCAACGCCATTTGCGTTGCCTGCATCGCAGGTCTGTTCGCGATCCGCCGTTTCCTGGTTCGCAAGAAGGAACTGAAAGAAGAATTGGTAGAAATGGACTAAACCAAAGAAGCCGCCCTCGGGCGGCTTCTTTTTATTCTGCGGTTACTTTGTTTTTATTCCGTTTTTTTATGATCAGGTAACCCACAACACCGATACTGGCCGTCAGGGGCATAGTAGCAAGGAGTGCCACCAGCAGAATGTCCGGCTGTTTGGCAGGCGCAGCCTTGCGGGGCTGGGCTGCCGTGGTAAGGGGTACTGTAACAAAGGTCTCCGGTTCTGTGACCGGCTCGGTTTCCGGCTCTGTGGGCGGTTGGGTGGTTTCCGGCACATAGGGAATGTCCAGATCGCACAGAGCGAACAGACCCAGGCTTTCCAGTTCTGCGGTGATCGTGCCGTCTTCCAGCACAGTTTCCAATACTTGAGCAGTCTCTGCTTCCAGGCGATACAACGCAAGATTCTCTCCAAATCCTTCGGGGATCTTCAGTTCCAAGGTTACCTTGCCCTTAGGGGTTACCGCCTCCTCATTCTTTTGGGCGTCCAGAGAGTACAGATAGAATTTTCCGCTTTGGAGCTGTTCTTCCAGACCTTCTTCATATTCTCCGGGACACAGGGCGATGATCCGGGTTTCCTTGGAAAACACCTTTTCTTTGGCGGTAAGGGTGATGCCCAGTTCCTTGTCACGGAAGGTGCAAAGGGACTTTGTCTGCTTCACCTTTTCGCAGCGGGTGCAGGTTTTCTCCGTTATGCCGGGGGTATAAATATTTGTCTCCTGCATGGTCACCGCTTTGCCGTAATCGTGTCCCAGGGCCTTTACGGATTTTGTCTTCTCCTTGCCGCAGACCGTACAGGCTGCGGTTTTTGTGCCTTTTTCGGTGCAGGTGGCTTCCTTCGTCACAGACCATTCGCCGTAAGTATGCTCCGTGGTTTTGGCAACAGACTCTTCTTTGGTCTTGCCGCAGTCTTCACAGGTATAGGTCTTCTTGCCCGCCTCTTTGCAGGTGGGTTCTTTTGTTACCTTACCCTCGTCCCAATCGTGGGAAGATCCGCCTTCGGAGCAGGGTTTGGACTGTTTCTTGCCCATGCTGCCGGCGGCAAAATAGCTCTCCTTCGGCTGAACGATCAAAGATGGCTTGCTGTTATAGAGATTACTGCCGCTGCCCCGCTTCCAGGCTTCCTTTCGCAGAGCGATCAGACCTTTGCCGTCGCCGTTGCCGTCTATGTAGGTGATATAATTCTCATCATAATGCAGCACCACAACCGAGTGGTTTCCCTCCCGAATATACACCGCCGCATCGTCACGGACTCCCCACTTTTTGAAGTTGGCATAGCTGATGGTACCGGTGGCCTTTACTTTCTGGTGGTTGCCGGTAAGTGTGCTGTGGGGGGACACACCATCGTAAAAATGACCGTAAAAGGCATTGGCATAAGCATAGCAGGAAGTGCCGGCATAGGCCTTGGGACCCCAATACTGATATACATTATTATTGGGTACATTCCGGGTACCCAAAGCAGCGTCCACCAGGGTGGTCTTCTTTTTGTCCACATACAGACCGATGTCGCCGGCAAACATTTTGTTCAGTTTCTTGGCAATAGAGGACTTGGAGGAAAATTCACTGCCGGAAACATGGGCGCTATTGGTAATCACGCCAGTTCCCTTGGGCAAAGCGGCAAAAACAGGGGTCGCCAACAAAGCCGTCAGGCAAAGCGCCAGCAGCAAGGCAAACAGCTTTCGCATTTTCCTCTCTCCTCTCTTTATGTCTCTTCCAGAAATTCTGTGATTTTTTGGCCGATGGTGCAATCTCGCACATAAGGGCAGTTTTCATAGTTGCAATCTGCTTCTATGAGCGTGTTGCCCTCGGCTTCC
>JAFYPO010000085.1 GCA_017547505.1 Oscillospiraceae bacterium | reverse complement strand
TTGGCAGAGGATGAGGGATTCGAACCCCCGCAAACGGAGTCAGAGTCCGGTGTGCTACCGTTACACAAATCCTCTATATGTTAGGCACGGAACTTATTATACCGAAATCAAACAAAATGTCAAGCACTTTTTTCCATTTCTCCATAATTTTTTCCCGGGCAGGTATAGTCTGCCCAGGAAGTATGATTTTATTCGGTTTCCCAAGGAAAAGGCTTACCTTTCAGCACATGCTTTTTTATGTGCCGGAAAGTTTCTTTCTCTCCCTCGTCCCGGAGCTTGGTCAACAGATACCGCAGTTCCTGTACGGTTTTCGGGTGCATAAGGGACTTCTCCCGGCTGTTTTCTAGGTACTCCAACTCTGCACCGGGGGTATAATTCTTCCCCTGGTAGACCATACAGGCCGCTCTGCGGTCCATGACCATTTCCACCAGGTACTTCCGGGGCATAGGTACAGACTCGTAATTGCGCGTCTGGCGGCTCATATCCGTCCAATACTCATAGTGATGGCGATTGCGACCTTTATGGTGCATCCATGCCTCGCTGAAACCTTTATCCTCACGCTCCGCAGCATTGGGACTACGGGTCCCTTGATAGTATTTTGCTCCCACGGAAAATTCCGTTTTGGAGTATTTCGACAGGTCATGGATCAAGCCCTGCCAGTACAGACCTACCTTAAAACAGCCCTGGCGTACCAGCCAGCGATGCCATGTGATAGTCTTAAAATGTTTCCAGGCTCTCACGCCTTACACCTTCTTTACGATTTTACAATAACAGAAACGCCGTCAGGAATTGCTGCAACCTTCGGCTTTCTGCCAAGGAGCTCTTCTGCCAAGGTCATTGCTTCTGCAATACTATGGGCAGGTATCATGTGCATTTTTCGTACAACCGCATCGTCCATGTCGGAGATATAGATCACCCGGGCATGCATCAGCACCCGCAGAAGAATCTGGGTCTGCCACTGATCGGGAACTGTCTCATTGCGTCCACGATTCAGGAACGTTTCCATCGTCTTGTGAATATCCGGCTCATCTGCCAGTTGATGATAGAAATGGTCGCCGCCTATGCCGTCATTGGACTTTGCCAGCATGATGATCACACCGTCCTTTTTCACGGTGGCTTCTGCTGCGGTCATACCCTTGACAGCCTGGTAGACATTCTGGTCCAGAGGATAACCGCCGTTGGTGGTGATAACTACATCAGAAGGGACAGCCTTCACGCCGCAAAGGCTTGACAGGAAACGAACACCTTCTGCATGTGCCGCCTCAGGAGCGCCTGCAACTGCGTAAATGACCTCTTTGTCCTCATTCAACACCACATTGACAATATAGGCGAGTTTGGCTTTCCGCGCCGCCCACAACATATCTTCGTGAATTGGGTTGCCCTCCAGAATACCGGTACGGGCATTGGGGTGGGCGATGAACTCGCTGCAATGGTTGGCAAGCACCGTGGTTCTGCCGGCAACACCGGGCAGAACACTCTTTCTTGCACCGGAAAAACCGGCAAAGAAATGGGGTTCGATAAAGCCTTCCGCCAACAAAAGATCTGCCTGCATGGCAATGGCATTGATCTCACATTCACCGCCGGATGGCAGTGTGCCGATGTTGATAAGTTTTTCCCGCTCGTCGCAATCATGAACGTAGATATTCTCATTCTCCACGATCTCCGCGCCAAACTTACTGACCAGTTCTTCCTTGGTAGTACCTCTGTGGCAGCCGGTGGCGATCAGAATTGTGATCCTGGCCTTGGGGTTGCCTTCCCGAATTTGACGCAGCATAGGCGGAATGATCAGCTTACTGGGTACCGGGCGAGTATGGTCGCTAGCAATGATCACAACATTCTCCTTACCCTTTGCCAATTCCGACAAGGGACTAGCACCCAGAGGCGCGCGCATAGCATTTGCGACCAATTCTTCCTGGGAATACTGAGATTTATATTCCTGGAGGCCCGAAGTCAGCACCGCAGACAGCGTATCCTCCTCAAAACAATAAGAAATTTTATCTTTTCCGTATGGATACAGGATTTCTTGCATATCCCTCACCTCTTCGGCGCTATTTTACCATAGTGCAGGATAAAATGCAAGATTATCCGGTTGCTTTTCCGGAGACATTTGTTATAATCAAATATGGCAACAGTTGCCAAATAAAGAAGGGATGGATAGGTGTTATGCTGCTGTTTTCAAAATGGATTACATACACCACTGGCGATCACAAGGGAATGGACGACAAATACGGTAATCCCTCTCCCTATTTTCGCAAAAGTTTTGAACTGAAAGACAATGTAAAGAAAGCCACTCTGCAGATCTCTGCGCTGGGTGTCTTCAATGTCTATATCAACGGAGAGCCCGTTTCCAACGACTACCTCTCCCCCGGTTGGACTGATTATCTGAAGCATCTGCCCATGGTGACTTACGATATCACCAACAAGGTTCAAAAGAAGAACGGTATCGGTGTTGTGTTGGGTGATGGTTGGGCTTTGGGTCATCTTGGTTCTACTACCACCTTTAAGCGCACCGGCTACTCCGATCGCATTGAGTTCTCCGCCACGATCACTGTGGAATACGAAGACGGTACCAAGGAAGAGATTATCACCGACGAGACTTGGAGAGCCACCCAGGGTGCGATCCGCCGCAGTGATATTCATATGGGTGAGTATATCGATACCCGTTTGAGTGTGGGTAACTTCTCCGATCCCGATTATGACGACGCTTCCTGGGACTACGCCTGGGCACCGGAATTTAAGTTTACACGCAACCCCTACGTTTGGCCTGTGATCAATCCCCCCACGGTTGTAAAACATACCTTCGTTCCCAAGTTATTGGAAAGAGACGGCAATACTTATCTGTACGATGTCACCCAGAACATCACCGGTGTTCTCAAGTGCGTCTTTAACGGCACCCGCGGCACAAAGATCGTGTTCCGTCACGGTGAGTTGCTGGACAAAGGCAAGCTGTATACGGAAAATCTGCGAAAAGCAGAAGCTACCGACACCTTTATTCTCTCCGGCACCGGTGACGAGGTATTCCGTCCCCTGTTCACCTTCCACGGCTTCCGCTACGCGGAAATTACCGTTTACGGGCAGGCGGAGATCAAGGACATCATTGCCGAGGTCATGTACACCGACCTGAAGGAGACCGGTACATTTACCTGCGACAACCCAATCGTGGATAAGGTATATCAGAATGCTCTGTGGGGTCAAAGAGGCAATTTCCTCAATGTTCCCACTGACTGTCCCCAGCGCGACGAGCGCCTTGGCTGGACGGCAGACACCCAGATTTTCTGCAAGAGCGCCATGTACAACATGGATTGCAAGATCTTCTATAAGAAATATCTGCGGGACGTTTGCGACGCACAGCTTGGTAACGGTGTGATACCCATTGTTGCACCTATGCCCCATGTTGGCTTCCTGAACTACGTCGGTCACGATGCTGCTGCCGGTTGGGCAGACGCCATTGCGGAGATCCCCTACTTCTATTACATGATGTATGGTGATAAGCGGATCATTCGCGACACACTGCTGCCTCTGAAGCGCTTGATTGATTTCTATGAGGTAGAAAGCCCCGAATTTGTCCGCGACCGTTGCTGGGGTTACGGTGACTGGCTGAGCATCAATGCTACCACCGATATGGGTGTGATCTCTACTCTGTACTACGCAAGAACTGTATACGATTGTGCAGAACTGTGCCATGTGGTTGGTGACTACGAGGAGCAGCATTACAGAGATCTGTACGAGAACATAAAAAAGGCTTTCCGCGCCCGCTATATGGACGAAAACGGCAAGATCTTCTCCGACACCCAAACCTGCTACATTGTGGCATACAAGTTCGGCATTATCTCTGCTGAGGAAGCACGCACCCACATGACCCGCAAACTGAAGGAAGACGGCGGTCATCTGACCAGCGGTTTTTTGGGTATCAAATTCCTGCTGCCCACTCTGTGTGAGGTTGGCATGAAGGACGAGGCCTACCGTATTATGAGTTCCACCGATTTCCCCGGTTGGGGTTATTCTGTGGTACAGGGTGCCACAACGATCTGGGAGCGTTGGGACGGCTATACCGAAGAAAACGGTATTATGGGTGGTATGAACTCCTTTAACCACTATTCCTTCGGTTCTTGTACAGAGTGGATGTATGAGTATTGTCTGGGTATTAATCCCCACTTTGAAAATCCCGGTTTCAGGGAAGTTACTTTCCGGCCTTATCTGGACACCACCGGCAAAATCACCTCTGCCAGCGGTCACTATGATACGGATTTCGGTACAATCTCCGTGGATTGGAAACTGGAAGACGGTGTTTATACCTACAATGTCACGATTCCCGAAGGAATTGAATATCACTTCGACTTTGTGGATATGACAATGATCCGTGCAAAGACAAACGACAACACCTACACATTCCACCTGAAAGCAAAATAAGAAAAAAGAAGCGGCAGCCAATCGGCTGCCGCTCTTATTAATTTATTTATTTATTTTTTGAAGAGATATCGGTAGTAATCGTTATTCAGCGCCAGGCTGCAATACTTCATCTTGTTTCGTACGATTGCTTTCATAGAAGAAACATAGCCTTCCGGGATCTCCGTATTTTCGTCTACAGGTATGAACTTGCCCTTGGCAGAAATATACGTGCCCAAAGATGTCTTCCAGTCGTAGTTGGCATTGAACACCAACGCAGGGGCTTCGGAGAACACATCTCTGCCGGGGAACAAACGGGAATCAAACTCTGTGCCGAAAAGATTGGACAATGTGGGAAGGATATCCAGGCTGAAGGTAGGCTCGTCCACAACAATGGGTTCCTGATCTTCCAGGCTGCCACACCACAGGATCAGACGAGAGTGGTCTCTCTGCATATAGTTCGTCACATTGTAGCCGTACAGCTCAGACAAATACTTCAAAGTACCAAGCTTTCCGTCATTGTCCAGGCCATAGGGGAAATGGTCGGTGGAGATGCAGATAACCGTATCGTCTGCGATACCCTTTTTCTCCAGCTCTGCAATCAGGTACGTCATGGAATCTTCCAGTTCCAGATTGGCTGCCAGATAACCCTTCACAGGGTCGGAATAAGTCAGATGTTCCACTCTGCTCCAGTGCTTTGCGGTCTGTCTGTTGCCGCTCCTGGTGTAGGCGCTGTGGCCACTGACGGTCATATAGTAGATATTGAAGGGCTGCTTGTCAATATAGGTAGGCAGTGTGCCCTGGAACATCTGCAGATCGCTCTCCGGCCATGCTTTCTGCACAAACTCCTCTATACCGTTGCCGTAACCCATATAGCCATCGGAATAACCCAGATTGATGTGGGTCTTATGACGGTCGTAGTATTTATAGGAGTTATTGTGATAAGCCTTACCGTAATAACCCAGGCGGTCCAGCTGACTGCCAAGGGTCATATAGTTATAGGTGTTTGCCGTCTTTTTGAAGGACGCACCGCCGGAGGTGGGTATCATACCGAAGATATTCTGGTATTCGCCGCCGGTCGTACCTGCGCTGGCAGGCTGATAGTAGTCGGTGAACTGAATGCCCTTGGTTGCCATTCTGTACAGCGTGGGTGTCAGTTCAGGATCGATCACTTCTGCAGTAAATGCCTCTGCGGTGATGAAGATCAGATTCTTACCCTTAAACATGCCGGTGTACTTGTTCTGCTTGGTGGCAGTTTGGGATTTTACATACTCATTGAGTTTTTGAATGTTTTCGTTGCCGCCTTCCAGATTCAGCTCCAGCTGGTTGTAGCCATACTCAATAGGTGCGGTAGGAAGTGTCTCACCGGGTTCTGTAGGCGTGGTAGGAACAGTAGGCGTGCTTCCCAATTCAAACTCCGCATCACTCTCGTCCGCCGTCAGGTTCTGAATATCCAACCGCACACCTGTGATCAAACCGTAATTTCCCACAGCAGACTGGAAATTGTACTCCTTACTGTACACGGACAGTGCCATTTCACTGCAATTGATGAACAGAACAGACAAGCAGAGCAGCAGTGTCATGGAACCGGCAGCAACGCAACGAGTCTTCCAATGGGGTCTTGTTCTTCTGAAAAACCATCTGCCAAACATAATCCACAAAATTGCCGGCAAGAAGTACAAAAACAGCTTCAAAAAGCCGTCCCAACTAAAGAGCAATCGGAAAATATCGTCGGTAAAACCGCCCACAGCATCGGCAGCACCGCCGGTAACCGTCACCAGGTCATAATAGACCTTGAACTGGCGATACACAAAATACTCCACAAGATACGGAACTGCCATAAGCAACAAAAGAACCGTTGTTATGATATGGCTTGTTTTGATCTTTCTGGGAATCGTAGTCAGCAGATAGCCGATCACGCCGTATGCCATGGAGAACATCACCATATACAGCGTACTCCAGCTAAAGAAGCTGCCGGCAGTTGCAATACGGAAAATGCTCTCGAAGTATACCATTACCAACGGAAATATTAATATCTGTAAAAAGGAACGCAACTTCGGCTTCGGCTCCGGTTTCTTGTATTCAGCAATCAATGTCTGCACATAGGAGCGAAAATTCCGTTCCGGCTTCGGTTTCTTGTATTTAGCAATCAATGTCTGCACATAGGAGCGAAAATTCCGTTTCGGCTTCGGTTTCAGGTATTTTCCCTTCATTTCTTTACCCCTTCCCATAGTACTGAAAATCATTATGTCTATTATACGCAATTGACAGAATACTGTCAATTGCGACATTGTTCGACAAGGAAAATATTTTCTGGAAATATTGGAAAGCACGCGACTCTTTTATGTCGGAAACCCTTTACAGCGGATAAAACAGCTGATATTATAATAGTGGAGGTGGATACCATGCGCTACCAATTAGATATCGCTCTTACAGAAGATGACGCTATAGAATTCGAGGCTTTTCATTTATTTAAGACAAAAGAAGGGAAAGCAAAAGTCCGAAAAGCGCGTATGCAAGAGTTAACTGTCTTACTTATATTGATTGCAACAGTTCTTATCATTTCAGGATGGACTAAAAACACAGCGCTTTATGTAATTCTTGTAGTAATATACGATTTCATCCGTATGCTGCTGTATAAAAAGATCATTTATTGGAGAATGAAGCGGCATTTAAAAAAACTAAATAAAGCAGGAACTCTGCTGGCGAATGCTGTCTCCAAGTACGAATTTTATGAGGACAGCCTTGTTGAAATTAATGAAGGCACGCGTATTGAACAAAGCTATTCAAAACTACAGTGTGTTCGCGTGGTAGAAAATCGTTATATTCTCCTTTGTCCCGACGACCAGATTGTTTATGTGCTGCCGATTTCGCAACTTACTGCACAAGTGGACAAAATAGAGTTTCTTAATTTCATTACGCAAAAATGCAATACAGTTGAATACTATTAACAAAAAAGATAAAAGGCTTGACCGGTTCGGTCAAGCCTTTTATCAAGCCTCCCTTGTGTAAAGGGAGGTGTTGCGCGTTAGCGAAACGGAGGGATTATAAACAAGAAAACAATCCCCCAGTCAAAAATCAAAGATTTTTGCCAGCCCCCTTTGCACAAGGGGGCCTTTTCTCAGAATAATGTGGTTATCCAATAGATCAAGCCGTATAAGACAGAGGCGGCAACATGGTGAAGATTTTTGCGCCGACGCCTAATGTGAAGTCTTCTGCTTGTGTCAACTTAGGACGCAGTGTTATTTGTCGAAACAGCTCAATTTCTTTCGATATTGCTCAAATAATAGGAATTTACAGCAATCCAACAGTATGGTATAGTATTTATAGGAGGTGTCATATATGTTGTTCAATCTCAATATCAATCTCAGCGAAAATGACTATTTATCCTTTAACAATTTTCATTCATTTGAATCGACGCACGGCAAAAAGCTGATTATCAAAACCCGCATTTTCTTTGTTCTCGCAATGATAATTTTAGCAGCGCTTTTCCTTCTTGTAATGGGATTGACAACATTTTCCATTACCTACGCAGTACTACTACTGCTGTTTACCTTGCTATATATGGTATTCTTCAAAAAGATACTAACCCGGAATGTAAAAACTCAGATAAAACGCTTAAAGAAAGTAGGCAAATTACCATTTGATCCTGTATCCACTTTAGAATTTCATGAGGATAAGATGGTTGAGATCACTGCATTACAGCGCACAGAACAAAGCTATTCCATTTTCGAGCGGATATGCGTAGTCAAAAACCGCTATGTTCTTTTGTATAAAAGTAGTGTTAGCGCATACATACTCCCAGTTACACAAATAGAGGCACAATTAAATCAAGAGGATTTTATAGATTTCCTTTCCCAAAAATGCACCAATGTTGAATATTATTAACCTACGCAAAAAGGCTTGCCAATCGGCAAGCCTTTTTGCGTTAAACCAATGTTGTTATCCAATAAATTAGGCCATAGACTACGGATGCGGACACACCGTACACAATCACTGGGCCGGCGATGGTGAACATCTTCGCACCGACACCCAGCACAAACCCCTCGGTTTTGTATTCGATGGCTGGGGAGGCGATGGCATTGGCAAAGCCGGTAATGGGTACCAGCGTACCGGCGCCGCCGTATTTGGCAATATTATCGTATAAGCTGAAACCGGTCAGCAGCGCGGACAGCGTCACCATGGTCATAGAGGTCGCTGTACCGGCATTTTCTTCCGAAAGACCCAGGGCACTGTAACCATTCATCACCAATTGTCCCAGGGTGCATATCAAGCCGCCGATCACAAATGCAAAAATACAGTCTTTCACCAGGGGCGACTTGGGTTCCATGCTTTTAATCAGTTTTTTGTATTCTTTGGGCGTCATAAAAAATCCCTCCGGGCATAGGTTGCCCGAAGGGATTGCTTTTATACAATTTACATGGCGCCCTTACCGGTAAGTACCACCTTGGCGATCATGAAGATGATCTTCACATCGACCCAGAGATTTCTTTCCCGGATATAACGCAGATCCTGCTCCACCCATTCGTCAAAGTCGTTGCTGTCACTGCGACCGCAAGCTTCATGGTAGCAGGCAAGGCCGGTCTTCACGTCCAGACGGTGCATCTGGTAGGGGGTGTACTGGGCGACCTCTCTGGGCAGAGGAGGTCTGGGTCCGATAATAGTCATATCACCCTTAATGATATTCAAAAGCTGCGGCAGTTCGTCAATACTGGTTTTGCGAATGAACTTACCCACTTTGGTGATACGGGGATCGTCCTTGATCTTGAACGCAGGACCGTTTACCTCGTTCTTATCCATCAGGCTGTCCAGCTTTTTCTCTGCGTCGGGGACCATAGAACGGAACTTGTACATGGAAAATTCCTTGTTGTTCTTGGTCAGACGAGTCTGCTTGAAGATCACTTTACCGCCGTCTTCAAGCTTGATAGCAATAAACACGCCCAGGAAAACAGGGCTCAAGACGATCAGTGCAAATACAGACAACACAATATCAAAAAAGCGCTTGAAAAACTCATATACAGGCTTTGCCTTGGGAGGCGCATATTCTTTCTGTAATGTTTCCATAGTATCACGAGGCTTCCTGCCGAGAACACACAGCAAGCTGCCCTTCTCTCCTATTATTTCCATTTTGCATGGTTTGCTTCATTATAATCAAATTTTGTCGAATTTGCAAGTGTTTTACTTGATATTGCCGCATTATCCAGAAAAAAGCACCCCCTGACACAGGTCAAGGGGTGTTTCATTTTACTTTTCATTGAAAAGATGTTCCATGGCATCTCTTGCTGCGTCCTGCTCAGCGCGCTTTTTGCTGCTGCCGGAGCCGGTTCCTACCACATCTCCGTTCAGACTTACCTGCACTTCAAAGCGCTTCTCATGGTCAGGTCCGGACTCGCCGATCAGAGTATAGGCAAGCACCTGGTTTTTCTTCTCCTGCACTTTCTCCTGCAACGCAGTTTTGTAATCTGCATTGTGCAGTTTGGTGACCGGAACGTCACACAGCACGAAACGGTTGATGAATGCCTTTGCGGCTTCCATACCGCCGTCCAGGAACATAGCTGCGATCACAGATTCCACGGCATCTGCCAAAATAGATACCCGCTTTCTGCCGCCGCTCTGTTCTTCGCCGCGACCCAGGAGCAAATGCTGACCCAGTCCGATTCTTTCCGCAATCAAGGCAAGCGCCTGCTCACAGACCATGTCTGCGCGCATACGGGTCAGTTCACCCTCCGGGCGATCGGGGAAATTTCGGTACAGGTACTCAGCAACCACCATGCCCAGCACAGAATCCCCCATAAACTCCAGCCGCTCGTTACTCATAAGGCTGTTGTGCCAATGCTCATTGGCATAGGAAGAATGGGTCAGAGCATTCTGCAGAAGCGTGATATTTCGGAAGCTGTAACCTACCGCTGTTTCAAGATCCTTAATCATTGGCAGCTTCCTCCAAAGCGGTCAGCGCCTGCAGACCCTCTTCCAGATCCTGACTGATGTTGCACTGAGCTGCGTCCATCGCCTGCTTCACAGCGTTGCGGAATGCCAAAGCATCGGAAGAACCGTGTGCCTTGATAACAGCCTTCTTGATACCCAAAAACTGAGTGCCACCGATCTCGCGGTAGTCCAGCATTTTGAAGACTTCGTCTACACCCTTCTTGCAGAACAGATAACCGATCACGGAGAAGATATTCCGCTTGAAGATCTTGTGCTTCATAAGGCTGCCCATAAACATTGCAGTGCCCTCAATGGTCTTCAGCAGCACATTGCCGGCAAAGCCGTCGCACACAATCACGTCCACAGCTCCCAGAGGCACATCGCGAGCTTCTACATTGCCAACAAAGTTCAGAATGCCTTTGTTGGAAGCGGCTGTCAGAAGGGCGTGTGCTTCCTTCTGCAAGGGAGTACCCTTAGTATCTTCGGTGCCGATATTCAAAAGGCCAACCTTGGGATTCTCCACGCCCAGATATTTCTTTGCGTACAAAGAACCTACCAGGCCAAACTGGAGCAGGAATTCGGGAGTACATTCAGCATTTGCACCGCAGTCCAGAATCACAGTCTTGCCGCCTGCCTTGTTGGGCATGACGGGGCCCATAGCCGCGCGGCGGATACCCTTAACGCGTTTTACAATCAGGGTTGCGCCGGAAAGAAGCGCACCGGTACTGCCTGCACTGACAAAGGCATCGCCTTCACCCTCTGCAACCATACGCAGACCGACTACCATGGAGGAGTCCTTCTTTTTCCGAATCACATTGGCAGGATCATCATGCATGTCCACCACTTCTTCGGCATTGGCAATTTCCATACCTTCGGGCAGATCGTTGATTCCGTTATCCTTCATGACTTTCAGGATCTCCTCGCCACGACCCACAAGAGTCACCTGTGCGCCGAAATCCCGCACTGCCTGCACTGCGCCCAGTACCGGTGCTTCCGGTGCGTGGTCGCCGCCCATGGCGTCAAGAACGATCTTCATAACAACACCTCTTTCTGTCAGATGTTCTGTGCCAAAAGCTGCTCCAGAATTTCCAGAGAACGGTTGGCAATTGCAAGATTCTTTTCAGCCTTCTTCTTGATCCGCTTTTCCAGAGGAGCAATAATGCTGAAATTGATATTCATAGGTTGGAAGTTTTCGATGCTCTCATCGCTTATGTAAAGACCCAGAGCGCCGATTGCGGTTTCCTTGGGGAAATCCGGCAGTTGTCTGCCCTGCACCTTTGCTGCCATGGCAACAGCTGCCAGGTAGCCAGAGGCTGCACTTTCCACATAGCCTTCCACGCCGGTCATCTGTCCGGCAAATGCTACCAGGGGATTTCTGCGGTCTGCATAGTACCGATCCAGCAGCTTGGGAGATTGCAGGAACGTATTGCGGTGCATAACACCGTATCGGACAAACTCTGCATTTTTCAATGCGGGGATCATGGAAAATACCCGCTTCTGCTCCGGGAACTTCAGATGCGTCTGGAAACCCACCAGATTGTAGACGCTCTTTGCTGCATTGTCCAGACGCAGCTGCACAACGGCATAGGGCTCTTTTCCGGTACTGGGATCTACAAGACCCACAGGCTTTAAAGGACCGAAACGCAGCGTATCGGCTCCACGGCGGGCCATAACCTCCACAGGCATGCAACCTTCAAAAACATTCTTGTCCTCAAAGCCGTGAACTTCCGCTTCCTCTGCGTTAATGAGTTCCTGCAAAAAGGCTTCATATTCCTCTTTATTCATGGCGCAGTTCACATAGTCAGGTGTGCCGCGATCATAGCGGGACTGCCACCATGCCTTAGTCATATCCACAGACTCAGCTGTCACCAAAGGTGCAGCTGCGTCAAAGAAGTGCAGATAATCCGCACCGAAATAACGACCGATCGCATCGGACATTGCATCGGACGTCAAAGGGCCTGTGGCAATAATTACCGGGCCTTCCGGCACTTCGGTAATTTCTCGGGAAATGACGGTAATATTGGGGTGGGACTTGATTTTATCGGTCACAAGGTCAGAAAATCCCTGGCGATCCACTGCAAGGCAACCGCCTGCTTCCACCTTTGTGGCATCAGCACAGGTCAAAACCAGGCTGCCTGCCCGACGAAGTTCTTCCTTCAAAAGGCCTACCGCATTTTCCAATCTGTCGCCGCGCAGAGAATTGGAGCAAACCAGCTCCGCAAAGGTATCCACATGGTGGGCAGGAGATTTTTTCTCCGGCTTCATTTCATAAAGTTCCACCTGAATACCGCGTTGTGCCAGCTGCCAGGCTGCTTCTGCGCCGGCCAGGCCGGCGCCGATTACTTTCACTGTGGTCATTTCTTCTTGCCCCCAGTCTTCTTGGCAGCGGTTTTCTTCGCAGTAGTCTTCTTGGCAGGCTTTTTCTCTGCTGCTGCTTCCTCCTCGGAGCCGGGCTTCTTGTAGTAGCCGCGCTTGTCCTCCGGCAGGAAATTGGGACAAGTATCGTTGACACAGAAAGGCTTATTTCTGCCACGGCCGGACTTTTTGAACATAGTCTGTCCGCAAGTGGGGCAATCCTCCGCAGTAGGAACATCCCAAGTCATAAAGCCACATTCTGCGCCGCGCTCACAGCCGTAATAGGCGTAGCCGCGCTTGGATTTTCTCTTCAAAATGGTGCTGCCGCACTTGGGGCAACGACCGGGCATTTTTTCAACAATGGGTTTGGTATTCTTACACTCAGGGAAGCCGGGACATGCCAGGAACTTGCCAAAGCGACCGATCTTGACCACCATGTTTCTTCCACATTCTTCGCAGATCTCTTCACTGACTTCATCAGGCACTTTCAGGCGGGTACCTTCCAAAGCAGCTTCCGCGTCCAGCATTTCCTGATGGAAACCATTATAGAAATCAGCCAGAACATCTTTCCAGTTCTGCTTACCGGCTTCCACTTCGTCCAGACGATTCTCCATGCCGGCAGTAAACTCCACATCGATAATGTCATCGAAACGCTCGATCATAAGTCCGGTGACAACTTCGCCCAGCGCAGTGGGCATCAGACGCTTGTCTACCTTATTCACATACTCTCTGTCCTGAATGGTGGCAACAATGCTTGCGTAGGTGGAAGGACGACCAACGCCCTTCTCTTCCATTGCCTTGACAAGGGAAGCTTCGGTATAGCGGGCAGGCGGCTGGGTAAAGTGCTGTTCTTTGTTAATTTCAGCACAACTTGCTTTATCGCCCTCCTGCAGATCCGGCAACGGACTACCGTTCACTTCTGCTTCTTCGTCCTGGCTCTCTTCATAAACTGCCAGGAAGCCGGAGAACTTCACGCTCTGATGGGTGGAACGGAACGTATGTCCGCTGCACTCGGTATCGATGGCAACTGTATCATAGACGGCATTGGCCATCTGAGAAGCCAGGAAACGACTCCAGATCAGCTTATACAGCCGGTACTGTTCCTTTGTCAGGCTGCCCTTGATCCGCTCAGGATCCAGTTCCACATGGGTGGGACGAATTGCTTCGTGCGCGTCCTGGGCGCTGCCCTTGGTCTTAAACACATGGAACTTACCGTAGTAATATTCCTTGCCATAACGATCCTTGATAAAATCAGCAGCTGCTGCCATGGCCTCGTCAGAAAGGCGAAGGGAGTCGGTACGCATATAGGTAATAAGACCCAGTGCGCCCTCTCCTGCCACATCAACGCCTTCATACAGCTGCTGTGCAATAGTCATGGTTCGACGGGGCGTCATATTCAGCTTTCTGGAAGCTTCCTGCTGTAAAGTAGAGGTGGTAAAAGGAGGCGCTGCGCTGCGCTTCTTCTCTGCACGCTTTACACTGGTAACCGTAAAAGTCTTACCGGTAATATCCCGGATCACCGCATCGGTCTGCTGCTCGTTTTCCAGTTCGATCTTCTTCTCGGTGCCATGATAACGGGCCTTGAAAGCGCCGGGTTTGCCCAAAAGATTCAGCAGAACTTCCAAAGACCAGTATTCCTTAGGCTGGAAGGCGCGGATCTCGTTCTCTCTGTCCACAACAAGGCGGGTGGCAACGCTCTGCACACGACCTGCAGACAGGCCTCTGCGGACCTTCTTCCACAAAAGCGGAGACAGCTGATAACCAACAATACGGTCCAGAACACGGCGTGCCTGCTGTGCGTCCACAAGAGCATAGTCGATCGCTCTGGGATTTGCAATAGCCTGGGTAACAACCTTCTGGGTAATTTCGTTAAAAGTAACCCGATATGTCTTCTCATCAGGCAGACCCAACAGTTCCTTCAAATGCCAGGAAATGGCTTCGCCTTCGCGGTCAGGGTCAGTTGCCAAATAGACGGACTCTGCATTTTTGGCAGCCTTGCGCAAGTCTTCAATGATTTCAGACTTCGCTTCCAAAGGCAGATACTGGGGTTCAAAACCGTTATCAATATCCACACCCATGGTACTCTTGGGCAGATCACGCAGATGACCCATACTGGCCTTGACCACATAGGCAGGACCCAGGTATTTTCCTATAGTCTTCGCTTTGGAGGGGGACTCCACAATTACAAGATTGGATGATTTCGCCATGAAATAGCCTCCACTATGATTTATCGTTCTTTCCGTGATACCAGTCTGCCGGGGTGATTCTGCACCAATCCCTGCAAGGCCAGTTTTGTCAGCATGCTCAATGTTTTACCGGAACTTTGACCAAACACGGCGATCACATCGTCCACAGGTTTGGGGTCACCGGTCAGGCACGCAAGAAGTTTTTGTTCTTCTTCGGTGAGTTTTTCTATGCCACTATAAGGGGTTACTGCCGGCTTGTCAATGTCTTTTTTGTCAGGCAGTTCCATCGGCAGTATGATTTTCTGCGCAACATAGGTCACAGTTTCCGCTGCGCTTTCCTGCACAAGAGGAACTTTGCGGTTTCCGACCACATTGGGATAATGGGCTTCGTATTCTTTCATAATATCCCAGCCGTTCAGTGCGGTAATCGCGCCGTCCTGCAAAAGTGCGTTACTGCCTTCACAGGTGGGCGCATCGATGTTACCGGGAACAGCAAACACATCTCTTCCCTGCTCCAAAGCGCAACGGGCTGTGATCAGTGCACCGCTTCGTTCCGGCGCTTCAATCACAAGAACGCCGTCGGCGATACCGCTTAAGATCCGGTTGCGTTGAGGAAAATGCCACCGTTCCGGTCGACTTCCCGGTTCATATTCCGACAAAAGGCAACCGCCCTTGACCACTTTGCCGTACAGGCCGCGGTTTGTTCTGGGATACACTACATCTACGCCGTTACCCAATACGCCGACTGTATTGGAGCCAATGTCCAGGGCGCCTTGCATTGCCGCGCCGTCGATGCCGCTGGCGCAACCGGAGATCACCATACCGCCACAGGCTGTGATCTGGCGGGACAGCTTCTTAGCAGCAGAAATACCATAAGGGCTGGCCTTTCTGGTACCAACCACTGCAATAATCGGCTGATGCTCCCAATCAGGAATCGTGCCGCTGTAGTACAGCAAGACAGGAGGATCGGCAATATTCCGCAGACGGCGGGGATACTGCGCGTCTGCCCAGGTCAAAATACCGATATTCTTTCGGGTGCAGATCCGCAATACTTTTTCCGCCGGAGCCAGATCTTTATTGCTCAAGGCCTTAATTACTTCTGCAGGAAGCTCTTCCAGTTTTTCCGGCTCTGTGAAATACAATTCTTCCGCATCGGAAAAATGCTGCAATATTTGGTTTTTCTGCCGTAAAGAAAGATCCGGCAACAAGGAAAGCCAAATCCAATAGACAGGCATTTTTCCACCTTCTTTATCTACAGTTTCATCTGCCACATCACAATAGCTGCTGCAATCGCCGCATTGAGAGATTCGCACTTAGGATTCATGGGAATGATCAGTTCTTTTTGGGCAGCGTCCAGAATTTCTCTGCGGACACCCTGACCCTCGCTGCCGATCACAACAGCAGCTGTCTGCAGCGCGCCGTCTCTAATATCCACAGCATGGTCACTTAAGGCAGTTACTGCCACAGGGATTTCCGCTGCCGCGCAAGCAGCTTTCGCTTCTTCCCATGTTGTCTGCTGCACCGGTGTACGGAACACGGCGCCCATGCTGGCGCGGACCGTTTTGTGATTATAAGGATCTGCACAACCTTCCAACAGCGCCACAGGAATTTCCAGAGCATCGGCTGTGCGCAAAATCGTACCCAGATTGCCGGGATCCTGAATGCCGTCCAGGAACACCATACCCGGTTTGGGTGCAAATGGCTTTTTTTCCGGCAGACGGCACAGGAACAGTGCGCCCTGGGGTGTTTCCATGGGAGAGATGGACTCCATCACGTCCTTGGGAACGCTCACCACCTGCACATTGTCCGGCAGGTCTGCCTCGACGCCGTCGGAGAGGATTACTGTTTCCAGACCGTCATACCACTGCGCCGCTTCTTTCAAAAGCTTCGTGCCGTCAGCAACGAACAGACCGGAGGTTTCTCTCTCTTTCTTAGATGCAAGCAGGCGGCGTACCTGCTGCAGAAGCGGATTTTTCCGCGAGGTGATCCGGGTCATTTCAGTTTCTGCACTGTTTTCAGCGCATCATTATTGCCCAAAATCACCACAACATCTCCAGCCTTAAACTGGAAATCAGCACCGGGAGAAACCGTGATTCCGCCACCACGCTTAATAGCCAAAATGTTAACACCCAGCTTGGCGCGAACATTCAACTCGATCAAATTCTTTTCTTCCCAAGATGTCGGCACAGGTACATCGATAATGCCGTAATCTTCGGACAATTCGATGTAATCCAGGACATTCTCGGAGGCCAGGCTCTTGGCCAGGCGGCAGGCATTTTCCATTTCCGGAATCACGACCCGGTCAGCGCCAAGCTTTTTCAGCACTTCCTTATGGGTCTCGTCATGCGCCTTACAAACAACATAAGGCACTCCCAGTTCTTTCAGATTCATTACAGTCAGCACGGAGTTAGCAAGGTCATCACCAATACCTACAACCGCGCAATCAAAATCCTTAACACCCAGTGCTTTCAGAACACTCTTGTCCCGGGCATCTGCCACAACAGCCTGGGTCACTTCCTCACTGATTCTCTGGACAGACTCATTTTCGGAATCAATGGCAAGAACCTCGCAGCCTTGCGTATGAAGCTGACGAGCCAGCGCAGAGCCGAAACGGCCCAGGCCGATCACAACATAAGATTTCATAAGGGTCCTCCTAACCTATCAACAAGTTCGTATCTGCATAGCGGAAACGGTCATCGGCCTTATTCCCCATCAGGAAACCAAGACTGATTGTCAAAACGCCTACGCGTCCGAAATACATAAATACGATCAGCAGAATCTTGGACACAACATTCAATGTGGGTGTTAGACCGGCTGTCAGACCAACGGTAGCAATGGCCGACGCGGTTTCATACAGCGCATCTGTAAAGCCCACAGGATTGGTTGCGCTGATGAATACAGCACCAAAGAATGCAAGTCCCACAACAATGGCAATGATGGTAAGCGCGTCCATTATTTTCTCATCAGGAATCGTGCGCTTAAATACATTGACGCGGCGTCTGCCCCGGGCTCGTGCAATTACAAACAGGAATACCGTCAAAACCGTTACTGTTTTCAAGCCGCCTGCGGTAGATCCGGAAGATCCACCGATGAGCATGAGGAAAATACTGAGTGCTTTACTTCCGTCTGTTAAAGCAGCTTGATCCACACCGGCAAAGCCTGCCGTACGCACAGTCACAGATTGGAATGCGGCGTTCAAAAGTTTCTGCCAGGTGGGCATTGTACCGATGGTAGCAGGATTCGTCCACTCTAACACCGCAAACAGCACCGTTCCGGCAAGGAGCAAAGTGCCGGTTGCCAACAGCACAAGCTTTGTATAAACACTGAAATTCTTAAATTTCCGTTTGGTCGCGATCTCTTCCCATACAAAGAAGCCAAGACCGCCAACTACCACCAACGCCATAAGGGTCAGGCAGATAATCGGATCATTGTTGAAGGTGATCATGCTGTCATTAGCTGCGATCTCACCGAAAATGTCAAAACCGGCATTACAGAAGGCAGAGATAGAATGGAAGATACTCCATTTCAAAGATTGCCGGAATGTGTATTCCGGAATAAAGCGGCAGAATAGAATCACCGCACCGGCCAACTGGATCACCAAGCTACCCAACAGAACCCATTTTTGCAGACGGACAACACCGTCCATCTCGTTTACGCTAAGTGCTTGCGCGATCACCATACGTTGACGCAAACCGACTTTCTTCCGAAGAACAAAAATCACCAGAGAAGCCGCAGACATAAAGCCAAGTCCGCCGATTTCGATCAAAGTGATGATGACGATCTGACCGAAGCCGTTCCATAGTGAACAGGTATCCCCCATAACAAGGCCGGTAACGCAAGTTGCAGAGGTAGATGTAAACAAGGCAGTCAAAAATCCATTGGATTGACCTGTTCGGGAAGCAGCCGGGAGTGTCAGAAGAAGGGCACCAACAAGAATGATCACCGCAAAAGTCAGCGCAATGATCTGGGTAGGCATCAGTTTGATTGACTTCTTTTTATGCATGTTGCTCCTCCTTTCCTACTGTTTCATACAGTTCTACTTATCCAATATAAACCCTATTATACCAACTTTGCAAGGGTTTGCAAGGGTTTTCTTTATTTAATAGTATAAAAGGCAAAAAAGGTGCCCGAAGGCACCTTTTTAGAAACCCAAATAACCCACTGCAATTCCGATTGCAGCAGACAGGCAGATGATAACAATTGGGTGAACTTTCTTAAAAGCCAAAACCAGCATAACGGCAAAAATGCCTGCATAGATGTAGAAACTGACACTTGCAAAAACCGACAGGGACAATCCGGCCGGGAAGAAAACTGTAATCAGTACACCCAGCACAGCATTACCAATCAGGCCAACAACCGCAGGCTTCAGGCCTGTCATACAACCTTTCACAATGCTGCTGTTTTTGAACTTATCATAGCACTTGGCAACAATGAGAATAATCACAAAGCTGGGCAGTACAACGCCCATGGTAGCACAGAAAGATCCAAAAACAGAAAGCCACACAGAGCCGCTCTGCCCTCCCACTGCACTACCTACATAAGTTGCCATATTAATGGCGAAAGGTCCGGGCGTAGATTCACTGACCGCCACAAAGTTGATCAACATTTCTTCGGGAATCAGATCACCCCAGCGAAGTGCAACCTGTTCCTGGATCAAAGGCAGCATGGCATAACCACCGCCAAATGTCAAGGCGCCGATGGTCAAAAAGGTCCAAAACAGTTCCAGATAGATCATTTTTCTGCCTCCTTTTTCTTCATAAGCAAGGAGGTCACCAGACCGAATACCGCGCAGCCGATGATCACATAGATCACATTGATCTCTACGAAGGCTGTCAGCAGAAATGCGCCTGCCATAACCACATAAGACACCCAGCCTTTGGGAGCTTTTTTATACATGGTCCAAAGCGCTTTGAACAGCAACGCCAAAACACCGGCGCGAATACCGTTAAAGGCATACTGCACCGCCTTGATTTCCTGGAACTGGCGAAGCACAAAGGAAATCGCAAGAATAATCACAAAACTGGGCAACACAACACCCAAGGTTGCGCACATAGCGCCCAGCACACCTGCCGTACGATAACCAACAAACGTAGCAGAGTTGATTGCAATCGGACCGGGGGTAGATTCTGCAATTGCAATGATCTCCAGAATATCGTCATCGGTGACCCACTTATGGTTCTCAACGGTCTCCCGCTGGATCAAAGGGATCATGGCGTAGCCGCCGCCAAATGTAAAGCCGCCGATCTTAAAAAAGGTCAGAAACAGCTGCCAGAGTCGTTTTCCTTTCATCGTC
The DNA here is from genome assembly GCA_017547505.1 of Oscillospiraceae bacterium. Lineage (GTDB taxonomy): Bacteria > Bacillota > Clostridia > Oscillospirales > Oscillospiraceae > Faecousia. The sequence goes on along the minus strand of JAFYPO010000085.1, from coordinate 3,396 downwards.
TTCCTCTTTTCCTGCATTTTACAATCAGCCATAGTATAATCTACTTTTCTTCCTCTGTCAAACCCCTTGTAAATTATAGAAAAATGTGGTAAACTAGGGCGAAAACATTTATCGGAGGCACTTATGAACTTCCATTTTTGGCCATAGCATTCCTCCATGGTCATCAGAAATCTATCATTAGGAGGAAATTATATGTCTACATTAGAACAAGAAATCAGCCGTCGTCGAACTTTTGCCATTATCTCTCACCCCGACGCCGGTAAAACAACATTAACTGAAAAATTCCTGCTGTACGGCGGTGCCATCGCCCAGGCAGGTGTGGTTAAAGGTAAGAAGAACTCCCGTGCCGCCACCTCCGACTGGATGGAGATTGAAAAGCAGCGTGGTATTTCCGTTACCTCTTCCGTTATGCAGTTCCAATACGGTGGTTTCTGCATCAACATTCTGGACACACCCGGTCACCAGGACTTCTCCGAGGACACCTACCGCACCCTCATGGCTGCGGACTCTGCGGTGATGGTCATTGACGGTGCTAAGGGCGTGGAACCTCAGACCCGTAAACTTTTTAAGGTCTGCGCTATGCGTCATATCCCCATTTTCACCTTCATCAACAAGATGGACCGGGAAACCCAGGATCCCTTTGATCTGCTGGACGAAGTGGAGCGGGAACTTGGCATTGATACCTATGCCATGAACTGGCCCATCGGTTGCGGCAAGGACTTTAAGGGTGTTTATGATCGTGAAAATGGCGAGTTGCTGTTCTTCTCCGGTCTGAACGGCAAGGCTAAGGCAGACAAGCTGTCCGTTGACCTGTACGATCCCCAGGTTGCGGAGTTTTTGGACAGTGAGCAGAAGCATCAGCAGCTGATCGACGATGTGGAGCTGCTGTCTGCCGGTCGTGAGATGGATATGGAAGCTGTGCGTAACGGCACGCTCTCCCCTGTTTTCTTTGGTTCCGCGCTGACTAACTTTGGTATTGAACCCTTCCTGGAAGCATTTTTGAAGTTGACGCCCCCTCCCCTGTCCCGTACTGCGGACTGCGGCGTGGTGGATGCCTTCTCCCCCGACTTCTCTGCTTTCGTGTTCAAGATCCAGGCCAACATGAACAAGGCACACCGTGACCGTCTGGCCTTTATGCGCATTTGTTCCGGCAAGTTCCAGAGAGATACCGAATACTACCATATGCAGGGTGGCAAGAAGATGCGTCTTTCCCAGCCTCAACAGCTGATGGCTGCGGAGCGTGAAATTGTGGAAGAAGCTTATGCCGGCGACGTGATCGGTGTCTTTGACCCCGGCATCTTTGCTATCGGTGATACCATTACTGTTCCTTCCAAAAAGTTCCTGTATTCCGGTATTCCTACCTTTGCTCCCGAACATTTCAGCCGTGTTTCCGCCAAGGATTCCATGAAGCGTAAGCAGTTCGTCAAGGGCACGGAGCAGATCGCACAGGAAGGTGCGATCCAGATTTTTAAGGTTCCCAACTCCGGTATGGAAGAGGTCATTGTTGGCGTTGTTGGTACGCTGCAGTTTGACGTGTTCCAGTATCGTATGAAGAATGAGTACGGTGTGGATCTGCGTATGGAAGGTCTGCCCTATGAGGAAATTCGCCTGATCGACAGCTATCCCGGCGATCTGTCCGATCTGAATCTGGGCAGTGACGCAGAGCTGCTGGAAGACTACCGTGGCAACAATCTGCTGGTCTTCTCCAGCTACTGGGCAATCGACTTTACCGTTAAGCGTAATCCCGGTCTTGTTCTCAAAGAAATCGTTGTAGAAAGCTAATAAGTCCCCCGTATGCAGTCGCATACGGGGGATCTGTTTTTTAATGGATGCACAATGTATCTTCCACACCTTGCAAATTATCCATAAATCTTCTTTAAATACATATCTCCTGCAACATCCAGATCGTTTGTTGAATAGCGGACATATTTTATTTTATTATTATTGACCTCCCAAGTTAGCTTTTTGCCTGAAATAGTAATTTTAACGGTTGTCAGGGATTCTTTACTTGAAGTAGAAATTTTAAGGGTATACTGATTTTCGTCTGTCTTTTCTATTTCCTTAATTGTTCCACCAGGGGCATACTCACTTTTTAACCAACCGGCAGTTATTTTGCTATTCGAAAACTTCAAAAAGGCGCCTTCGGATTCATCTACCCAAATACCTTTTAACTTTTTATATAACTCTTCGTTAATTTCCTTACCGGTGCTTTGTAAGGGTTCTCCCTCTGTAGCATTGCAGATTTCACAGGTTTTGGGTGTTTTATAAGTAGCATCCTTCCATGTATGTCCCAAACTTTCACCCTCGGTCAGCGCGCAAGAAGTGCAAGTCTTTGGGGTCGTGCAGGTTGCTTCTGTCCAAGAATGTTCCAATGCCTCTCCGATAGTATCTCCACATCTGGTACATGTAATGGGCTTTTCACAAGTGGCTTCCACCCAATCGTGATCCAACGGTTCGCCCTCTGTCAAGTTGCACTTAGTGCATGTTTTGGGTGTTAGACAGGTTGCCGCACTCCAATCGTGTCTGCACAGCCAGGTACAACCACTCAAAACAACTGTCAGGAGGATGACCAATGCAATAAAAGACTTTCTTTTCATAATATTTTCTCCCTAATCTTAAAAGGATAAAAACATCATAGCACAGCATTCTACCTTTTTCAACAGTAATAAAAACCTGCACTACCAAATGGCAGTGCAGGTATTTGATTAGAACTGGGTGGGAGTGACGTGCCAGATCTCTTCAGCGTACTGACGAATGGTACGGTCGGAGGAGAACTTTGCGCCGCTGGCCACGTTCATCAGGCACTTTCTGCCAAATGCCAGACGGTCAGCATAGTCACGGTTTGCACGGAGCTTTGCTTCCATATAGGACTCGTAGTCCATCATCAGGAAGTAGTGGTCCGCCTGATGCCAGGAAGTACCGTCCAGAATTGCATGGTACAGATCACGCTGGTCGTGGTCGGTGGGAACAGTGCCGTCCACCAGGGTGTCCATAGCACGGTGCAGGCGAGGATTATGCTCGTAGATCCAACGGGGATTGTAGGTTGCCTTGCTGGAGTTGATCACATCCACGGTTGCGCCGAAGATATAGTTATTCTCGATGCCGGCTTCCTTCACGATCTCCACATTAGCGCCGTCCATCGTACCCAGAGTTACCGCGCCGTTGAGCATCAGCTTCATATTGCCGGTACCGGAGGCTTCAGTGCCTGCAGGAGAGATCTGCTCGGAAATATCCGCAGCGGGGATAATGTGCTCGGCGTAGGAGCAGTTATAGTTCTGGACAAAGACCACCTTCAGCTTGTCGCTGACAGTGGGATCGTTATTGATCATCTTGGCGATCCGATTGATATAGCGGATAACAGCCTTTGCACGGCCATAGCCGGGAGCAGACTTTGCA
>JAFYPO010000084.1 GCA_017547505.1 Oscillospiraceae bacterium | reverse complement strand
TTACGCGCCGGCGCTCATGAAGGTCTACATTGAAAATCACTATGAGTATTCCGTGGGCGGCAAGGGTCGCGGCAAGTGTCACGACATCACCTTTGAGAATGTCCATCTTTACAGCCGTCAGCAGCCCTTCCTGCACTTTATTGGCTATGATGAAACCCATCTGACCGAGAATATCACCGTCAAGAATCTTTACTGGAACGGCAAACTGATCAAATCCCTGGACGAGGTCAAATACTCCGCCAACGAGTTTACACAGAATATCCGTCTGGAGGCCGACGAATATGCCCAGATGGACAAGAACACCGTGGACGCCACGGTACAGCTGAAGGATTCCGGTGCTGTGCGTTTTTTTAACGCCCGGGGTCAGGGCAAGCGAGTGATGTTTGTGGGCAACTCCATGACGCTCCACGGCATAAAAGAAGATATTGGCTGGCACGGTGAATGGGGCATGGCTGCCTCCTCCGCTGACAAGGACTATGTTCACTGCCTGATGGGCGCCATCGAAGGCGCAACCTCTGACCCCATATTCTGTATCTGCCAGGTAGCTGCTTGGGAAAGTAGCTACAAAGACGGCCGTGCGTTCTTCCCCCGCTACGAAAATGCTATGCAATTCCAGCCGGATATTCTGGTAATGCGCTACATTGAAAACTGCCCCAAGGCAGAGTTCGACCCGGAAATTTTCAAAGCAGAAAGCAAGCTGCTCCTCAGCAAGCTGTGCAAGGAGGATACACAAGTGATCCTCACCACCGGTTTCTGGCGTCACCCTGGCGACGATGCCATTCGCGAGCTGGGCAAGGAGCTGAACCTGCCTGTGGTAGAGCTGGGCGATCTGGGCGAAATGGACGAAATGAAGGCCATCGGCCTTTTTGAACACCGCGGTGTTGCCAACCACCCCGGAGATCGCGGTATGCAGGCAATGTCCGACCGCATTTTCCAGGTGCTGAAGAATTATCTGTAAAAGAATCCCCCGGAACTGTAGTTCCGGGGGATTTGATTCCCTTATGCTGTGATATTGCCCTTTACTCCACACCCTTGCTGTCAGCGTTTCGCAAAAGCGCTATTCCTTTCGGATTTTCTTGTTTTGTCTGTGCCTTCGGTGTCAATAGCGATTGTTTCTAACAAAACCTGCTTTTTTTACCGATTTCCCACTATCCAACCACGCCTATTTGTGGTATAATACAAAGACCGCTGGTTTTTTCAATGCCCCAAACTGTTAGCGCAGTTCACCTACTATCCATTCTAAAGAGAGAAGTCTGTTGCCATGCTGTTTAATTCCCTTGAATTTTTGATTTTCTTTCCAATCGTAGTGCTGCTGTACTTTGTAATCCCCAAGAAAATTAAATATTTATGGCTTCTGGCTGCCAGCTACTATTTCTACATGTGCTGGAATGCCAAATACGCGCTTTTACTTCTGTTTTCAACCGCCGTGACCTTCACCAGTGGGCTTTGTCTGCAGACCGTCGTTAGTGGTAATCTTCCAGAGAAAAAGAAAACATTTTGGAAGAAGTTTTGTGTTGCAGCCAGTTTTCTTTTGAATTTGGCGGTACTGGTCTATTTTAAGTACACTAACTTCGCCTTGGACGCATTGTCCGACATTTTCTCCTTGCTGCATATTCAGCTCCATATCCCGGAAGTAGATATTCTCCTGCCGGTGGGCATTTCCTTCTTCACATTCCAGGCATTAAGCTACACCATGGATGTTTACCGCGGAGATATCTATGCGGAAAAGAATTTCTTCCGATATGCTTTATTTGTATCCTTCTTCCCCCAGCTGGTCGCCGGTCCTATCGAACGGTCCAAAAACCTTTTGAAACAGCTGGCAGTACCCAAGCCTTTCTCCTTTGAGAATTTGCGGAAGGGTATCCTGTTAATGCTGTGGGGCTTTTTCCTGAAACTGGTAATTTCGGACAGACTGGCGATTTTTGTAAATACGGTTTACGGCAATTATGGGCAGTACCCCGGTTTCTACCTGCTCCTGGCCACCGTCATGTTCGCGTTCCAGATTTATTGCGATTTCTATGGCTACTCCATCATTGCCTCCGGTGCTGCCAAAATTATAGGCATCGATCTGATGGAAAATTTCCATGCACCCTATCTGGCTACCAGTGTTTCCGGTTTTTGGCGCAATTGGCACATCTCCCTTACCTCCTGGTTTAAGGATTACCTGTACATTCCCTTGGGTGGCAGCCGCAAAGGTGCTTTCCGTAAACACCTCAACAGAATTATTGTATTTTTAGTCAGCGGTCTTTGGCACGGTGCCAACTGGACCTTTGTAGTCTGGGGTGGTCTGAACGGTCTGTATCAGGTTCTGGGTGACCTTCTTAAGCCTGTCCGGGACAAAGCTGTCTCGCTTCTGCATCTGAACCGCCAGACCATTTCTCACAGAACTCTGCAGATCCTAACCACTTTTCTGTTGGTCTGCTTCTCCTGGATTTTCTTCCGTGCCAACTCCATAACCCAGGCGTTTCACATTGTAAAAAGCATTCTGTGTGTACATAATGTCTGGATTCTCTTTGACGGCTCGCTCTTTACCTGTGGACTGGATGCCCAGAATTTTAATGTTCTCGTAGTTTCCCTGGGTGTGCTTTTCTTTGCGGATATCTGCAAACAACGGAAAATTGTGCTGCACGAGGTAATCCTCCGTCAAGACTACTGGGTGCGCTGGTTGGTGATTTCCCTTGCTGCCTGCGCTGTTTTGCTCTTTGGCATTTGGGGCACTGCCTATGATGCCGCCAGTTTCATCTACTTCCAGTTTTGAGGTGGCTTATGAAAAAGAAAATTCTGCGTATTATCAGTTGCGTAATCACCCTTGCGCTGCTTTTGATTTTTCTGCTTGCTGCTATTCAGATTACCGAACGAAAATCCTCCATAATCAAATATCACGATTTCTTCCAGGAGGAATTGGAGTACGATGCAATGTTCTTTGGCTCCAGCCGCATGATCAATGGCGTGTTCCCCATGCAGCTATGGCAGCAGCATGGCTTCACCTCCTATAATTTTGGTGGTCATGCTAACCGGATCTCCACCTCCTATTGGGTAATGAAAAACGCATTTGACTACAAAAAGCCCAAACTGGTTGTCATTGACTGTTCTTCCCTATTCGCCGATGAGCGCGCCCATACTCAGTATCAGTATCTTCACATATCTATGGACGCCTTTCCCCTCTCCGGCACAAAAATTGCCGCAGTAAACGATTTGCTACGGGACGATGAAACGGAAAACGCCGCCGCTATGCGTACCGATCTTCTGTTCCCTTTCTCCACTTACCACAACCGTTGGACTGAACTGGAGCAGCGGGACTTTGTCACACAATACAGCAGTCAAAAAGGTGCGGAAGCCCGTGTGAATGTGGCAACGCCCAATCCACTCCCCAAAGAGGATACTGCGAAAGCGCTTATAAAGCGTACCATCAGCCGGGACTATCTGGAACGAATGATCCGGGAGTGCCAGGAAGAGGATATTCAGGTTTTGCTGGTATATCTGCCCTTCCCCTACCAGACCATTCATATGTCTGAGGCGCGTACTGCTGCAAAAATTGCAAAGGAACACAACATCAACTTTATTAATTTCCTGGAGCTGGAAATTGTTAACTACGAAACCGACTGCTACGATGCCGATTCCCACCTAAACCCCTCCGGTGCATATAAGGTCACCGAATATCTGGGCAATTATATTGAGGAGCATTATAATCTGGAAGACAAGCGGGATGTCCCTGCCTATGCCCAATGGCACACCGATTACGAAGCATACCTCCAGCATAGAAAAGATCTGTTCCTGAACACCGCCGATTCTGCATATGACGTAATGTCTTTGATGAAAGAAGATTCCTTCGATTATCTGATCCGTGCAGATGAGGCATCCCTGTCAAAGGAGAAGATGCAAATTCTTCTGGACAATCTGGGGGTAGACGCCAGTCACTTCCCCGAAGGTGGCGGCTATGTGCTGATCCATAACACCTCCGGTCAAATCACCTATTTCGATGAATCTGCATTGCTTTCCGGAAATGCTGCCACCTTGCTGGGAGATCTGCAACTTGCGCTTACGGAAGAATCTGCCACCTATTCCCTTAACGGCGAGGTGGTGCACCGCATGGACCGTTCCGATTGGGATAAAGAGCCTTTACTCTTTTTTGCCTTCGATGACGATGGAACATGTGTTGCAAAATCTTATTGATCCGAACGTTACACAAATAATTTTTAATATACAGAGGTAGAATATGAACTTTTTGGAAGAGAGAATCATGAAAGACGGTGTCGTCAAGCCCGGTAATGTGCTGAAGGTGGACAGTTTCCTGAACCACCAGATGGATATTTCCCTTATGGAGGAGATTGGCAAAGAATTCAAGCGCCGCTTCGCAGACAAAAATATCACCAAGGTCATGACCATTGAGGCCTCCGGCATCGGCATTGCCGCTTTTGCGGCAAAGGAATTCGGTGTTCCCATGGTGTTTGCCAAGAAGTCCAAGTCCATCAATATCGCCGGCGATGTGTATGTGGCAGAGGTGGAGTCCTTCACCCATCAGAACAAAAACCAGGTTGTGGTATCCAAGCAGTTTTTGGGGCCCGACGATCATCTGTTGATCATTGACGATTTTCTGGCCAACGGCTGCGCTCTGTTAGGTCTGATCTCCATTGCCGACGCTGCCGGCGCCACCGTGGAAGGTCTGGGCATCGTCATTGAAAAAGGCTTCCAGTTCGGCGGCCGTGTGATTCGCAACCTGGGTTATCAGCTGGAATCTCTGGCCATTGTGGACGCCATGGATCCCGAAACCGGCAGCATTACCTTTAGAGAGCAAGCGGACAGTGTCCGCTGACACTGCGTGTACAGTGCCTATCTAATCGTTAGTTCCCTAACCCGCTCGGTATCGCTACATCTGCATTGAAGTATCCCCCATGCAAAAGCATGGGGGATTTCTTTTATTTTACACAAACCGGGAAGCGGCGAGTCGCCGCTGACACTGCGTGCACGGTGCACTGCTTATCGATACTTCCCTAACCCGCCCGGTATCGTTACTTCACACAAACCGGGAAACCACTGTTATTGTGAGCATTGATCAGTTCGTCGCACATAGAGACGATCTCATCGGTAGAAAGCTGTGCGCCGGTGAGGGGGTCCATCATGGCCGCCTGGTACACAAATTCCTTTTTACCGGTATGGGCAGCTTCAATGGTCAAAAGCTGAGGGTACACATTGGCCGCATTCATGGCCGCCAGCTGCAGAGGCAGTTCGCCCACAAAGGTGGGGGTAACGCCCCGGTCGTCCACCACGCAAGGCACTTCCACGCAGGCCTCCTTGGGCAGATTGGTGATCAGGCCGTTATTTTGCACATTGCCGCCGATCATATAGGGCACACCTGTGACCATGGCCTCCATGATCCGGCTGGCGTACTCCCGGGAGCGCTCATGCTGCAGGCCTTCTCCCTTTAAGAGGGCATCTCTGTTTGCCGCCCAGTTGTTGATGTTCCGGATACAGCGGCGGGGGTACTCGTCCAGGGGAATGTTGAACTTCTCGATCAGGTCTTCTCTGCCCTGTTTAATGTAGAAAGGATTGTACTCGGCGTTATGCTCGCTGGACTCGGTGCAGTAGTGGCCCAGCTTGTCGATATAGTCAAAGCGCACCATGTCGGTATGCTTTTCTGTTGCATTTTTGATCTTCGCTCTGCGGCGGATCTCGGGGTACAGGTCGTTGCCCTGTTTATCCGTCAGGGAAAGCAGCCACGCCATATGGTTGATACCGGCAATTTTCTCAATGGTATTGCCCTGGTATTCCTCCATGCCCAGTGCGTCCAGCAGGCGGCTGGTACACACCTGCACGCTATGGCACAGACCCACAGTTTTGACGCCGGTGTGTTTTTGCAAATAGCCGGTGAGCATGGCCATGGGATTGGTGTAGTTCAACAGCCATGCGTTGGGGCAGACTTCTTCCATATCTTTGGCAAAGTCTGCCACCACAGGGATCGTACGCAGGGCGCGGAAGATGCCGCCGATACCCAAAGTATCGCCGATAGTTTGGCGCAGGCCGTATTTCTTGGGGATCTCAAAGTCGATCACCGTGGAAGGCTCATAGCCGCCCACCTGAATGGCATTGATCACAAAATTTGCGTTCCGCAGTGCGTTCTTCCGGTTTTCCACACCCAGGAAGGTGGTGACTTTCGCCTTGCCGCCGGCGATGGCTTCGTTCAGGTACTGGATAATGGTTCTGGATTCTTCCAGGCGCACAGGGTCAATGTCGTACAAGGCAAACTCTGCGTCCTTCAGAGGGTCGCACATCATACTGTCACCCAGGACATTCTTGACAAAAATAGAGCTTCCTGCGCCCATAAATGTGATTTTCATAGGACAATACCGCCTTTTTCAAAGTTTCTTTCACTACTATAACAATTATTTTTCAAAAAAGGAATTGTCAAATGTCGCCTTTTCATGGTAAAATGTAACTATCAGAGGTGATATTTATGTCCCAAAAGCAAACCCGGTTTCTCACAAACCGCAATCTTTCCGATCTTAATCCCCTGATCGCAGGAGAGGAATTTTGCGCCCCCGGTCACAGCTTCGGTCCGGCGGTGCGGGCATACACGCTTTTACATTATGTGATCTCCGGCAAGGGCGTATTCTATACAGACGGTCATGCCTATCCTGTGACCGCCGGGCAAGTATTTTGCATTTTGCCCGGTCAGGTGACTACCTACACCGCCGACGAAAACGATCCTTGGCATTATCGGTGGATCGGCTTTGACGGCAAGTTGTCTGCGGATTTCTTCCGGCTTCCCCCGGTATTTGATTGTCCGGAGCAATTCTTCCCCGCCGAGGAGTCGGAGTATCGGCTGGCGGCATCGCTGCTGGAGCTGTATGGCCATCTCTTTGCCGGCGAGCGGGGCGGCAACCCCCATGTTCTTAGGGTGGAAAACTATATCCGCGCCCAGTATATGCAGCCTGTTAAGGTAGAGGGGATCGCCCGGGCGCTGAATTTGGATCGCCGGTATCTTTCACGGCTGTTCAAAGCGCATACCGGCTGTACGGTGCAGGAGTTTCTCATTCGGGTGCGTCTGGAAGCGGCGGCAGGTCATCTGCGCCGGGGTGCAAGCGTCACGGAGTCGGCCGCGCTTTGCGGCTATGAAGATGTGGCCAATTTCTCCAAAATGTTCAAGCGCCACTATGGCATTTCCCCAACGGACTACAAATAAAAAACAGGGCGCTCCCTCCGGAGCGCCCCAACACGAATATCATATCATACTGCCGCCTTTGTTGTCAATGGTATTTCGGGTAAAGATCCGTCTTTCTGCGTTTTGCACGAATGGCGGGTTTTTAATTTATGAAATTTTACGACTTGTAACTTGCAAAAATGCATGATATTATATAGACACAAAGAGGTGATACCAATGATCTGATACACCTTAGGTTCAAATGAAAAACTGAACCGAAAGACGGACTTCCCCCAAAATCTTCCGATCACATAAAAGTATTAAGCAGCAAAACAAAAGGAATTCCTAACGGAAGTAATTCATCACAAAACGAACGGAAGCCGCGTCTAAACTGCAGAAAGTGAGGTTAACCAATGATGTTAGATACTAAGAGTTCACAGAAGTAACCCCCGACGGTTGTAGTGATGAGACAACCGCTCGGGGGTTCTTCTTGCGCGGAAGCCCGCGCCGGCAATTTCGCACCAACATGTCTAGGCTCGTTTTGTATCCTGATTGCGCCCGGTATCGTTACCGCGGTGGTAATCGGGTTTTTTCTTTTACGCGGAAGCCCGCGCCGGCGATTTCGCACCAACATGTCTGTACTCGTTTTGTATCCTGATTGCGCCCGGTATCGTTACTGCGGTGGTGATCGGGGTTTTTCTTTTACGCGGAAGCCCGCGCCTTTTTGTTGTACTGTAGGGCGGGGGCTTGCTCCCGCCGAATAAGACTGTATTGGCGGCGGGGGGCAAGCCCCCGCCCTACTTTTTTCGATCTTCGAAAGAACAGATACCAAATTCTGGTTTTTTTGCGGATATACCTTGATTTATTTAGGATTTGGGAGTATAATTTATGCGTATTTTTATGACCATTTCCGCGGGGGCAGAAAACTGCCGCCGATCACGATAACGAGGTGTTTCTTATGGCTAAGAAAAAGAGAAGATCCCAGAAAGCAAAACTCATCGACAGTATCAAGATTCTGTCTCTCATTCTCATCGTACTGGTGGTTTACGCCGTGATTGACGGTGTCACCGTTTCCCATAAGGGCAAGCTGCGCATTGAAGCCGGCGAAGGTCTGCCTTCTGTAACCGACTTCTTCCCTGCCACCGAGCGGGCAGAGGCAGCAAAGGCAAAGCTGCTCACTGACATCTCCGCCGTGGACACCAACACCCCCGGTGTGTACGAGGTGCAGCTGCAGGTGGGCAACAAAACCTACGATGCCAAGCTGGTGGTGGAAGATACCGTAGATCCGAAGGCAACTACCAAAGATCTGAGTGTTTTTGACCTGAACACCGTTAAGCCGGAGGACTTTATTGACACTATTACCGATGTCACCGCTGTGACCGTCACATTCAAGAAGCCTTTGGACGAAAATGCCGAAGAACAGACCGTGGAACTGCTGCTGACCGATCTGGGCGGCAACGAGACCACTGTCACCGCTAAGATGACTAAGTCCAAGGACCCCACGCCGCCTGTGATCAACGGCGTACCCAGAATTCTGGAAGCTTACGAGGGCGGCACCATTGCTTACCGCAACGGTGTCACCGTCACTGACGAAGAAGACCCCAATCCCCAGCTGCAGATCGACACCAGCAAGGTAAACCTGGCCGTTCCCGGCACTTACACCGTTGTTTACATTGCCACCGATAAGGGCGGCAATACTACCCGTGTGGAGACCACCGTTCGTGTGTATGAAAAGGCCGCCGGTTATGTAGAGCCGGAAGTGATCTATGCAATGGCAGACAAGCTGCTGGCAACTTTCATCACCGACGGCATGACCGACCTGGAGAAGGTGGAAGCTGTGTATAAGTGGGTCATGCGGAACAACCAGTACGGCGGTAATACCGACAAGTCCGACTGGCTGCAAGGCGCCTACACCCAGATGACCACCCGCAAGGGCGACTGCTTCGGCTACTTTGCCCTGAACAAGCTGTTTTTGCAGCGCATGGGTATCCCCACCATCGACGTGGAAAGAGTCAAGGTCAAACCCTCTGAGAACACCCACTTCTGGCTGCTGGTTTCCGTGGACGGTGGCAAGAGCTACTACCACATGGACAATGTATGGTCTCAGGTGCTGTGCCTTGTGACCGACGAGCGGTTGGATAACTTCAACACCAACCCCGCGGTGCGCAACGCCTTCAACCGTGACAAGTCTCTGTACCCTGCAACCCCCAGCGAGCCGCTGCCTGCTAACTCCATTCGTATCAACGAAATCCGTAACTACGGCTAAGGAGTGCTTATGGAAAGAAAAACACTTGGCGTGATCGGTGGTCTCGGCCCTATGGCCACCGCCTACTTTATGGAACTGATCACCACCATGACCGATGCCCCCTGTGACCAGGAACATCTGCCCATGCTGGTGGCTTCCGCCCCCTATATCCCCGACCGCACCGCCCATATTTTAGACCCCAATGAACCCGACCCCACCCCTGTGATGGAAGAAGTGGGGCGCACGCTGATCGCTTCCGGTGCGTCTGTTTTGGCCATTCCCTGTATTACCGCCCATCATTTCCTGCCCCGGCTGGAAAAAGCGCTGGACGCAGAATTTATTAACGGCGTGGAAAGCACCGTTTTGCATCTGAAAGAGCACGGCATTGAAAAGGTTGGCATTTTGGCCACCGACGGCACTGTGCGCTCCCGTCTTTTGCACAAGGCGCTGGAAAAACACGGACTTTGCCCTGTTGTTCCCGAAGAAAGCGCCCAGAAAGATGTGATGCACCTGGTATACCGCAATATCAAAGCAGGCATGCCTGCGGAGATGAACCGGTTTTACAATGCCGCAGAGTCCCTGACCAATCAGGGCGCGCAGGTGTCCATTCTGGGTTGCACCGAGCTGCCCCTTTTGAAGAAAGTCCGTCCTCTGGGACCCGGCTTTATCGACACCTTGGAAGTGCTTGCCCAGCAGAGTATTCTCGCCTGCGGTTGCAAACTGAAGCAGGAGTATCTGCACCTCATTACGAAATAAACAGAAAGAAGGTCCCTTTATGCAGACCAATATTCTTGAATACCTGGAAGGCTCTGTGGCTCGCTGTCCCGACAAAGTTGCCTTTGCCGACGCTACCGACCAGCTGACATTTGCAGAGGTCTCCGACCGGGCAAAGCGGATCGGTTCTTCCCTGCTTGCTATGAACCATCGGGGCGGCAGCGTCGTGGTGTTTATGCGCAAGCACCCCACCACCCTTACCGCCTTCTTCGGCACGATCTATGCCGGCTGTTACTACGTCCCCTTGGACGACGAAATGCCCCGCCACCGCATTGAGCTGATCATCAAGACCCTGGATCCCGGTATCCTCATTTGCGACGACACCACCCGTGCCATCGCCGAGGAACTGGCGTATCCCGGCAAGATCTGCCACTATGACGAACTGGTGCAAGGCGACATCAATGAGGAAGCGCTGGCTGATGTCCGCGCCAAGCAGTTGGACATTGACCCCATCTACATTGTCTTTACCTCCGGTTCTACCGGTATCCCTAAGGGCGTCATGGCCTGCCACCGCAGTGTCATTGACTATGTGGAGCATCTGTGCGATGTGCTGAAGTTCGATGAAGATACCGTCTTTGGCAACCAGACCCCCCTGTATTTCGACGCATACCTCAAAGAGGTCATGCCTACCCTGAAATACGGCGCTACCACCATTTTGATCCCCAAGCAGCTGTTCATGTTCCCCATTAAGCTGGTGGAATTTTTGAATGAGCATAAGATCAACACCCTGTGCTGGGTCGTTTCCGCCCTGACCATGATCTCCGCTTTCCGCACCTTCGACACGGTAAAGCCGGAGTACCTGCGCACCATCGCTTTTGCCAGCGAGGTGTTCCCCATGAAGCAGTTTAAGATCTGGAAAAGTGTTCTGCCGGGTGCCCGATTCATTAACCTCTACGGACCTACGGAGACCACCGGCATCTGCTGCTACTATGAAGTTGACAGAGAATTTGAAGACCACGAGACTCTGCCTATCGGTGGTCCCTTCCGCAACACCCAGATTATCCTGCTGGACGAGAACAACAAAGTTCCCGCCATCGGTGATCAAGGTGAGATCTGTGTCCGCGGCACCCGTCTGACTTTGGGTTACTACCGCAACCCCGAGAAGACCGCCGAGGCTTTTGTCCAGAACCCCCTGAACACCATCTACCCCGAACTGATCTACCGCACCGGTGATCTGGGCAAGCTGAACCAGCGGGGCGAACTGGAATTTGCCGGCCGTAAGGACTATCAGATCAAGCACATGGGTCACCGGATCGAGCTGGGCGAGATTGAAGTGATCGTGAACATGCACGAAGATGTCCGCAGCGCCTGCTGCATCTTCGACGGTGAAAAGAAGAAGATCGTTCTGTACTACACCGGCGACATTACCACCGCCGACCTCACCGCTTATATGAAGAGCAAGCTGCCCCGCTACATGATCCCCAATGTGACCCGCCAGCTGGAACAGCTGCCTCTGACCCCCAACGGCAAGATCGACCGTAATTTGCTGAAGAAACTCTACGAGAAGAAATAAAGGAGAATTATTATGGAAGCACTGCTTAACATTCTGAACGAACTGCACCCTGAGGTGGATTTTGAGACCGAGACCGGTCTGATCGACAACAAGATCCTGGACTCTTTTGACATTGTCACCATCGTGGCAGAGATCGACTCCGAGTACGATGTGCAGATCCCCGCTGTGGAGCTGACTCCCGAAAACTTTAACTCCGCCCAGGCGCTGTATGCCCTTGTGCAGAAGCTGATGGAAGAATAACCTATGCAGTTTACCTCATTCGGATTTTTGCCTTTTGCGGCATTGGTGCTTCTTGCCTATTGGGTGACCCCCAAAAAAGCAAGATGGATCACCCTGCTGCTGGCAAGCTATGTATTTTACATCTTTGCAGGTGTGGAGTATTTGTGGTTCATGCTGTTTACCACAGCAACCACTTACATCACCACCCTTTGCATGGATAACATCCTGCAAAAGCAGGACGCCTTCCTCAAAGAGAATAAGGCGCTCCTCTCCCGGGAGGAGAAAAAGGCCTATAAAGCCGCCACCAAGAACAAAACCCGTCTTTTGATGGTGGTGTGCCTGGTGCTGAATTTCGGCATGCTGGCTGTTTGCAAGGGTCTGCTCATCGACCCCTTCCGGACGATGGCAAGCGGCTCCTTCCTCAGCTTTTTGAGCATTGGTCTGCCTCTGGGCATGTCCTTCTATCTGTTCCAGAGTATGGGCTATGTGGTGGATATCCATCGCGGCACCGCCAAGGCAGAGCGCAATCCCTTCAAACTTGCCTTGTTTGTGTCCTTCTTCCCCCAGCTGATCCAGGGCCCGATCAGCCAGTTTTCCGTGCTGGCACCCCAGATGTATGCCCCCAAGGATTTTGACGGCAAGGAGTTCTCCTTCGGTCTGCAGCGGCTTTTGTGGGGTTACTTCAAGAAGCTGGTGATCGCTGACCGGATCGCCGCAGCAGTGGGTACATTGAAAGGCTTTGAAGGCACAGGCTTCTTCCTGTTGACCGTGTTCTATGCCGTGCAGCTGTACGCAGACTTCACCGGCGGCATCGACATGGCCATCGGTCTTTCCCAGTCTTTGGGCATCAAGCTGCCGGAGAACTTTATCCGTCCCTATTTTTCCAAGAACATCGCCGAATACTGGCGCCGCTGGCACATCACCCTGGGCGAGTGGATGAAGAGCTACATCTTCTACCCCATCTCCGTTTCCCAGCCTATGCTGAAGCTGAGCAAGGCAGCAAGAACCAAGCTTGGCAACTTTGGTAAGCGTCTACCGGTGTATGTGGCCTCCATCGCCACCTGGGCGGTGACCGGCATCTGGCACGGTCTTAGCCCCAATTTCCTTTTGTGGGGCATGCTCAACTGCTTTGTGATCGTGGTATCTGAGGAACTTGTTCCTCTTTACGAAAAGTTCCACAACCGCTTCCCCGGTTTGAAGCAGAAAAAGCTGTACGGCGGTTTTGAGATCCTGCGTATGTTTATCCTCATGAACCTGATCCGCATTGTGGATCTGTTCCCCAATGTTTTGGATTACTTTAAACGCATGGGCAGCCTGGTGACCACCTGGAATGTAAATATTCTGTGGGACGGCACGTTGCTGAACCTGGGTCTTTCCCCGTTGGACTACGGCATTTTGGGCGGTGCGATCGCCCTGGTATTTGCCGTAAGCCTGTACCAGGAAAAGAAAGGCTCTGTCCGGGAAATGCTTTGGACAAAGCCGGCGCTTCGGTACATTCTGGTGTTTGCGCTGCTGCTGGTGACTGTTTTGATGGGCAGCTACGGCATCGGCTATAACGCCAGCAACTTTATCTACAACCAGTTCTAGGAGGGCATATGAAAAAGAAATTACTCATTTTGCCCGCTGTGCTGGCAGTATGTCTTGCGGTACTCTATCTTCTGCAGATGCTGCTCATGCCCAAGTACATGACAGGCAAGCACCAGGAGGGCGCTTTGATCGCCGAGTATTACCATAACGCAGGCAACAACGATGTGGTCTTCGTAGGCGACTGCGAAGTTTACGAGAATTTCTCCCCCATTACCCTGTGGGAAGAATACGGCATTCCCTCTTATATCCGTGGCAGCGCCCAGCAGCTGATCTGGCAATCCTACTACCTGATGGAAGAGACCCTCAAGTACGAAAAGCCCAAGGTCATGGTATTCAATGTGCTGTCCATGAAATATGACACTCCCAAATCCACCGGCGCCCAATCCCAGCGGGAGGCCTACAACCGCATGACCCTGGACGGCATGCGCTGGTCCGTGTCCAAATGGAATTCCATTCAGGCTTCCATGACCGAGGAAGAAAAGTCCTGGCAGGCGGAGCTTTCCTACATCTTCCCCCTGCTGCGCTACCATGACCGCTGGTCTTCTCTGGAAAAGCAGGATTTCACCTACTGGTTCAAGAAAGATCAGGTGTCCGATAATGGCTATCTGATGCAGACCGGTGTGAAGCCTTTGGGTGACGCGTACCACGAAATGCGCCCCATGGACATGAACTTTGGGGAGAACAGCTGGTACTACCTGGAGAAAATGACCCAGCTTTGCAAAGAAAACGGTGTGCAGCTGGTGCTGATCAAAGCCCCCGCCCTCTCCCCCATCTGGTGGGACGAATGGGATCTGCAGATCGAGGAATATGCCGCAAAGAATGATCTTCTCTATGTGAATCTCTTAGATTACCAGGAGGAGATCGGCATTGATTGGAGTACCGACACCTACGATGCCGGCCTGCACCTGAATGTGTACGGCGCAGAGAAGGCCGCCCGTTGGTTCGGCAAGTACCTGCAGGAAAACTGCGATCTTCCCGACCGCAGAAACGACACCGCCCTTTCTGATATTTGGGCAGAAAAAGTGGCAACCTACAACCAAAGAAAAGAAACAAAGGAAGGTTAACCGATGAAAAAGATTTTGATGATCACCCTGGCACTGTGCATGGTGCTGTCCATGGTCGCCTGCGGCGGCAGCGAGACCCCCGCCGGTAACGAAGGCAACAGCGGCAACGCTGCCAGCACCCCCGCTGCTGACAGCTACACCTTCACCTACAAGGGTGTGGAGCTGAAGCTGTACGCAGAAGCAGAGCCGATCCTCACCGCTCTGGGCGAGCCTACCAAGTACACCGAAACCGCCAGCTGCGCCTTTGACGGTCTGGACAAGACCTACTACTATGGCAACCTGTATGTGCAGACCTACCCCGAAAACGGCAAGGACTACATCTACGGCTGGTGGTTTGCAGACGACACCCTGACCACCGCTGAGAACATCTACATTGGCAGCACCCAGGCAGAGGTGGAAGCCGCTTACGGCGCAGACACCTTCAACGGTACCTCCGCCTATACGATCAAAAAGGGCGAAGGCAGCCTGTCCATCATTATGAAGGACGGCATTGTGCAGGAGATCCAGTACGCAATTATCCTGAAATAAGCGGCGAGCCGCCGCAGGCAAGCCCGCACGACAGATATTGCGTATCGTTACGCATCTCGATTGTGCCCGATATTGGTCAATGTTCCTTATGGAAACGAAAAAGCACCTGTTTTTTCAGACAGGTGCTTTTCTTTTTTCATTTCTGTGCTATAATAGCTCTATTCCAAATTTCGAGGCGATTTTCTTGACTATCATTGATATCCATACCCACATCTACCCCGATGCCATCGCCCAAAAAGCCACCGACAGTGTCAAAGACTTTTACGGTATCGGCGGCGCAGACATGGACGGCACGGTGTCCATGCTGTTGCGGCAGCACCAAAGGGCAAGCATTTCCAAAAGTGTCATTCTGCCGGTTGCCATTCGTTCCGACCGGGTGCAGGGCATTAACGATTATATCAAAGAGCAGGAGAACCTCTGCGATCACTTTATTGGCTTCGGTACAGTTCACGCCGCCATGGAGGGTATTGGAGAAGAAACAGAAAGAATTTACCGCATGGGGCTTAAGGGTATCAAAATGCACCCGGACTCCCAGCGCTTTTCCATTGATGATGTCCGTCTGTTCCCCATGTATGAGGCCGCAAGGGGTAAGCTGCCGGTCATGCTCCACATGGGCGACCACCGGTACGACTACTCCCACCCCATCAAACTGCGAAGAATTCTGGATCTGTTCCCCGGTCTGCAGGTCATCGCTGCCCACTTCGGCGGCTATGCCATGTACGACACCGCCTG
>JAFYPO010000009.1 GCA_017547505.1 Oscillospiraceae bacterium | reverse complement strand
GATCCGGAGCTTCGGGAACTGGCCATTGAGATGGAATACGACGGCCTGGATTACATTTTAATGATGCAGATGGTCAAGCTGGACGGCAAGTGGTACAACCTGACCACCAATACCAGATTGCTCTCCGTTATGGAGCTTCCCCTTACCACCCGCGGCCTTGTGAAAGAAAGCGACCTGAACAAATAACAAAATGACAAATCCCCGGGAGGCGGCTGCCTCCCGGGGATTCTTTTTCAGCTTGTAAATTCGTCGAAATATTCGTACAGACCGGAGTATGTATAGCTGTCTACGCTGAAGGTGTACTCGCCGGCGTAATCCTTTTCATACTCGCCCAGGGCGATCAGCTTCATCTCGGGGTAAGCGCCGCCCACAGCCTCCAGGATATAGGCGTCACCGTTCAGGATCAGCCGGTTCTCCTCGATGGTATATTGACCTTCTGTATAATGCACGACACTGTCGGTTATCTGGTCTTCCAGATACCAAATATCCACCCGGCCGCCCTGGTAGAAGCGCAGGTACACATTATCGTAATATGTATTATCTCTTTCAATGATCATGCACCAGCCGTTCTTCTCGTCATTGAGCAGCAGCACCTGCAGCATCAAAGAACCGGAATGATCAGCTTCCGAGCCTTCAAAGGTGTAGTGGGTGTCGCCGGTCTCGATATAGGGCAGATCTGCCTCGGTCAGGGTCATAAGCACCTCACCGCCGGTGAAGGTCAACGTACCCTTTGCCACATCGCCGTCTACCTGATAGTCAAAGACAAAGGTATCGCCGTTCCAGGTGGCGGTGGCATTGTCAACACTGTAAAGCCGATACCAGAACAGAGAGAACACGAAGCTATCCCCGCTGACGGATTCCACGGTCAGGGTATCGTCGCCGTTATCCGCCACATACACACCGCTCTGAACAACGGGCATCTGGACTTCCGGCACAACCTCCACCGGGGCAGTGGTCGGTTCTTCGTCCTCGTCCTCATCTTCGTCCTCATCGTCCCGGTCGATCCGGTCGGATTCCACACGGTCCTCCTGCTCCATCGCAAACAGCAAAAGACCGCAGCCGGTAAAGGAGATCAGCATACAAATACACAGCAGCAGCGCCAACAGCTTTTTCAACATAGCAACACTTCCCTTTCGGTTTTTTCTACATAGTACACCACATTTCCTCCCTCTGTCAACCACAGGCGGACATTTTTCCGCCACCGTGCGACATTTTTTTGCAAAAACCCTTGTAACCTCACAGAAAATCCCTTATAATCGGTTTATCAACCGAGGAGGTTTCTGAAAATGAAACACTTGAAACGAATTTTAGCCATACTGCTGGTCATTGCTACTTTCTTTGGCTCGTTGCAGGGAAGCTGGTTCCTGTTCCGGCAGGGCAGTTATGAATTTGACATGCTGGATCTGGCCGTTTACCAGGACGACCCCTCCTGCCTGTACCTGCGCAAAGCGCCCAAAGATATTATTTTCCGGGTGCAATGCAATGAGGATACAGAGCTTCTTTACTACCTCACCGACGAAAATGATTCGCCAATGCGATCTTCCTTCCGGAAGGTAAGCAAGGGTGTCTATGACATTCTGCCTCCCAAAGAGGGCTATGTCCCCGGCGGTCGATATACCCTTTCCCTACCCGCAGGCATTTCTTTTGTCCACGAAGGGCTGGAAAAAGCCAAATCCGTAACCTTCTGTATTGAGCGGGAGGTTGTGGAATCTTATACCTTGGCTGACGAAGTGGTGGAAACCGAAAAAGCCATTCAAGAGATCAACGACAGCACGATCGATATCACCGGTCAAAATGTGCAGTCCGGCGATATTCTCTTTGGTCTGGATCAGGACGACAATTACGAGGCCTATAAGATCACCGCTGTCAACGCCGACGGCACCGCCACCGTGGAGATCCCTGCCCTGGATGAGATCTACAGTTCCCTGGATGTATATAACACCTACACCTGGGATGTGGACGACATTATTGCCAACCCTGATCTGGAGATCGAGATCGCGGAAAATGTCCGCAACAGTGAGTTTTACAATTCTCTGATTGTCACCGCCTATGCCGCCGAAGAGGAAAAGAAGGACGGCGGTGTCACCGTAAGCGTAGAAAAGAATGACGACAATACCCTTTCCATAAAAATCGCCATTAAGCTGGAGCCCGGCAAAGACGGTCTGTTTGGCATTAAACAATTGAAGCACCAGGCCGTTACCCTTAACCTGGAAATCGAATGTCTTGGTCTGCACCAGCATGCCAATATCGTAGATCTTGGCAACATTGATGTTTCCTGTACACTTGGGACAGAATTCAAATGGAATCTGGAAATCTCCCCCTACTCCGACGATTGGCTGGATAAGGACTCCAGTCTGGGAGACCTGCTGGGCAAAAAGAAGGGTAACAGCAAGCTCTTCTCCAACATGGCCAACTACCAGAAAAATGCAAAAAAGATCGTAGAGGATCTGTATAAAAAAGCCGGCGACACCATTTCTGGTGAATTGCCGCTTCTGGTTGTGCCGATTCCCACCGCAGTTCCCGGCCTGTACTTCAGCGCAGATGTCAAGCTGTTTGCAGCCGTGGAAGCCGCAGCCTCCATCAATATCGGGCAAACCTATGATTTAAGCTATACCGTAGGCGTTCACTTTGTAGACGGCCTATTCTACCGTTACAATCAACCCCATCTCCATTTGAAAGACACCACCTTGTCCATCAGCGGCAAGGTCAATGCCAAAGCCGGTGTGAAAGTGGAGATCGCCGTTAACTTTATCAGCGCCAAGGTGGCCCAGATCGCCATTGTTCCCGAGGCCGGTTTGTATGCCGATTTGTATGTAACCTTCCCCATCGCCAACCGGGACGAGATCACTGACCAAAAGTTCCTCTATAGTTATTTCGAACCGGGTGCCTATTTCAGCGCCTCCATCACCGCCAAGATCAACCTGGTG
>JAFYPO010000008.1 GCA_017547505.1 Oscillospiraceae bacterium | reverse complement strand
CATGATCTTCTTGTACAGCTGTGTACGCAAGTCATCGTCCTGCAGTTTGCACTCCCGCAGCGCCATAAGGAATTTGTGTTCCGGGCTATCAGCCACCTGGGAAGTCTGAAAGCATACGTCGATCAGGTTCTTACCAACAGTACCTGAGAGCGCCCGCTTCATAACGCCAAAATACTTCTCTGCCTCGTTTTCCGGCATCATACCGGTACTCTGGCGGAAGGAAGCAATGATCTCCTTGTTGCCGTTGACATAGCAGCCGTAGATAGCGGTCATATTGCTGCGGTCACGGCGCATGCGGCGCCGGATCTCGCCAATCTCTTTCTGATTCATAAGGTTCTCCAATCATTTCGCCGGTGCAGACGCACCGGCGATCAGTTTTAGTCCCAAAGGCAGTTCCAGTTCTGGATAAAGTATTCCACACCGGAGTAGACAGTTGTCACAACAATGACACCCATCACAATCCATGCCAGCACAGGCGCGATAGGAAATGCCATCAGTGCGCACAGGCCGATCATGGTGCTGGCAGTCTTGACCTTACCGCTCCAACCGGCTGCGATCACCTTACCCTTGCCCACAGCAACCAGGCGCAGACCGGTCACAGCAAATTCGCGGGTCAACACGATCATCAGCGCCCATGCAGGGAAGCTGCCCCACTCACAGAACATGGTCATAGCGGCGATGGTCAGAAGCTTGTCCGCCAGAGGATCCAGGAACTTGCCGAAGTCGCTGACCTGATTATACTTTCTGGCAATATAGCCGTCCACATAGTCTGTTATGCTTGCCACAATAAACACGCCCAGAGAGACGTACATCCAAACATTGGGCTGACCGCCGCTTAAGTACATAAACACCATAAACAGCGGAATGAAGAATACGCGGATCAGCGTAATTTTACTTGCAGTTGTCATATGTTATTCCTCCACAATGTAGCCCGTCAGATCGCCGTCTATCAGGCCGTCAATACAAACTTTCACGAAGTTTCCTTCTGCCAGAGCTTCTTCCGAAGCGATCCAGACTCTGCCGTCGATCTCAGGAGAATCTGCAAAGGTACGACCGAAGAACTGCTCGTACTCCTCATCAAAACCATCTACCAAAACATGTAGGGTCTGCCCCATCATAGACTCGTTATAGTCGTCCATGATTCGGGATTGAATAGTTTCGATCATTTGCGCCCGCTGCTGGGCAATCTCATTATCGGGGTAATCCATATCTGCTGCGGGAGTACCCTCTTCAGAAGAGAATGGGAATGCGCCCACGCGCTCCAGGCGCTGCTCCTTCAAGAATTCACACAGCTCGGCAAACTCCTCCTCCCCTTCACCGGGAAGGCCTGTGATCACGCTGGTACGCAACACAAGACCGGGGATATTGGCACGCAGCTTGGCAAACAGCTGACGCAAATATGTGCCGTCGCCGCGGCGGTTCATCAGTTTCAGGATCTTATCATTGCAATGCTGAATCGGAATGTCCAGATATTTCACGATCTTGGGTTCTGTTGCCAGAACTTCGATCAGTTCATCGTCAATTTCATCGGGATACACATAATGGACGCGTACCCATTCGATGCCGTCGATTTTGCAAATTTCCCGCAGCAGCTGGGGCAACAGCCGCTTACCGCCGGTAAGATCTGTGCCGTAACGGCTGGTGTCCTGAGCGACGACGATCAGTTCCTTCACACCGTTGGCAGCAAGCAGCCTTGCTTCATACAGTACATCGTCCATAGTACGGGAGCGGAACTTACCACGCAAGTACGGAATAATGCAATAGCTGCAACGGTTATCACAGCCTTCTGCAATCTTAATGTAGGCATAATGCTCGGGTGTCGTAAGAATTCTACCGGTTTCCTCCTCAGGCGCATCGATAGAACCGAAGTCCTCCACCTGCTCACCGGACAATAATTTCTCAATTGCAGGCACTACCTCCGTATAGCTGCCGGTTCCTAAGATACCGTCTACTTCCGGCATTTCTTTGGTAATTTCCTGCTGATACCGCTGGGACAAGCAACCGGTAACCAGGATCTTGCCAACCAGACCTTGTTCTTTCAGCTGGGCCATTTGCAGAATAAAATCAATAGCTTCAGACTTGGCAGAGTCAATAAAACCGCAGGTGTTGATCACCACCACATCGGCACCGATCACATCTGCCTGCACCGTATGTCCGGCTTCCTGCACACGGTACATCATTCGTTCGCAGTCCACCTGATTCTTGGCACACCCAAGAGATATAAAACCAATATTTGCCATGTTAATCCTCCCGGAAATCCTCTATATCCACAGAAAGGGTTTCCATTGCTTTGCGAATTGCGCTGTAACTGTGTCCTCTGCGGATCAGTGCGTCCACAGCTTTTTTCTTGGTCTTTTCGTCTGGCTGATTTCCCAGCCGACTCTCCAGAAATGTCAGGATATTGTCCTGCTGGTCCGGATAGTCTTCCAGCGCTTCGTCCCAGTATTCCTTGGGAATTCGTTTTTCATAAAGAGCCTGCTTGGCACGCGCCTTGCCGTAGCCTTTACTGATACAACGCGCTACCACCTGCCGGGCAGTTTTACTGTCGTCAATAAGGTCCAGGTCTTCCAGCCACTGAACAGCCTTGCGGGCGTCCTGCGCGTCTTCCCCTTTTTGGACAAGGCGACGCTGCATGTCCCCTTTGGACACATCGGAAGCAGAAAGGATCCGAACTGCCCGCATTTTGGCAGACATCAGGCCGGCCGCTTCCTGTAAGGATTTCCATTCCTCCTCCGACAATTCCTTGCCGGCGTAAAGGCCGAAATCCGTTACCGTTTGCCGGTACAGGCGCATGGTGCTGCCGTCCTCAAAACGCACCATATGCCTGCCCACCCGGTCGGGCGAGCAGGCTATCGTGTTAATCTTCATCATCAAAATCGTCGGCGCTTACAGCCACAGCGCGACCGGCTGCCTTTGCAGGCTCCTTGGGCTTGCTGTTCATCAGATTCTCACGAATCTGTGCTTCCACCTGCTCCACAACATCGGGATTGTTCTGGAAGAAGGCCTTTACGCTGTCCTTACCCTGGCCGATGCGCTCTTCGCCCATGGAGAACCAGCTGCCGCTCTTCTGGATAATATCCATCTGAACAGCCATATCCACCAATTCGCCCCACTTGCTGATGCCTTCGCCGTACATAATATCAAAGTATGCCTCACGGAAAGGAGGGGCAACCTTGTTCTTCACAACCTTAACACGGGTCTTATTACCAACCACGTTGCTGCCTTCCTTGATGGCTTCCACGCGGCGCACGTCCAGACGGACAGATGCATAGAACTTCAGAGCATTACCGCCGGTAGTGGTTTCGGGGTTACCGTACATAACACCGATCTTCATACGCAGCTGGTTAATGAAGATGACGGTACAATTGGTCTTGGAGATAGAGCCGGCCAGCTTACGCAGTGCCTGGGACATCAGACGGGCCTGGGTACCCACAAAAGAGTCACCCATTTCGCCTTCAATTTCCTGCTTGGGAACAAGGGCTGCCACAGAGTCAACGACCACTGCGTCCACTGCACCGGAGCGCACCAAAGCATCGGTGATCTCCAGAGCCTGCTCGCCGGTATCGGGCTGGGACACCAGCATATTATCGGTATCCACACCCAGAGCAGCCGCATACACAGGATCCAGCGCATGCTCTGCGTCCACAAAAGCGACTTCGCCGCCCATCTTCTGTGCTTCTGCCAGAATGTGCAGCGCCAGAGTTGTCTTACCGGAAGACTCCGGTCCGTAGATCTCCACGATACGACCCTTGGGGACACCGCCGATACCCAGCGCTGCGTCCAGCGCCAAAGAGCCGGTGGGAATTGCCTCCACATTCATATCGGGACGCTCGCCCAAACGCATAACAGTACCCTTACCAAAGGTCTGTTCGATCTGGTTCAGCGCAGTTTGCAGTGCCTTCTTCTTATCGGTTGCGGGGGTGGGTGCATCATAAACTGTTTTCTTTGCCATTTTTCTATACTTCCTTCCTGCCGTATTGAGCAATTACCGCTCTTTCAACGCCATTATAATCTTTTGTTCTGTCCAATATTCTGTACTCATTTTTTTCAAGGATTGCACATACATCGTCGCCCTGCCCCATGCCGAATTCAAAGCACAGGTAACCCCCAGGCTTCAGGGCTGTTTTATAATTTTCCGCAATGGCGCGATAGAACTCCAAACCATCGTCGCCGCCGTGGAGAGCCATATGCGGTTCGTAATCCTTAACGCTGTCGTCCAACTGCGCCATTTCTTCGGTTGTAACGTAGGGCGGGTTGGAAACGATCAGATCAAAGGTTCCCAAAAAGGCCGGCGCAGGCTCCAGCGCATTCACATGCACACAGGAGACGCGGGCGGTAAGTTTTTGATTTTTGATGTTGGTTCTGGCAACTGCCAGCGCTTCTCTGGAGTAGTCTGCCAGAGTAACGCGGGCATCGGTGACACGATTTGCCACCGCAAGACCAATGCAGCCGGAACCGGTACACAAGTCCAGAATTCGGGGTGCGGCGTCCAAAAACAACGCCTGATTGATTGCCAAAGATGCCACAGCGCAGGTATCGTCCCGGGGAATCAATACATTTCTGTCCACTGTTAAGGTCATACCGTAAAAATCCCATTCCCCAAGCACATATGCCAAAGGTTCACCGCGCTGGATCCGTCTGACCGCCCTGTCCATGGCATCACAGACCTCTTGGGAGGCATACATATCCCGCTGTGCCAACAGATTTTCATAGGTCAGACCCGATTCCTTGCACAGTAGATTCTTTGCATAAAGATTGGCGGTCTGTGCATCTTCCGTTGCGGCAATGGCACGGCTGGCTTCCACAAATACTTCGGAATATTTCTTTACCAACGGTCAGCGCCCTCCTCTTCCGGCAGCACTGCTTCCAAAGAAGCGATGCCCACCTCGATCATTTCGTCGTCCGGCTCGTTAGTGGTGAAGTTCTGGAACCACTGTCCGGGGGCGGTGACAAGTCGGGTCAGCCAATTATCATATCTGCCTACCAAGCGGTTGATTTCAAAGGCGATTGCCACCACAATGGGAAGCAGCAATAACTTAAAACAGAATAGGAGCAACGTGTACCATAAAGTACCTTCCAGCAACTCCAGACCGGGGATCAGACCCAAAAGTGCCGTTCCTGTGGAGAACACCAGAATGGACAGGATCATTACCACAAACAAAAAGCTTGTACCGCAGCGGGGGTGCTTGCGGGTCTGTTGGCGGACATTCTCCACCGTCAGAGGCAAGCCTGCCTCGTAACAGCGAATAGTCTTATGTTCCGCGCCGTGATACGCAAAGACCCGCTTCATGTCCTTCATACGGGACACAAGGATCATGTACGCCATAAAGATGGCAATTCGCACCGCACCTTCGATCAGGCTGCGCAGCAGATCGTGCTTCACTACACCGTAAAACAAACTTGCCAGGAAATTGGGCAGGAAGAAAAACAGCAGAATGGAAAAGCCCAAACCCAGTGCAACCGCTGTGCCGATCACCAAATTCTGGAAACGCTTGTTGCCCAGCTTCTTCTCCAGCCACTGGTCAAATTTGGAGGGCTCTTCCTCCTGCGCTTCCGGAGAAAGATCCGCAGAACGCATCAGAGCCTTCACACCTGCTACCTGCGCATCAAAGAAGCCCACGCAGCCACGGATAAAAGGCCAGGTGGCAAAACTGCCCTTCTTGCGGATCTTGCGGGGTTTTACCTCCACATGGACGCCTTCACCGTTGCGGGTCACGATGGCGTCCTTTTCCGGTCCGCGCATCATTATACCCTCGATCAAGGCCTGTCCGCCAATCATTGTCTTAAACTTTTCAGCCATATTGTTCCTTCCTTACAGGGAAGCGGGAACCCTTACGATCACCAAAGTACCGCCGCCTTCCGCATTGCTCAGTTCCAAAGTGCCGCCGTGCATCTGCACGATCTCATCGCACACAGCAAGACCGATGCCGGTTCCTCTTGCTTTGGAACTGCCCTTATAAAACTTTTTCTTCACCAGAGGCAGCTCGTCCTCCGGAATGCCGGAACCGTAGTCCCGAATGGATACGATCACCGTATCCCCTTCCATGCGGATCCATGCGTCGATCCGGTTGCCTTCGCCACCATGTTTCGCCGCATTGTCCAATATATTCAGAAACACCTGCCGCATACGTTTGGGATCGCAGGATATTTCCGGAATGTCCTCATCATTGTCAATATAATTCAGCTTGATGCCGTCTTGCGCCAAACGGCTGCCGTACATAAAAACAGTATCTTCAAACTCACCCCGAATGTCAGAAAGTTCCATATTCAAGGTCATACGGTCACCCTGGATCTTCGTAAAGTCCAGAAGGCTCAAAACCATGTCTGTCAGACGACCCGCTTCCTTGTGAATGATCTTCATACCGCGGCGGGTATCTAAATCCAGATCATTGCCGCTAAGGAGGGTTTCACTCCAGCCGGTAATAGCGGTCAGGGGCGTGCGCAATTCATGGGACAGCGAGGAGATAAACTCCGTTTGGGTCTTCTCATTCTCGCTGATCTTCAGGGACATTTCGTTAATAGCCTCTGCCAGATCACCGATCTCGTCATCATTTTTCTTTTCGATCTGGATACCGTAACTACCACCGGCAATCCGGCTAGCCTTCTCAGTGATTGCGCCAATCGATGTCAGAATCGATTTGATATAGTAATTACCGGTCAGCAGCACCACTGCGGTTATCACAACCAGCGCAAGGAGCGCGATCAAACCTACCCGCAAAACCTGTTGTTCCATAAGGTGGGTGGACGTGACATAGCGCAAAACGCCGATCACCTCGCCGTTACTGTAGATCATAGGGCTGGAAACCGCGAGAATCCGCTCTCCCGTCTGGGGATTGACACCGTAATACGGAACAATATCCCGGGTGGACATTGCATCGGCAATATCCGATGTGGTAGGAGAAGGACCCGCCCATGTACCGTAGGAAGAAGCAACGATCCGACCGTCTGCATTGATAAACTGCAGTTCCAGATTATCTTTTTCCTCAAAATTCTGCGCGTATGTGATACAGGACTGGTAATACTGGTTGTAGCTTTGGTTGATATAGTCAGCAAAGAAATCCGTGGTAGTGCGGGCGCGGTAGCGCATATCCGACTCCATGGAGGAGTAGTAGTAAGCAGCAAAGACAGCGGTCACTGCAAGGACACAAACCAAGCCCAGTGTGCACACTACGCCTACAGTATTCATCAGCCAGCGCTTGCGCAAACCGCCTCTTTTCAACACGGGTCTCCCCTTTCTGCTTAAATTCCCCACTTATAGCCAAAACCCCAGACCGTTGTAATGTAGGTGGGATTTGTGGCATCGTCTTCGATCTTAATACGCAGACGACGGATATTGACGTCTACGATCTTCAGCTCTCCATCGTAATCCTTACCCCAGACAGCTGCCAGAATTTCCTCGCGGGAAAGGGCGCGGCCGGGATTCTGCATAAACAGCTTCAGAATGGAGAACTCCACCTGCGTCAGACGGATCCGCTCACCGGACTTCTCCAAGGTGTGGTTGCGGGTATTCATCACAAAGGGTCCTTGCTTCAGGATCTCCAGATCAACGCCCACATCGGCACCCAGGCGGCGGTACAGCGCGTCAATGCGGGCTGTCAGTTCCGCAGGTGAAAATGGCTTTGTCACATAGTCATCAGCACCGGTCATGAGGCCGGTGACCTTGTCCATCTCCTGGGTACGGGCGGTCAGCATAATAATACCGATCTGCTTGTTGTTGGCACGGATACGGCGACAAACCTCAAAACCATCAATATCCGGCAGCATAATATCCAGAATTGCAACGCCGATGTCGGGGTTCTCCCGAATTCTGTCCAGCGCTTCCTGGCCGGTTCCTGCTTCAATGGCATCGTAGCCGGCTCGCTTCAGGTTGATCACCACAAAGGAGCGAATATTTACTTCATCTTCCAGAATCAATACTTTCTTCATACGAAAACCTCTTATGTTTCTCCGGTTTTCCAATCCTGATGGATCAGTCGGAAGTTATAAACCACGCTTTCCTGCGTGATGCCGTATTTTTCTGCAT
>JAFYPO010000083.1 GCA_017547505.1 Oscillospiraceae bacterium | reverse complement strand
TTGCTCAATAACTTTTTACATTGCTCTGCTTATGAAAATGTAATTTTCTGTTGGGTAATGCACCAACAGTCTATCATTGATTCCATCGTAGAAAAACTGGATACACAAAGCTGCGATGTGAAATGTATTTCGCTTATTGTTGACGAAGCCAATTTACGCAAGAGATTAACAAAGGATGTGGAGAGCGGTATTCGAGTTGAGGATATAATCGAAAGAAGCATAACAAGAATACCGATGTATGACACACTCAACACGATTAAAATTGACACCAACGAAAAGACCGTGGCTATGATTGCCAACGAAATCAAGCTGCTTTGATGTTGTCAAATTCCAATTTTTCTAACTATTCCGCAGTAACGATACCGAGCGGGTCAGGGCAGTAACGAAACGCACTGCACCGAGCACGAATTGTCAGCGGCGACTCGCCGCCAAATTCCAATTTGTCGTTCAGTTTAATAACATAAAAAAACACCCTATGGCATTTGCCATAGGGTGTTCGTTTTTATTAATCTTCGTGCATTAAGTCGACGATTACCAATTCGGGGCGGTTGTTCACGCGGAACGGAAACGCGCTGTTTCCGATTCCCCGGCTAATGATCATTTGTGTGTCTCCTTCTTCGAACAGTCCGGCATCGTACTTGGGAAACCAGCCTTGACTGGGAACCAGAACGCCACCTACAAAAGGCAGACGGAACTGGCCGCCGTGAGCATGGCCAGTCAAAACGAGATCTACATGATTTTCATTATAAACTTCAATCAATTCCGGTCTGTGGGAAAGCAGCACGGTAAAGGAATCTGTATCTGCAATGCAAGACAGATTGTCCCGCATGATCTGTGCATAATCTACACCAGAAAATTCTTCATAAAACTTAGGGTCACCCACACCCAGCAAGGAAATAGACTCTCCGTTTCGTTCCAGCTGTTCAATTTTGTTTTCCATCAGCACAACGCCCAGTTCTGCAAGCTCCCCTTTCAAAACCGGATAGTCAGATACTCTCGCCTCGTGGTTACCCGTCACAAAGTAGCAAGGTGCTATTTTCATCGCTTCTTCCGCAAACCGCACCGCTACGTCAATATCTGTATCATAATAATCAATCAGATCTCCGGTGAACACGATAATATCCGGATCAGACGACTGCAAAAGTGCAAGCAGTTTCTCGTTATTACGGCCGATCTGGGTATTATGCAGGTCCGAAACTTGGGCAATACGATAGCCGTGGAAACTCTCAGGAATCTCTTTGCTCTCAATGGCATATACCGTCTGCTCCAGTGCTTTATCGCCCCAGGCGATCCAAATCACCAGTGCCAGCAGAATTGATGCAATACCTGCGCATAGTATGATTCTTTTTTTCTTCTTTGTCATAGCGTTATCCTCGAATCACAGACGTTGCTCTTATAAAATAACCCAAGATACCGCAAGGCATCTTGGGTTATCACAACTTATTAATCCAGGGGCTTCATGGTTGGGAGTATGAAAGGACTTAAAATCGCCCAAGCAAATATCTTACCTAATCTTGCTTTTTTGTGATTTTTCTTGCCCACTAAAAGCATACCGTTTTACCCCTAAAAAATTATCTTACCTCAACTTACCTTTTCGGGATATATCATACCTCTGAAATGGTCTAAAAAATGGTCCAAAAATAATGTTGCATAAAAATAAATATTCCCGTATAGACATCTAATCCTCTATATTAAATTTCCAATACTGACATTATTTATGAATTTGCAAATTGCCAGAGGTTGAATAAAAAGATGCCCACACCTCAACATCTTCATATGTATACACATGAAAGCCACTTACACTTTTCGACTTTTTACAATACTTTGAAAGAACAGATTGTACAGCATCATTGTATTCGCTGTCAAATAGAAGGTAATATTTCCCATCAGCAATATTAAACCATATTTTTTCTACCGGTATATCGTAAAATTCAATTCCGCAATCTCCGTATTCCCACTCATTGTCTTCAATTTCATCGGGAATTCCAAGCAAAAAAAGGGTAGATATCGCATTGTTTTCAACATTCAAATCTTTGAATTTTAAATTTGGTCTTAAAAAAATAGAAACTACAAGTAGAAGAACCGTTACTAATATCACACTAATTGCAATTTTTAAAATAACAGTTTTATTCATTTTAACTTTTTGAAAAGTAGACTTATTAACATATCCACAATGTGGACAACTTTTGACTGTATCACTAATTTCTTTTCCACATTCCAAGCATTTTATAAGAGCCATTCTCATCACCACTATTCTTGAAAACAAAATATATAGGAATTATCTTAAATATTCACAAAACCTAAGATACCAACGGATACCTTAGGTTTTGTAGTCTAATTAATCCAACGGCTTCATGGTGGGGAACAGAATAACCTCACGAATGGTGTCATTGCCGGTGAGTAACATGACGGTACGATCAACACCGATGCCCATGCCGCCCGTGGGGGGCATACCATATTCCATGGCGTTGAGGAAATCCTCGTCCAGCATTTCGGTCTCGTCGTCGCCGCGCTCACGCTGCTCCACCTGCTTCATAAAGCGAGCTCTCTGATCGATGGGATCGTTCAGCTCGGAGTAGGCATTTGCCAGCTCACTGTGGCAGATAAACAGTTCGAAGCGCTCGGTGAGTCTGGGATCTTCGGGACTGCGCTTGGTCAAAGGAGAAACCTCTACAGGATACATGGTGATGAAGGTGGGCTGGATCAGGTGTTCTTCTACCTTCTGGTCGAAACAAGCGTACAGTGCGTTGCCCCAGGTCTTCTCTGCGGCGTCACTCAGCTCCACGCCCTTGGCCTTGGCAGCAGCCACAGCCTCAGCGTCATCGGTGATCGCACCGAAGTCGATACCTACATACTCCTTGACAGCTTCCACCATAGTCATACGGCGCCAGCCGGGAGTCAGGTCGATCTCCTCGCCCATCCACTGCACATTGTAAGTACCCAAAATCTCCTTGGCAGCGCCGGAGATGATGCCCTCAGCGATGTCCATCATGTCATGGAAGTCTGCGTAAGCCTGGTACAGCTCCACGGAGGTGAACTCGGGGTTGTGCTTGGGGTCCATACCTTCGTTACGGAAGATACGACCAATCTCGTACACCCGGTCCATGCCGCCGATAATCAGCCGCTTCAGAGGCAGCTCGGTGGCAATTCGCATGTACATATCGATGTCCAGGGTGTTGTGATGGGTAATGAAAGGACGAGCAGAAGCGCCGCCTGCGATGGTATTCAGCACAGGGGTCTCTACCTCGATGTAATTGCGGGAATCCAGGTAGTTACGCATATACTTGATGAACTGGCTACGGATCACAAAGTTGCGCTTTACCTCGGGATTGACCATCAGGTCCACATAGCGCTGACGGAAACGGATCTCCTTATCGGTCAGGCCGTGGTACTTTTCGGGCAGAGGCAGCAGTGCCTTGCTCAGCAGAATGACGGACTTGGCGCGAATGGAAATTTCCTCGGTCTTGGTCTTGAATACCTCGCCTTCCACGCCAACGATATCGCCGATGTCATTCTTCTTAAAGCGGGCATACTCCTCCTCACCCAGCTCGTCGATCTTCACAAACAGCTGGATACGGCCGGTGGAGTCCTGCAGATCGCAGAACATGACCTTGCCCTGGCCGCGCTTGCTCATGAGGCGGCCTGCTACACGGACGGTCTTGCCCTCATAGCCTTCGTAATCGGCCTTGATAGCAGCGGAGTCCGCGTTAAAATCAAACTTGGTCACCAGGAAGGGGTCACGGCCCTCTGCCTGGAGCGCCGCAAGCTTATCCCGGCGGATCTGAGCCTGCTCGGATACGGGCAACTCAGCCTGGGGTTCAAACTTTGCCATATAGTTCTCCTCTTAGTTCTCGCGGGAGATGCTGACAACCTGCATCTCGTAAGAGCCGGAAGGTGCATTCACCATAAACTTCTCGCCGGCAGCCTTGCCAACGATGGCACGGCCAAAGGGAGAGTCGTCGGACAGCTTGTACTCCATGGGGTTAGCTTCCTGAGAACCGGTGATGCGGTACTCGGTCTCTGCGCCGGTAGCCAAATCTTTTACGACCACCTTGCAGCCCAGACCAACGCGGCCGGACAGCACATTCTCGTCCTCGATAATAACGGCATGTGCCAGAATATCCTCGATCTCGGCAATACGGCCGTACAGCTTTGCCTGCTCATTCTTGGCAGCGTCGTACTCGGAGTTTTCAGACAAGTCACCGTAGGAGCGGGCTTCTGCAATCATTGCAGCGATCTCGCGCTCCTTGGTGGTTTTCAGATAATTCAGTTCCTTTTCCAGTTCTTCCAGACGCAGGCTGGTAATCTTAAATTCCTTTGCCATAATACATTTTCCTTTCGTATTAGCAATATTCCAAACTATTATAGAGGAATTCTCCCGATTCGTCAAGACTTATTGGGCAGTTTTTAACAGTTCCAATGCCGCAATGATCTGGGGATCTTCCTCCGGTTTTACTGTACCGTAGTAGATGTTGGCGTACAGTTCCTCCTCCACCTCCACGATCTTATCCGGCTTCAGACCACCTACGTCTGCAAGGCTGACACCCTTGGGCGTCAAATATTTACCCACAGACAGATTGACCGCAGAACCGTCGCCCAAGTCCAGGGTCACCTGGAAATGGCTCTTACCGGTGGTAGGCTGTCCCACAACCGTTGCCCACGCATACTCTTTCAGAGCAGCTGCAAAGAACTCCGCAGCGGAATAGCTGTCGGGGTTGACAAGCACCGCCATGGGCATTTTCAAACATTTTTCGTCGGACTTGTCTACTGTCTCGTTGCCTTCATAGTCCACGCTGCGGAAAAGGTCGCCTTCCGGCAGCAGATGATCCAGCACCTGCACCATTTCGTCTTTATAGCCGCCGGGGTTGAAACGCACATCAAACAGAAGGGCGGTCGCACCCTCTTTTCGCAACTTTTCGATCAGCGCTATGGTTTCCGCTGCGCTGCGGTCATTGAAATTGTTGATCTTGATATAACCAACATTATTCTCCAACATAACGCCGGTAGCCACAACGACTTTGATTTCCCGGCGTTCCACGGTGAAGGTCTGTTCCTTGTCGTCCCGCAAAACCGTAATCTCTACCGTTGTACCTGCCTCGCCCTGCACCAAAGTCTTGGCATTATCCACAGACAGTTCCTCCGCGCCCTGGTCGCCTACACGGATAATAATGTCACCTACCTGCAGACCGGCTTCTTCTGCGCTGCCACCGGGTTCAACCTTCACGATTTCCACGCCCTTGCCGTTTTCCACAGGCTGAATCGTGATTCCGATACCCACATAAGCATTCTGCTGCCGCTCCACATGGGCCTTGTACTCCGACGCGGGAATATAGTAGCTCCAACGGTTGCCCAACGCATTGACCATGGCATCAGCAGCAGCGTCGTTGATTTTTTCGCTGTCGTAGTCTTCAATAAAATAGCGGTCAATCATTTCTTCCAGGTACTCCAGCTTGCTCATACTGCCGCCCAAGGCCATCATATAAGCCGCCGATGCAGCCAATGCCGCCACCAACATATAGGAAGCTACACGCAAAATAACCTTTATAACCGTATTTTTTCTATTCATAAACGCCTCCGGGAAAGAACGTTTCCCACAGCCCGAAAAGGGCTGTGGGAGAATCGTCAGATATTGATGTAGTTTGCGGGATTCACATAGTTTCCGTTGTACTTGATGCCAAAATGCAGGTGGGGACCGGTGGAAGTACCGGTTGAGCCCACATAGCCAATAACCTGACCGGCATTGACCTTCTGGCCCTTAGAAACAATGTAGTGGGTCATATGCATATAAATAGACTGGAAACCGTCACCATGGTCAATGCCAACATAGAAACCTGCAGAGTTATCCCAGGTTGCCCACTTAATGGTACCGGCTCGGGTCGCAATAATGGGAGTGCCCTGCTTGGCGCCCAGGTCAACACCGTAGTGCATCTTGTAAACCTTATACACAGGGTGCAGACGCATACCGTAGGGGCTGGAGAAACGGGTATAGTTGCAAGGAACCAGCCACTTGATACCTGCTACCACCTGACCGGTACCGGCAGATCCACCGCCACCACCGGAGGGTTTCTTCGTGGGAGGCACGGAAGTTGCCAGCCACTCCTGACGCTTGGCATTGTCGTACTTATTCTTGGTATCCTTAATATCTTTGCCGATTTCCGCAGCTTTATCCTCTGCTTCGTCCAGCAGTTTCTGATATTCCTCACCGGTAGCAACCAGCTCTGCCAGCAGAGCATCAGCCGCTTCGCGCTTCTTTTCCAGTTCCGCCTGGGTGTCGTCCAATTCCTTCTTGGTCACTTCCAGAGCAGCCTTCTCGGTTTCCAGCTCTGCCATAACCTTGGAGATCTCTTCCGCCACAGCGCTGATCTCGTCCAGACGGCGCTTATCCGCAGCTGCGATCTCATTGACCATATTCACACGGTCCAGAAAATCCGCAAAGTCATTGGCCTTAAACAGCACAGACCAGTAAGACAGCTCGCCGTCCTCTTCCATGGCGCGAATACGCTCTTTGTTCTTTTTGTTCAGCTCTGCAAGGCGGGCCTTGGCATCTTCCAGTTCCGCATTCTTATCGCTGATCAAAGTATTATAGGTTGCGATCTGCTCGTTAATATTGGAAATCTCCTGGTACAGCTTAAAGATCTCCTGGTCGATGGCGTTTTTCTTATCCACAAGGACCGTCATCTTGTCCTTGTTTTCGTCCACCTGACTCTGGATTTCCTTAATGTCTGCCTTGATTTCCTTCTGCTCCTGCTTCAGCTTATCCAGCTGCTTCTTGAGGGCACTGGAAGAAGTGGCAGCAGATGCCATATACGGCAGCACACCAATCACCACGGACAGGATCATGATAAGTGCCATGATGCCTGCGCCAATGGATATTAAAAGCTTTCTTTTCGTCATAGTTCCTCCTTACACGTCCAGGAACTTCCGGATAGAAGTCCAGCTGCCCACCACACCGACAAACAAGCCGGCTGCCACAAAGGTGACGATCATGGGTAGCAACAGTTCCGTAAAGGGTACAAAGCTGAACAACTTCAGCGTATCTTCTGCGCCGATCTTCAGCACCAGCGCATCGTACATGAGCCATTCAAGACCAAAGGCGATTGCCGCACCGATCATACCCAGGGTGAAACCTTCCACCACGAAAGGCAGCCGGATAAACCCATTGGTGGCGCCCACCATTTTCATAACCGCAATTTCATCACGGCGGTCATACATTGCCAGCTTGACTGTATTGGAAATGATCAGCAAACTGACCATCAGCAGCACAATGATAATAGCAATCGATGCGATCTGCAGCACATTCTGGATCGTGGTGAAGCCTTCAGCCAATTCAAAAGCGGCAGAAATCTTCGCCACACCGGCAATACCGGTCAACTGCGCCACAGTATCCTTGATCAGCTCATTGTCCATCAAGGTGACCACATAACGGTGACGCAGGTCTTCTGCCTGCACGCCGGAAAATGCTTCGTTATCCTGATAATCTGCAACAAACGCCTTCAGCGCCTCCTCCCGGGAGACAAACACAGCATTCTGCACATTGGGGATCTGATTGATCTTTGTGCCGACACTCTTGGCCTCCGCATCGGGCAGGGTCTCGTCAATGAACACCAGAACCTCATTGGTCTTATTCAGATCCTCCACCATAATGTTCACATTGTACATCAAAATGGAGAAGCTGCCGACGATCAAAAGACAGGCCACCGTAACGCACACAGCGGCAAAAGACATAAATCCGTGAAGGAAAATGCCCCGGAAGCCCTCTTTCATCAAATATCCCAGATTATTAAACTTCATATTCCCTGTATCCTTCCATTCCGTCGCTGACTACCAGGCCTTCATCAATGGAGATGACGCGGTTGCCAAACTGCTCCACCAGTTCCATCTGGTGGGTGACCACCAAAAGGGTGGTTCCCAGCTTATTGATCTCCTGCAGCAGTTCCATGATCTCCAGAGAACGGGCAGGATCCAGGTTACCGGTAGGCTCGTCTGCAATAATGGTAGAGGGGTTATTCACCAGTGCGCGGGCAATGGCCAGACGCTGCTGCTCACCGCCGGACAGTTCGTTGGGGTGGCGGTGGATCTTGTTTTCCAGGCCGACCAGCTCCAGTATGTACGGCACGCGGTCATGGATCTCGTTATCCGCTGCGCCGATAGCACGCATGGCAAACGCCACATTTTCATATACGGTCTTATTCTCAATCAGGCGGAAATCCTGGAACACAACACCGATGGTGCGGCGCAGATAAGGGATCTCCCGCTTGCGGATCCGTTCCAGAGAATAGCCATTCACATGGACAGTGCCGGAGGTGGGCTGCAGCTCGCCGGTGATCAGCTTGATAATGGTGGACTTACCGGAACCGGAGGGGCCCACCAGGAATACAAACTCACCGTCTTCGATCTGCATACTGACGCCCCTCAGCGCGTCGTTGCCAACATCGGTATAGGTTTTTACAACATCGGTAAACTCGATCATATATCTCTAACTCCAAATCCATTGTTTTCGGTAAATACTGCCGTTAATGGTTGTTTTTCCGTAAAAGCAAAACTTTCAGCCACGGTAACTGTGTAACCAAATTGTAACACATTGTAAATTCGTTGTCAACCAAACCGCTTCAAAAAACACTTGGCAATATCACCAAATATTGGTGTCGAATTCTCGTAATCGGTAAAATCGGGCCGCACAGGAGTGCGGCCCAATTGCATTAGCGGCTCTCCCGGGAAGACAGATACTTACGGACCATCAGCGCCACCTTGAACACGATGGCATGGTCAAACTGACGCAGATCCAGACCGGTCAGCTTCTTAATCTTTTCCAGACGGTACACCAGGGTGTTCCGGTGGACAAACAGCTTACGGGAGGTTTCGGAGACGTTCAGGTTGTTCTCAAAGAACTTGTTGATCGTGAACAGGGTCTCCTGATCCAGAGAGTCGATGGAATTCTTCTTAAAGACTTCACTGAGGAAGATTTCGCACAGAGTGGTAGGCAGCTGGTAGATCAGACGACCGATACCCAGGTTCTCATAGTTGATAATGCTCTTTTCGGTATCAAAGACCTTACCCACTTCAATGGCGGTCTGGGCTTCCTTATAGGCATCTGCCAGCTCACGCAGGTGGCTGACAACGGTGCCGATACCGATAATCGTCTTAACAAACAGTTCGTTCTTCAGCGTGTCCTCCATAGAACGGGCCAGCTTTTCCAGTTCAGCGGCGGTGGTGTTGGGGGCAAGCTGCTTCACGACAGCAATATCCGTTTCGTTAATGCTGATGACAAAGTCCTGCATCTTATCGGTGAACATACCGGACAGCACGTCCACGGTTGCCACATCGCCGTGACCCAGCTGACGCACCAAAAATACGGCGCGGGGGGCATCGGTAGCAAAGTGCAGTTCCTTGGCGCGGATATAAATATCGCCGGGGAGGATATTGTCCATGATAATATTCTTCACGAAGGTACCACGGTCGTGCTTCTCTTCGTAGAACATCTTGGCTTCATTCAAAGATATGTAGGCAATGTTACAGAAAGATCTTGCCATCTCGTCATCGCCGGTGCAGAATGCAGCATACTCAAACACATTGGTACTGCTGGTAATGGCGCGGAAAGTCTTCTGTCCGAAGGTGACGGCAGCATCGCCGGCGCCTGCCACTTTGACGGCAGCATCGGGCCAACGCTCACCAAGCAGGGTAATATCGGTGCAGGACACCACACAGCCGTCGGTATCGATTACACCGAAGGTACGGTCGCTGGCATCACGCAGCTGCAGGATCACGCTCTGGAATACACTGTTGGACATAAATATGCCTCCTTGAAATATTGCACAAATACGCATTACACAAAATTGCCCTATCATTATATATGCTTTTTGCGCATTTTGCAAGTGTCTTTTGACATTTTATTGCAAAACACCCCTCTGTTTTTATACATTTTCCCAAAAGAACGCCGAAAAAAGCAGAATCGACCGATATTTCCTGTGGAAAGATCGGTCGATTTTTCGTCATTTCTCCAATAGGTTTATTTCTGTTTGTGACAATTTCCGTACCTGTCCTCTGGGCAAATCGCCCAAAACCAGGCTTCCCTCCGCTCTGCGCTCCAGGTAGGTCACAGGCATGCCCCGGGAGGCCAGCATACGGCGCACCTGATGGTATTTGCCCTCGCAGACAGTCACGAGGCTCTCCCCTTCTCCCAAAGGTTCCAGCTTTGCCGGCAGACATACCGTGCCGTCCTTTAATGTCACGCCCTCCCGGAAGGCTTTTACATCGTCCTCTCCTGCCGTACCCTCATGCTTTGCGTAGTAAAGCTTCGGCACTTCTTTCTTGGGGCTGATCAGTCGATGGAGAAGATCACCGTCATCGGTAAAGAGCAACAAGCCCTCGGTCTGCTTGTCCAGTCTGCCGATAGGTTTGACGCGGCTGCGCCAGCCTGCAGGCAACAGTTCCATCACAGTAGGCTCTGTGGCATCTTCCGTAGCGGTGACATAGCCCATAGGTTTATTGAGCATCAGTACCAAAGTGCCTTCCTTTTCTATGCGTTCCCCGTCCAGGCAAACTTCATTTTTGTCAGGATCCAGTTTCACACTGCCGTCTTTGATCGGCTTGCCGTCCAGCGTAACTCTGCCGGATTTCAGGATCCCTTTCACCTGGCTGCGGCTTCCTGCGCCGCAATCGCACAAAAATTTGTCCAACCGTTCCATACTTGCTCCGTTCTATCCCTAACTTCTTCCGAATACGCTGTAATGCGGATCAACACAAGGAGGGATTATCATGTTTGTAATGACCACAAAGGTGGATATTAAAAAGATTCTGATCATACTGGCGGCAGTAGCCGCTGCCATTCTGGCGGTGGTGCTGTTGTTTGGCGGTTCCGGTGAAACTGCGCAAACCGACGCGCCGGCTGTTTCCGGTAACGACGCGCGGGTGAAGTTTCTTACGGATATGGGGTGGGACGTGACCGCCTCTCCCACAGAGACCTCTCAGGTGCGTATTCCCGAGGAGCAGTCTCCGGTCTTTGAGCGTTACAACGCATTGCAGAAAAGCCAGGGGTACGATCTGACCCAGTTTGCCGGAAAGAAAGTTATGCGCTACGTCTACAAGATCAACAATTTCCCCGGTGCAACCGAACCGGTATTTGCCACACTTTTGGTTTATAAAAACCGGATCATCGGCGGTGACATCACCGACACCGGCGCAAAGGGTGTGGTGCAAGGTTTCCAGCGGATCGCCAAAGAGGGTGCGGAAACCACACCTACCGAGCCAACCGTAACACAACCGCAGCCGGCTGCATAACCAGTTTACCACAGCTGTCCGTTCTTGACAAGACCGGACGGCTGTGGTATCTTTTAGGAAACGAATACTCTTCAGGGCAGGGTGTGATTCCCGACCGGCGGTAAATGGTTTTTCGAGCCATAAGTCCGCGAGCCTTTTGGCAGAATCGGTGCAACTCCGATACCGACAGTATAGTCTGGATGGAAGAAGAGATCGCGGCATTTTGCCGTTTTCTGCGCCCAGGGAGTATACCCGTGGGTGCATTTTTTATTGGGAGGAATACACATGCAGACCCAATCCACAAAAAAACTTGTACTGCTGGCCATGCTGGCGGCGGTGTCCTATATTATGGTGGCGCTGGTTCGGATCCCCGTCGTGATGTTCTTAAGCTACGAGCCCAAAGATGTGGTGATCACGATCGGCGGTTTCCTCTTGGGGCCCATGGCAGCTTTTGCGATCTCTCTGGTAGTTTCTTTGGTGGAAATGGTGACCATCAGCGATACCGGTGTAATCGGTTGTATCATGAATTTGATCTCCACCTGCAGTTTTGCCTGCACAGCAGCCTTCATTTATAAGAAAAAGCACGATCTGTGGGGTGCAGTGCTGGGACTTCTCAGCGGTGCTGTAGCTATGATCGCTGTTATGCTTCTGTGGAACTGGCTGATCACACCGCTGTATATGCAAGGCGTCTCCCGGGAGGCGGTTACTGCCATGCTTGTGCCCATGTTCCTGCCCTTTAATGCGCTGAAGGCTGGTCTGAACAGTGCCTTTGTACTGGCACTTTACAAGCCTTTGACCACCGCGCTGCGGAAAACCAATCTGCTGCCCCGAAGCAGTTCTCCCAAGAAAAAAGCAAACCCTGGCATCTACATTCTGGCAGGTTTGCTACTGCTGACTTGCGTATTGTGGCTGCTGGTGATAAGAGGGGTTATTTGAAAAAGAACAGCGGAGTGATGATCACTCCGCTGCTTCTTATATGGAGGGAACCGTATGGTGCCCTGTTGCGGTGCATATGTATATATGAGGGTGATCCCTCTCGTACAACATTTATATCCGAGGAACAATTCAAAAGAGCGATCACGAATATCTACATATGGTGCAAGAATAAAGGTTTATGCGAATAAAAAGGTGGAGCAGGATTTCCTGCTCCACTGCGTTTATTCAATTTCTATCATTGTTGCTTTTGTTATTTCAAAAACAACATTTCCTGTTACTTCAAAATATTTGTTTTTAGGTAATGATAGTCCGTGGTAGGTTTTTGCGCAATGCTCTTCGATGCCAAAATTAATCCATTCCTCGTCCCAAGTACCATCCATAAGTTTTTGAATCTGCAACATTCCGCTTCCAGATATAGCCTTAAGATTGTATTTTCCTTCGGGTATATCAACGCCAAAAATATATTTTCCTGCGCCTAATGTTGTTGCCATTGTCAAATCCTCCTGCATTTCAATGTTTCTATCTTTCGCTTTTGTAAGTACGCTTGCCTTTTCTTGCTCATTATTTATTGCTTGAGACAGCACTGATATAAGCCGTTGTGCTTCCTCTTGTGTAGTAGCGGGGGGAGCCTCTTGCACTTCCCCTAATTTATAATCTTGAATAGGTTGGTTTATTAGCAAAGACTCTTTTTTTGTGCGAATTAGTCGTACTAATTCTGACCTATCCCATAGCATAACATTTAGGTGTTTGGCAAGTTCTTGGGCATGGGGTGTAAAATATGAATTGGTAACCACAACACATATCGATGCATTATATTTAGGAGCACCACTATATACTTCCTGGATTGGTGAAACACCTAACTTGCTTTGATAGTTTTTACATTGAAAGGCGTGTTTCTTGTTATCTTTATATGCGGTAATGTCCACTCCAAAATCGCCACTTCCACTTGTTACGACAACCTGATTATATCCGTTTTTCTTAAGTAATTCAGCAACATAGTATTCGAAAGAAAAACCATCCATCTGATCGACTTCTTTCAAATCAATCGAAGATAGCTTGATGGTTCTTTGTTGTCCTAATTTGGTTAAGCCAGAGAATATCCATTTTATAATGGCAATTATTGCCATAGGTATGCCGATGATTAACCATATGACGAATTCTAATGTTTTCTCGGTATCTTTTTTCCTTCTACGCGCCATATACATTCTCCTATCAAAGAATGATTTTTTATTAATTATAACATAGCAAAACTTAAAAGTAAATCTTGCGGTATAATCTGCGTTCCTTTACAGATACTAACAGCGTAATTTGTTGAAAATTGCAGGTGCAAGGCTTCTCCTCCAGAAGAAGCCTTTGTAGGGGCGGTCTGCGACCGCCTGGAATATGGAAGGAACCATTTGGTGTCCTGTTGCGGTGCCCGGCGAATGTCCTCGGTGACAAAGCACCTTCGTCCCTCGCCGACCGCGGCCACTCGCTCAGCTCCCTTTTTCTGCCACAGGCAGCGGTCGCATCGCTCCCCCGCTGGAGATTCGTCAAATAGAGGTGTCGCTCGGGCGGAGCCTCGCGAGCAACGCTCGTCCGCGTTGCATTTAGATTATTCGAATCTCCACCTTAGTAATGCAAAAAAGAGAGATACCCAAATGGGTATCTCTCTTTTTTGGTGACCCGCTGGAGATTCGAACTCCAGACCCATTGCTTAAAAGGCAATTGCTCTGCCAACTGAGCTAGCGGGTCTTATGGCTGGGATGGCAGGATTTGAACCTACGAATGCCAGAGTCAAAGTCTGGTGCCTTACCGCTTGGCGACATCCCAATGTCTAGCCTGAGCAATATGATCCAAACCCGCCTAAGCTGGCGTCTAATCGGTCCAGACATCATTTTACTCATTGATGGGCAATTAGCCCATCTGCTTCCTAAAAGCTCGCCTGAACCAATTATCCATCCCGCTTAGGTCAACGATTTCTGAGCCGCGTGGCGGTTCTGAGGCAAACTGCCGCTTTGCCGATGGGCTTCCGCCCTTCAAAAAGCGGCGGTGAAGCATCGG
Organism: Oscillospiraceae bacterium; assembly: GCA_017547505.1. Lineage (GTDB taxonomy): Bacteria > Bacillota > Clostridia > Oscillospirales > Oscillospiraceae > Faecousia. The sequence continues at coordinate 621 of JAFYPO010000083.1, read as the reverse complement.
GGCTGTCACGTGGTTCAGAAACGGATTGGGATTATATTGCTCAGGCTACGGCGCCGGCGAGGCACACGCCGTATTATAGCATGCGCTTTCTGATTTTGCAACAACTTTTTCTAGTCTATACAAAAATTGGTTTCTCTATTCCCTTTTCCTTATAAAATATATGGATTTCCGGAAAAATAGGAAAAAATACTTGTAAAATTTCCCTTTCTGGCATATACTTATTGAATACATTACCCGAAAAGAGGTTTTTGCTATGGAACTGATTTCTGTTCGCGAGCTTTTTAAGAACACCGCTGCCTATGCAGACAAAGAAGTTGTCATTGGTGGTTGGGTGCGTAATCGCCGCCCCTCCAAGCAGTTCGGCTTTATCGTCCTGAACGATGGCACCTACTTCTCCCCTGTGCAGGTGGTTTATAACGATACCATTGAAAATTTCCAGGAGATCTCCAAGATCAACATCGGCGCTGCTCTGATCGTCAAGGGCACACTGGTGCTGACTCCCGACAGCAAGCAGCCCTTTGAAATTCAGGCCGCTGAAGTAACTGTTGAGGGTGCTTCCACCGGTGACTTCCCCCTGCAGCCCAAGCGTCACACCATGGAGTTCCTGCGTACCATCACCCA
>JAFYPO010000082.1 GCA_017547505.1 Oscillospiraceae bacterium | reverse complement strand
TGCGCCGCTCTCTGGGTATGGTGCTTCAGGACACCCACCTGTTCACCGGCACGGTGATGGAGAATATCCGTTACGGCAAGCTGGACGCCACCGACGAGGAATGTATCCAGGCGGCTAAGATTGCCAACGCCCATGACTTTATCACCCGGCTTCCCAAGGGCTACGATACGGAGCTGACCGGCAACGGTTCCCAGCTTTCCCAGGGTCAGCGGCAGCTGATCGCCATCGCCAGAGCCGCGGTGGCCGATCCCCCGGTCATGATTTTGGACGAGGCGACCTCCTCTATCGATACCCGCACCGAAGCGCTGGTACAGAAGGGTATGGACGCCCTGATGAAGGGGCGTACCACCTTTGTGATCGCCCACCGGCTTTCCACCATTCGCAATTCCGATTGCATTATGGTGCTGGATCACGGCAAGATCATTGAACGCGGCAGCCATGAAGACCTTTTGGCAGAAAAAGGCACTTACTATCAGCTGTACACCGGCGCATTTGAATTGGAATAACAAAACCTGCAAGGGGCGGTCGCTGACCGCCCCTAAACTTTTGAAACGTTTATCGTTACCGAGCGCAATCAAGATACAAAACGACTACCACCGCACTATGCACGAAATGCCTGCCCGGGCATTCGGGCGCTTGCTATTTTGGCATATTCGGTATATAATATTCCCAAATTGTTTTTAAGGAGATCTTTATGATCCATACCACCGAAATTTTTCCGGGTATCACCTTGTACCATTTCCCGGACAGTCGCTTTAAGCAGAGCTGTTTGAGCCTGCAAATGGTGCGCCTGATCACCAAGGAAGAGGCCGCTATGAATGCCCTGCTCCCGGCTGTTCTCCTGCGGGGCTGTGAAAGCGCGCCGGATATTCGCTCCATTACGCTGAAGCTGGACGATCTGTACGGCGCTTCCATCGGCGCCCAGGTGCGCCGCATCGGCGACTACCAACTCACCGGCATGTACGGCAGTTTTATCGGCGACCGCTATGCCATGGAGTCGGAAGGCCTGCTTACTCCCGTTGTGGAATTTATGCGCAGTCTGCTTCTGGAGCCGCTGACGGAAAACGGCGGTTTCCGCAAGGACTTTGTAGACGGCGAAAAGAAAAATCTGATTGCCGCCATTCAGTCTCAGATGAATAACAAGCGCGCCTATGCTTCCGCCCAGCTTTTGAAGGATCTGTGCGCAAACGACCCCTTCGGTCTGCCCCGGCTGGGCTACGAAGAAGATGTGGCCGCCATTGACCCGGTAACCCTTTACTCCCATTACCGGAAGATCCTGAAAGAGAGCCGCATTGACCTGTTCTATGTGGGTGAACAAGATCCCCAGGTCGTTGCAGACGCGATAAAGACCATTTTTGCAGGTGTTGATAGAGATTATGTAAACCTCCCCGCCCAGACACCTTTCCAGGGCGGCAAGGAGGGCAAGCGGGTAGAGACCATGGAGGTCGCCCAGGGCAAGCTGTGCATGGGCTTTACCACCCCCATTAACATGAAACACCCCCGTTACCATGCCATGCGGGTATTCAACACCCTGTTTGGCGGCGGCATGACCTGCAAACTGTTCCAGAATATTCGGGAAAAACAATCCCTTTGCTATGACATCGGCTCCGGTTACTATGCCACCAAGGGTCTTATGACCGTATCTGCCGGTATCGACTGTGACAAAGATGAACTGGTGCAGGAGCTGATCCTTGGACAGCTGCAGGATTGCTGCGACGGCAACATCACCGAGGAAGAAATGACCTCTGCCAAGGAAGCGCTGATCTCCAGCCTGCAGGGTGTCCATGACTCCCCCAGCGCCATTGAGGGATACTATCTCACAGGACTCCTCTCCGGATCGCCGGAAACACCGGACGACTACATTGCCGGTATCCGCGCTGTCACCAAAGAAGATGTGATGGAAGCAGCCAAAGCTGTGCAGCTGCGGTGCGTGTACTTTTTGAAGGGGGTGCAGTAATGGAAAAACGGTACTACCCCCATTGGAACGAAACGGTCTGGTTTGAAAAGCTTCCCAACGGCCTGCCCATTTATGTGGTTCCCCGCCCCGGCTTTACCAAAAAGCTGTGCTACTTCGTCACAGACTACGGCGCGATCCACACCGCCTATACCCTGAACGGAGAAAGTCTGCGCGCTCCCGACGGTGTGGCCCATTTTCTGGAGCATAAAATGTTCGACCTACCCAACCGGGACGTGACGGCAGAGTTTGCCGCTTTGGGCGCGCGTACGAACGCCTTTACCAGCTACGATCTTACCGCCTATTATTTCTCCTGCACGGAGAATTTTGACAAGAACCTTCGACTTTTGCTGGAGTTTGTGTCCACACCGTATTTCACACCGGAAAGTGTGGAAAAGGAACAGGGCATTATCGGTCAGGAGATCGGTATGAGTACCGACAATCCGGACTCCCAGAGTTTTGAACTGCTGGTAAAAGCCATGTACCGCAACCACCCCATTCAGACACCTATTTTGGGAAGCCGTGACTCCATCGCCCAAATTACCGACAAGACCCTGTACGATTGCCACAAGGCCTTCTACCGCCCGGACAATATGCTGCTGTGCGTAGTGGGTGATGTGGATCCTGCAGAAGTTGCCAAGGCAGCCACCCAGATCCTCCCCGCCCCTGACGGCGCGGTGATCACCCGGCAGGAAAGCTGGGAGGAGGAAATGACCCCTGTGACCCCCACCGTCACCGCCCATATGGAAGTGGCAATGCCCATGTTCCAGCTGGGCTTCAAGTGTCAGGCACCGGAAAAAGGTGCGGAAGCGATCCGCAAGGAAGCCATCGGCGATCTGGCGGCAGAGGCGCTTTTCGGAGAGTCCTCCGCGTTGTACCAGCGGCTTTATGAAGAAGGCATCATCGACGGTTCTTTCGGCGGCGGCTTTGAAACTGTGGACGGCATGGCTATGCTGTTGGCTTCCGGCGACAGCGAAGATCCGGAAGCTGTGAAAGATGCCATTCTCGCCCAGGCTGCGGTGCTGCTGCAGGAGGGGATTCCCCAGCAGGATTTTCTGCGTATGAAGCGCAGCGCTCTGGGTCGCAGAGTGCGGGATCTGGATAGCTTTGACAGCCTTTGTTTCCGCATTTGCGCCTACCATTTCTCCGGTTACGACTATTTCCGCTTCCCGGAAATTTACAAAACCATCACCGCGCAGGATCTTCTTGATTTTATCCGGGAGGTCGTCAGACCCGAAAGAGCCTGCCTGTGCGTGATCTATCCTAAAGATTCGGAGGTAACAGATAAATGAATTTCTTTGGCTTTCACCGCATCACCTTCCCCGGTTTGGGTCTGGATTTGAATATCCCCCAGGGACTCGCATTGGGTGATAATTTTTCTATCCGCTTTTACGGTTTGTTCATCGCCGTGGGCCTGATCCTGGCGGTGGTCTATGCCCTGAGGCGCAGAAAACAGTTCGGTTTTTCCGAGGACCACATTATGGACGGCGTTTTGTGCATCGTTCCCTTTGCCATTCTCTGCGCCCGTCTTTACTACTGCGCTTTCTCCTGGGAGATTTACAAAGACAACCTTCTTTCCATTCTCTACATCTGGAAGGGCGGTCTTGCCATCTACGGCGGTGTCATCGGCGCTGCCATCGGCGTCATCGTCTACTGCCGTATCCGCAAGCTGAACCTGCCCGCTCTGCTGGACATGGTGGCTCTGGGTTTCTTGATCGGTCAATGCATCGGCCGCTGGGGCAACTTCTTTAATGTGGAAGCCTACGGTGAAGCTACCGACAGCTTCCTGAAAATGGGCATCTACGGCAGATTTGGCAGCGAGCAATTCGTCCACCCCACCTTCCTGTACGAATCTCTTTGGAATCTTGTGGGTTTCGTAGCGCTGCACTTCCTGTCCAAAAAGCGGCAGTACGACGGCCAGATCGCCCTAGGTTATGTGGCATGGTACGGTTTGGGTCGCACCTTTATCGAAGGTCTGCGGTCTGACAGCCTCTACTGGGGTACATGGAGAGTCAGCCAGGTGCTGGCTGCCATTACCTGCTTTGCCGCCGCTGCTGTTCTGATCTTCAATCTGTTCCGCAAGCACGACCGGAGCAACCTCTTTGCCGTACGCAACGCTGACAACCTTGCCCGGGAAGAAGAACGCAAGCTGCTGGAAAAGAACAGCAAAAAGAAACGCAAAGACGCAGAACCCCCCGCAGAAGAACCCGCCGCAGAAACTGCCGAAACCGAAGAATAAAACACAAAAGCGCTTGTCTGCTCCACCCGGAGCGGACAAGTGCTTTTCTTTTGCGTACATTTTTCTTGACAAACGGGGAAATACGGCATATAATACCATAAACCGATGAGGCGAAGGGACTCTTCAAAGGGCGCTTTCAGAGAGTGGGGACGGTGGAAACCCGCAGCAAGCCGTGAAGAGCATGGGTCGCTGAGGGAATGGTGAATCAAAAGTAGCCGGACCGTAGGCCTGCGTTAAAGGCAAGGAATGTGTTGGCATTTCGTAAAGAGACCCTTTTGGGTAAGCAAGGTGGCACCGCGGATAAGTATTTTATTCGTCCTTGACAGAGTATCTGTCGAGGATTTTTTTATTGGGAGGACCAGACCATGATTATGAACAATGTGGATTTTGAAACCTATTTCAAGAATTACCCGGATAAGAACGGTTATTTCGGCCGCTACGGCGGCGTGTACATCGCCGATGAGCTGAAAGCGCCCATGGCAGAGATCACCGAGGCTTATTTCACCATTGCCAAATCTCGCCGCTTTATTGCGGAACTGCGCAGAATTCGCAAAGAATTCCAGGGCAGACCCACCCCCATCACCCACTTGGAGCGCCTGTCCAACTCTTTGGGCAATGTGCAGCTGTATGCCAAGCGGGAAGATCTGAACCACTCCGGCGCCCACAAGCTGAATCACTGCATGGGCGAAGCGCTTTTGGCCAAGTACATGGGCAAGAAGAAGATCATCGCCGAGACCGGTGCCGGTCAGCACGGTGTGGCTCTGGCCACCGCTGCCGCTTATTTCGGTCTGGAATGTGACATCTACATGGGC